>NZ_CALIBH010000158.1 GCF_938045775.1 uncultured Campylobacter sp.
ATCGAGCAGGTTTTGGCGCAAGATTACGGCTTTTTAAACGCAAATTTAAACGCCGCGGCAAGGCCCGTCAGCGTGAATTATCGTAGCTGGTTCAACGAAGCCAACGAATCGACGTGGTATCTCGTATCTGCTGAGTACGTGGGGATTTTAGGGCTCATCTGCCTATTTATGGTCGCGGTTGTGATCTCGCGCGAATGGGACCGCGGCACGATCGCCTCGCTTTACAACTCCAACGCAAGCGCACTTGAGATCGTCACTGCCAAGGTCGGCGCGTATTATTTCCTAGCGCTTTTGGGCGGCGCGATGACGCTCGTTTACGGGCAGGTGCTTTTAGGTATCCCGATCCGCGGCAGCGTGGCGATGCTGCTGGCGACGCTTTGCGTCTTCGTGCTGGAGATGACCTGCCTAGGCATGCTGATCTCGGCGATCTGCAAAAATCAATTCCTAGCGCAGGAATACGCCATCGTCATCGGCTATCTGCCCGTGACGCTGCTTAGCGGCATGATATTCGATCTGCGCGGACTGCCCGCGACGATCAACTTCATCGGGCACCTGCTGCCGCCCACATACGCGGTCGAGTCCTTTCGCATCTGCTTCCTCTCGGGCGGACAGAGCGCGACGCTGTGGGTAAACCTCGCCATTCAGGCGCTCGGAGCGGTTTTGTTTTTCAGCTTGTGCGTGCTTAGCGTAAAAAGGGGCGCACGATGAAATTTTTATTTTTGCTTTACGCTTGCGCGGAGAAATTTCGCGCCGCAAAAATCGGCGCAATTAACGTTTCGCTTTCGCCCAAGGCATCGATGGCGGAATTTCACGCCGCCAAAAGAGAGGACGCGATGAAAATTTTAGAATTTTTGCGCAAGCAAACGGAGCGCGAGCTTGAAATTTTAAAATTTCTTAGCGCGAGACATTTTGGCTCGCATAAACAGGCGGCGGAGTTTTTGAAATTTACGCCCAAGCTACCGCGCAATAGATCTAAAATTTTAAAATTTACGCCCAAGCTGCGCAATGGGCTTGAAATTTTAAAATTTACGCGCGCTTCAGCGCCTTTTGTGGATACAGCGCAAAATTTTATATCGCAGCGTGAATTTAAAATTTTAAAGCTTATTTGCTCGCTGCCGTTTGCTCTGCGTCATACTTTGCCGCGCGCAGATAAAGCCGAAGCAGGGCGTGCGGCGCGGCTTACTTCGCAGCATACGTACGACGCGGTAGAAAAACGGCGCGCGGTTAAGATTAATCAATATTTGGATTCTGCGCGACGCCGCATAGCGCTTCGTAGCGCAGCTGCACGGCACGGCTACAAAACGGCGCGCGCGGAAAATTTTAGCAAATTTGACCTCACGGGCGCGCTTTTAAATTTTAAATCGAACTTTACGATGCAGCTTTGCAGCGCGGTTACACGGTGTAATTACGAAGCGTGGCGTAGCGAAATTTACGCCGTTTACTTGCATAAGTACCTCGCTTTTATTCGAGCCGCAAGCGGTAAAATTTCGCGCTATGAAGTAGGGCAAGCGACGAACGCTTTGCTTTTACGGGGAGTGCAAAGAATGAAATTTTACGTTCTGAATAGGCATGCGATGAAATTTTTAAAATTTCTCGGTGCGAGATGCTTCGGCTTGCAAGCGGCGGTTGGGCGCGGGTTTGAAATTTTAAAATTTAGCGCCGCAGAGCGCTTAAAATACTGCTTCAAGCCGCAAAAGCAAGCGGCAGAGCTTTTAAATTCTAGCTCCTTGTCGCCGTGCAGGTTTAAACTTGCGCTTTTAAAATTTACGCCCGAGCCGCCGCGTAATAGATCTGAAATTTTAAATTTCATGTTCGCATCGTATAAGCTCAAGCTCGCGCTGCGGAAATTTACGCTCGAGGTGCGTAAATTTAAACCCGCGTCCGCGGTGCGTTTAAATTTCTCTTTAAATTCCGTTCTGCACGCACGCGCCGCTAAATTTGAAAATGGCGTTAAATTTAAAGGCGCCGCTAAATTTAAAAGGAGTGCGCGATGAACGCTCTGCGAAAATCCCTGCTTCGAATTCGCGCGCTGATAAAAAAGGAATTTTTGGCGATGTTTCGCGACAAGGGCACGCGCATGGTGCTGATCGTGCCGGTGCTGGTGCAGGCGATCATATTCGGCTACGGCGCGAATTTCACCCCCGAGCAGGTGCGCTACGCGATTTTGGACGATGCCCGCGATGCGACGTCCACCGCGCTGGTACAGCAGATCGCTGCTACGCCGATGTTTAAAACAGATCTCGGCTGCAAAGACCTAACCTGCCTGCGCCGCGCGGTAAGCGAGGGCGAGGCGATCATCGGGATCTATTTCGGCAACGATTTTAAGGACACGCACGAGCTTTTGATCATCGCGGATTCGCGCAATACGACCTTGGCAAACACCGTCATCGGCTTCGTGCAAGCCATAGCGGGGGAATACAACGCGCAGAATTTTGTCAATTTAATCAGTATAAATCCGCGCTATGTTTTTAACGAAAACACGATCACGCGCTACACGATCATGACGGGGATGATTTTGGGGCTTTCGATGATTCAGGTGCTGATGCTATCGGCGTTTAGCGTCTCTCGCGAGCGCGAGGAGGGTAGCTTTGATATGATGCTGATGACGCCTGCAAACCCGCTTGAGATGCTAATCGGCAAAGCCGTGCCGCCCGTGCTGATCGCGATCGCGCAGGGGCTCGCGCTGTTTTTGATCTGCGTGTTTTACTTCGAAATTCCGTTTCGAGGGCGCTTTGCGGATCTTTTTGCGATCATCGCGATCTTTAGCGCCTGCAACGTAGGCATCGGCCTCGTGATCTCGACCGTCTGCAAAACCTCGCTACAATCGGTCGTAAGCTCGTTTTTGTTCCTGCTGCCGTGCATTATGATAAGCGGGCTGATAACGCCTGCGGACGCGATGCCGCAGTGGTTTTACTACATCGCGCACCTAGATCCGATGTATTATGCCAACAACTGCATGTGGCGGATCTACCTGGAAGGCGCGAGCCTAAGCGAGCTGTGGCATCTCATCGTGCCGCTGCTGCTGATCGGCGTGGGCACGTTGAGCTTTGCGGCGTCGCTTTTTAGAAATAAGCTGGATTAGGGATTAGATCGGAATTTTAGAATTTCAGCTGGAATTTTGGCTTGGATTTTGCTTCGTAGGAATTTTTGGATTGAACCTTTGCTTAAAATTTTAAATTGATCGCGGAATTTAGGCTTGGAATTTTGCCCTAAATTTTGCGCGTTCGTAGCGGATAAAATTAAATCAAAATCCCGTGTTTCCGCCCGATGCACCGCGCGTCGCGATAAAATTCCGCGCCTTAAATTTTAAAAATTTTGCAAAATTCCATCTTGCGAATAGAGTTAGAATTTAAATCCGGGGTTGCCCGGGCGTCTTGCGGCAGTCGTATCATCTGCGCTCGCCTTGGAAGCGGGCTTTTTCGCATCGTCTGCGTCTGATTTCTTAAAAAGTGGCGAGTTTTCTGTAAATGCTTGGTTTTTCGCCGTCCGCACCTAGCTTGGCGCCGTCAAGCTCGCTAGAATTTTCCGCGCCGCATAACCTTGCGGGGTTGAATTTTATCCACGCTATGATTAGCAAAATCCCCGAAAACGCCGTTACCAGCGACGCTGCGATTAGATACGGCAGAGCGAGGATTACGCCTATTTTAGCTAGCGCGCCCGATGCCGCTTCGCAGGGCCACGTCACGGACACCACTATGCCGTAGATTTTAAATAAATCCACGCCGCTAAGTGTGGCTAGGCGGCAGTTTAATACGCCCCAGATTATCACCGCTGCGCACGTCGAAAGGACGTAGAGCAGGGTGTAGAGTAGATCAAGCATCGCGCCCTCTTTTAGCGCTACTACCATGGCGCAGTAGCACAAAATCGCGACGATTGGGATACTTTCTATCAGTCTATAGGTCTTAACGAAGCGCACGCCTAGTGCCTTTTCTAGGCAAACGAAGCAGTCGTAAAATATCGCTAGCGTCGCTAGCAGCGCTAAAACTCTAAAAATCGCGACCGCGTCCTCGTCTATGCTGCTTACGCCCACCGTGCCGCTTATGCCGATGCCTAGCAAAATCACGGCACCTAAAACTCCGCGGAATTTCGCCTTGCGAAGCAGATCTTGCTTTGAAATTTCTTTCATTTTTATCCTTTGAATTTTCTAAATTTATGCGCTATCTTGCGGCTTTGCTGCTGCGGCGGCGCGCTTGACATTGCTATAACAGCGCGACTTTGGACGTTACGGTTTAGACTTACAAAAGCGCGAGGTCGCTGCAAAACGAAAGCGCTTCGGCTTAGGCGAGCTTTTCTATCTTGCTCCAAGCTAGCAGATGCACGATGCTAGTTATCACAAGAGCAATGAACGGCAAAAATTCCTTTAATGACGCGATAATTAAAACTGCATCGGAATCGCCAATTTGCGGCTTGGAGGTAGCCAAACGAAAGGGCCCTGCGCCGCACAGTATATTTAGCGCTAAAAACCCCACGCAGAGCCATACATAGGTGCGAAAGGCGCTCACGCCGCTTACTCGCGCCAAAGAGAAATTTATGCGAAGCCACGCTACGATTATGTAGATTGCGGCTGCGGGTACCGCTAAATTCCATATTGTCTCTCCTGTTGTCTCTCTAACCATCTCTTCTCTACAAGAACTTATCGGATGAAATAATGAAAACACCGAGATGCAGATGAAAACAATTATGCAGTTGCGGTAAAGCGCCGCCGCTTTTATCCCGCTAAGAGCTGAAATTTTGCTGAGCGCTCTTAACCTATAAATCACCGAGAAGCAAATAAAAGCGATAAAAATTCCACCTATGATCACGATATTATATGGATACCCGGTATGCCCTCAAAAACAAAGTCTATCGCCATCAAAACCACTGGTAACGCCGCTAAAAACAGATCAATGCCGGTGCTGATCATCCCATTTTTTCTTGCTTGAGATACGGTGTCTTGCACGTCGTATAACTCCTTTTAAAAATTTATTTCAATATGCAAAAAGCAGATGTAAAACGCTAATCAAACCGAAAAGAGCGAAATTTTATCGTGACAAGAGGTTTATGAAATTTAAAATTTAAACCTCCGCGCTTATCTTTTCTATCTTGCTCCAGGCTAGTAGGTGCACGATGCCAGTTATTATGAGAGCGGCAAACGGCAGGAGCAGTTTAAGCATTACGACAGCAATAGCTAAAGCCGAGACCTGCTCGGTCCGCGGCTCGGAGGAAATAGCTATAGCAATAATCGCTGCATTGCATAGTATATTTAGCACAAAAAGCCCCACACAAAGCCACACATAAGTCCGAAAGGTACTCACGCCGCTTACGCGCGCCAAAGAGAAATTTATGCGAAACCATGCGACGATTATGTAAATAACGCCTGCGAAAAGCGCTAGTCCAAATATCGCCACAAATGGGTTATCGCTCTGCCCGCCGTCTGCGTCAGGCTCCCTCGGATAAAGGTAATTAAGCACGAGCGCTAGCGCAAAAAAGCAGACGCAGATTATTATGCAGTTGCGATAAAGCGTCGCTGCTTTTATGCCGCTAAGCGCTGAAATTTTTCGGAGTGCCTGCAATCTGAAAAATGCCGAAACACAAATAAAAGCAATCAAAATTCCGCTAGCGATATAATTTATCATCTCGTCATCAAGGCGCCATGGCTCGCTGAAAGAGACATAGCCTACCACGATAAAAACCGCGGGTAGCGCCGCCAAAAACAGATCGATGCCGGTGCTGATCATCCCCTCTTTTCTTGCCTGAGATACAATGAATTGCATATATAAACCCTTTTTAAAAATTTGACCAGAAGTATATATAAACAAGCATAAAATATAAATTAAACCGATCAGATCGGAATTCTATCGCGACAAGATATTTGCGAAATTCTAAACTTTTACGCTTATCTTTTCTATCTTGCTCCAGGCTAGCAGATGCACGATGCCGGTTATTATGAGGACTATGGGTAATATCAAATGGTATAGTGCATTTAATGGAAAAAGGATGACGCAGAGCCACACATATGTCTCAAAGATCCCCACGCCGCTTACGCGTGCTAGAGCAAAATTTATGCAAAACCACGCTACGATCATGTAGATTGCGCCTACAAACGCTATCAAAATGCACAATATCATTGCCAAATGCTTGTGTGAGATCGATAAAGGAATCGATAAAAAGATGCTTGTTATGGCAATGACACAGATGCAGACAATTACGCAGTTGCGGTAAAGTGCCGCCGCTTTTATGCCGCTAAGCATTGAAATTTTGCGGAGCGCTCTTAGCCTGAAAAATACCGAAACACACAAAAGAGCAAAAATAATTCCGCCAGTGATATAGGTAGCCGTCTTGTTGGTGCTAAGCCCTAGCATGCCGCCAGTAGCAATATCTAGCGCAACTAAAGTCGCAGGTACTGCCGCTAAAAACAGATCGATGCCGGTGCTGATCATCCCCTCTTTTCTTGCCTGAAATACGAGATTTTGCATACATAAGCCTCTTAAAAAATTTATCCCGAAGTATACATAAATCTATGTAAAGCAGGAATTAAATAGCTAAATTTAAAATTTTAAAATTTCGTCAGGGCAAGCTTGCAGACTGCGGAATTTCAGGAATTTTACCAGAGCGAGAATAAAATTTCGCCGCGGGATTTAAAACGGAATTCCATCTATGGATTTGCGGGGCAGAATTTCACGGCGGAATTTCAGATCTCAAGCGCAGCATACTTTCATAGCAGGATTTAAAAATTAGCGTGATGTCGAATAGAATTCGCCGTGAAATTCTAGAGCAAAATTTTGCAAATTTGCAAGGCAGAATTCCGCCATGAAATCCCAGGCAGGAATTCTAAAACAAAACTTTATTACGAAATTTTAAAGCGAAATTCCGCTATGAAATTTAGATCTAAATTTTAAAGTGACATTTTAAGACAAAATCCCACGATTTAAAATTTCGCGCCGATTGATGAGTTGCTTTGTCGCGCCGCTCGCGCCTACCTCACCTGTGCGCTAAAAATTTGCGTGATGCTGGGGATTTGCTCGCCCGCAACGTCAAATTCCGCCGTTTTGATCTGCACGCCGTAGAGCGAGCTAAGCGCGGCTTCAGTTAAAATTTCGTTGCTTGCGCCGTAGTTGTAGCTAAGATCATTTCGCAAGATCAGTGTGCGATCGGCGACTGCAAGGGCGTGGTTAGGCTGGTGAGTAGTAAAAACTATGCTCGCATCGCTATTTGAGCGCAGATTCGCGATGAGGCTTAGCACGCGGTCTTGGTTTTTGATATCAAGCGCGCTGGCAGGCTCGTCCAAGAACAGCACGTCGCTGCTGCTAGCTAGGGCTCTAGCAAAGAGCACGAGCTGCCTCTGCCCGCCGCTAAGGGCGTTAAAGCTGCGCTTTTGCAGATGGGCGACGCCTAGCGTATCCAGAGCGTTAAGGCAGATTTGAATATCCTTTTTGCCCGGTTTTGAAAAGAGCGAGATCTCGCGTACCCTGCCCATCAGTACGATGTCAAGCACGCTGTAATCAAACGCGACGTTAAAGCTCTGCGGCAAGAAAGCAAATTTTGCCTTGCGCACGATCTCGCCTTCTTTAGGCTGCAAAATCCCCATCATACACGACATTAGCGTGCTTTTGCCTTGCCCGTTTAAGCCCAAAATCGCTAATGTTTGAGAGCTGGCAAGCTCGAAGCTTAAGTTGCGAAAGCAGAATTTTTCCGCCTCGTAGTAAAAGCCAGCGTTTTTTACCTCAATTAGATTTTGCATTTTTGGCACTCCTTTTTAGAAGTAGGGCAAAGATCGGGCTTCCGATGAGAGCGGATAGAATTCCTAAAGGAATTTCGGCGCTACTTAGCGAGCGAGATAGATCGTCGATTGCCAGCATAAAGATCGCTCCTGCAATGAAGCAGGCAGGCATTAGCTTCACGTGGTCGCTGCCCGCGATGAGCCTGGTGGCGTGCGGCACTACAAGACCTACCCAGCCGATATTTCCGCTGACGCTAACTTGTACGGCGATCAGAGCGGTGCAAAGCGCTAGGATCGTGCAGCGCAGAAACTTAACATCCACGCCCAGCACGCGCAAATCATCATCATTTAGGCTGAGTAGATTAAACCGCCATCTCAGCGCGATTAAGACTGCAGAAGCGGGCAGGGCGATCGCGCACATCAAAATTACTTTATCGTATCCTGCGCTTACGAAGCTTCCCAGTAGCCAAAAGACGATATTAGGTAGCACTTCCTCATCGTCTGCTAGATACTGCACTAAGCTCGTAAGTGCGGCAAATACGCCGTTAATGACTATACCTGCTAAAATGAGTGAGAAAATATCGGCGCGTGCTACGAATTTTGCCAAAAGATAGAGTAAAAATAGCGCCGCAAGCCCGAAGCAAAATGCAAACCCCGCAAGCCATAAGCCGCTCAATCCTAGCAAAATACAAAGCGCGCCGCCGAATGCCGCTGCAGTGCTAACGCCTACGATGTGCGGGCCAACGAGCGGGTTTTTAAATACCGCCTGCAAGCTCAAACCCGCGATAGCAAGCGCTCCACCGCAAAGACTAGAGAGTAGAATGCGCGGAATTCTAACATCCATCATCACACTTTTGGCAGCTTCATCGCCGCCTCCGCTAAAGAGAATTTTAAAAATTTCTTCTAACGGTATATGAAATTGTCCGCTAGCGAGCGAGATTAGCGCCAGCACTACCCAAAAAAGAAGCAGGATTAGGTTCAGCATTATTTTTGATATTTGACGCGGTAAAATTTCTCGTAGAATTCCTCTACTTTTTTATCAAAGTTTGCGTCCTTAAAATTTTGCGGATAAAGTTTCATCGCAAGCCATTCCTCACCAAGCGCCATTGCTTCGGCAGTCGGATGACCCCATGCTTTAACGAATTCGGGCATTAGATAAATTCTATCCTCTTTCACGGCGCTAAGACCTTTTAGCGCAGGGTTTGCCTTAAGTTCGGCAGGTACTTGAGGATAGCGGTTTTGCACTAAGATAATCTGCGGATTCCATGCTAAAATTTGCTCCGGCGAAACCTGCTTGTAGCCCTTTATATCTGCAGCGGCAACGTTTGTCGCACCCGCTCTTGCTAGCATTACGCCAGTATATTTGCCGCTACCGTAGGTCGTAAGATCGGGATTTGCCATATAAACTCTAGGTCTTTTATCTACGATAAAATTGCTAAATTTGGCATTTAAATCAGCTTGCGATTTTTTAACGAAATCTATTAGTTCAGCGGCATCCTTTTCGTGATTGCTTAGTTCGCCTAGAATTTTAACCCCCTCGTAAAAGCCCTCATCGTAAGCAGCGAAGCTATCGCGCTCATCTTTAAAGGTCGGATTTAGTTTAGCTTTTTCCTCTTGTGCAGAGCTAAAAAATGAAATGCCTACGACCGGGATTTTTAACTCCTCCATTTTAGCGATATATTCTTTAGGAAAGTAGTTTACCACTACGACCGCATCGGGCTTTAGACTAAGCAGAGCTTCGTAATTGACATCTTTGATATCGCCCGGATTAGGTAGGTTTTTAAAACTCGGCGCCAAACGATTATACTCTTTGCCTAGGCGTTGCTCCCAGCTTTTTAGGATGCCTACGACCTTATCTTGGGCGTTGATTTCGTTTAAGACATTGAGCGCTTCGTGGTGTAGCACGACGATACGATTTACTTGATCCGGGATCGTGACCTTGCGACCGAGCTGATCGGTAATCGTGCGATCTGCAAAAGCCAGGCTAGCGCAAAGCGCTGCACCAAGAAGGATTGAGTGAAGTTTAAGCATTTTTTCTCCTTGAAAATTCCGCAAAATATGCGGGATTAGAATAGCGGAATTATAGCTGATCAGTATAAAATCCAGATAAATTTTTATATAAATTTTGATTTTGTCGTGGGGGATTTCAGATGCTTTCGTAGGGCAGAATTTTGTGATTTTACGCAGAATTTTGCTAGTAAAAATTTTTACCCGTCTCCTCTAGGCTCACGGGATACTGACCGATGCCCAGCGAAACCGATTGGTTTTTTGATTTATTTTGTAGGCATCGTCCATAAGCTTTTATTCCAAAGCTCCGCACCCGAAATCCCTTTAACCCTAATCCAAGCGATAATTTCTAAAATTTCAGATAAAAGGATTATCGCGAGTACCATGTACGCTGCAGTTGCACTACTCATTTCCGGCAGTTTAATAAACGAATTGATGATTTCTACAAGTACTAAAGATATAAAATATAACCACGCGTAAGCATAAAAAATTTTACTCTTAGTGGCTTCTCCTAAGTAGCAATATACTATTGCCGGGGCTATGGTGCTGACAATCTTAAACGCTGTAATCGTTACATACCAAATGGTAACAAATTGCGTCTCTTTAATCTCTATAGAGTGATTAAGTCCTATGGCCATAGCCGCTAAAATGCAATAGAATGCCTCCACGAAAGAACCGCCTCGCTCGTGTAAGGTATAATCTAGAGTCTCCAAGCTCACAATATTATTATTCATAGAGTATGGTAAAGGCGAAATAAATACGATAGTCCAAAGCACTCGGGCGATAAAGTTAATTAAATACGCCCTAAAGACCTTACTATCGGAGATATCCGAGATCATTTTGGTTGCCGAGAGTTTGAAAATCATCGAAGTAAAAATCACGGCGACGATTGCGGCTGCGGCAGCAAAAAATCCTCTCATCGTAATATCGTGTAAAAGCTCGCAACAAGCCCAAATGATCAGGTAGCAGCAGATCGATAAAACCCTAGAGGTTATGCCGCGGAATTTTATGGCGTCTAAAGTGTTGCGATTCATTTTTTGCCTTTGGATTTTTAAAATTTTATGGCGGATTATACTTGCGGGATTTGAAATTTAGATAAATTTTAGAAACCCCGCGTTGCTAAATTTTAAAATTTGGCATCGAGTGTGAGAAATCTACTATAGAGAAAACTCGCATTTTCGCATTTGGTCTCTTTGGGTTCTTTGAGTCGATATACGATAAATAGTGTTGAAAAGCGCTATAGTTCCCATAATTCTAGAAATTTTATATTGAAAACTATAATTTTCAAACTTTTGGTAATCTCCCGAATCCACAAGCTTGTAAAAGTTATGATATAATTCAGTCTCACAACTGATAAAGAAGTAAAGGCTATCAATGCCCGGTAGCAATGAGTATCCCTTTGCTTCTTTGTCTGAAGCTTCCATTTTATCCCCCTATTCTTGCTTAGCCTTTTGTAATTCTATCTGCTCTCGCTCAAAATCAACGAGTTTCTGAGCCGTAGAAGCCAAAAGCTGATATAAATCATTAAACGTTAGGTTCTCGCCTTTAAAAAGCGTCTTAGCGTCCTCTAAAACGCTCTTAATCATATTCTGAATAAATGCAGATTTAGACATATTGAGATTTTTGCAATACCTATCGAGGTCATCGATAAGTTTTGCGTCCATACGCAGCATTAAATTCCTTTTCGGAGCTCTTTTCATTTCCTTAAATCCTTTCTATGCAAAATTTATAAGGATTTTAGCATAGATAAGCAAATAAGAAACTTAAAAAGATAAGGGGTATTTTTGATAATAGTTTATCAAAACATAGGCGTAAAATCGTGCGAAACTTAAGAGGTGCCGCAAAGTGCCGTGTAATGGTAATTTGCTAAAGCATAGAACTGCATAATTATACGAGTAGCAGGGGGTGTATTACTAAGGACACCCCTTAAACGAAAAACTTAAATAATTTCAATCGAAATAATCGACCGATAATTATCCATAGCTTAAGGTTTATTTAAGCTTTATTATCAACCAAAACTTAAATCAATATCAAGCATTCGGCAATAATTGCAAAAATTTTAAAATAATTGCGGGTCTGCCTCTGCGCCGCTCGTCCTCTCGCGGCTAATCGGCAGCCCGCCATATTTATAATTTTTAACCTTTTTTCGATTCGCCCAAAATTGTAATATTATTTTTGCTAGATCTGTCAAGACCAAGCATAAAGCAAAAACACTCATAAATTTTAATAATATCATCGGTGATGAGTGTTTTTGCTTTATGTCCTACGGAGCCTTGACAGACTGCAAAAAAATATTATTTCGTGCGTATGCGAAAAAAGGTTAAAACTGCATAATTATGCAAGGAAATCCCCTAAATACTTCAAATCCCAACCATTTTCTTTGGCTTTCTGCAAGTATTTTATCATCTGACGCTTGTGCCACTTCTCGCAGCCTACTTTAGATCGCTTGACCGTCATACGGTGCGGTAATGGAGCATCGTATTCCAAGCAGCCAGACATAATAGAAATCCTTTCAAAATCGCAATAATTTAAAATATCAAGCCAAAGAGGGTGTTCCTTTAGCCTGCTTAGATTTCGACTTTCCTTATACCTCCGTATCTTTGCTACATCATCGCCATAAAAGCTAAGATTAGAAAACGTATTGCCAAATAAGCCTTTGTAAAACGAAAATAGACTTGTAAGGGTTCTAACTCCACATTGCATTAAATAATCTCTTTTAAGCGTAAATTCTGCGTTCCAAATAGGCTTTTCAAAATCAAAGCCGTTTTGCAATAAATACTCTTTCTTGACTTGAGACGACAAAGTATCTAAACTTTTCTCAATCTCAAGCTTTTTATTATAAATTTTAAAATACAAAACGCTGCTCCTTGAGCCTAAATACAAGGTTTCAAGACCTAAACGGCTGTTAATCTCAAAAATCTCGTGTCCTTTGCAACATTCTTCAGACACGTAAAATCTACCTGCAAAACATTCAGGCTTACATTTTGAAAAATCATAGCCGCCGATAAAGCAATTAATATCTACCCTACTCGGATACATTGTCATAAAATTAGCAGTAAGACCAAATGCAGATTTCAAAATATCTAATATCTTACCAATCGTGGACTTTATGCCATAGCTATAAATAGCCTCTCCATAAAGCTGAATATAGACATTATGAATGTGTTTCTGCTGCTCGGGATTTTTAAAAATAGCAGAGCAGAGCTTAACGCCATCAGGACTGGACAACTCGAACTTATGCCCAATAACGCCGTTTTGCTTTGAGCTAGTCTTACACACGTAAGATAAACTATAATTTTCAAGTAAAAATCTAATACGAAATTAACGTATAATTATATGAATAATTTCATGTATTTTTGACGCATTTGGTGTTTTTATCAATGGTTTTTATTAGAAGAATTTTTACATCAATCTTATTTGATAATTTAGCGACTTCAAATGAAATCAGTAGGACAAATGTGTTTTCTGCAAGAATCAAAATAGATGATATTTGAATTGGGTGGAAATGAAATTTTGCTTATGACAAGAGTTTAAATTTGAAATATAAGAAGTTATCGCGCCAAGATGAGCGCCCTCTTTTATTCGATAACCAGGCGCATTAGATACATATCCTCGCCGTCGATTACACTGATTTCGGAGCTTTTGCAGTGCGGGCAAGAAAAGTCGTTCTGCGCCAAATCTCCGCTAAAACCGCAGTTTTTGCATTTTACGACGATCTCTTGGGTGTGGATGATGAGATCCGCATTTTCGCAGACGGTGCCTGCGCGAAAGACTTCATAGCAGTTTTGCAGATAATGCGCTTCCACGCCGCTTAGTCGCCCTATTTTTACGTGCAGTTCCCTTATCTGTGGACTTTTCGAACTAAATGCATCGTAAGATGCCTGTGGATTTGCACCTAAATTTTTATAAAAATCGCCGTTTTTGTCGTTCGAGTCCGTATTTGCAGCGCCCGTATTTTCGGGATTCCTGGTGTCTATGTCCGTATTTTCATTGGCAGTATCGGCGATGTCGCAGCTATTTTTATCGCCCTGCTCGGCCGCGCCTTTTTTCTTCGCTTTTTCAGCGTTTAGCGCCTTTTCACATAGCGCCACAAGATCCGCTACGATCGATAGTTCATGCATTTTTCCCTCTAAATTTTACGGCCACGCCGTATTTTATACGAAATTTTGTTGTAAATTTAAAAATACGTCTGAAATTTAGGCTTAAATTTGCACGCAAATTTAACAAATCCTCGGCAGCAGTTCGCCTTTCGGAAGCTCCAGAAATCGCTGCGAGCCGTAGGCGTTTTGCAAAATCACTCGCCCTTTTGTCGCATAGGGAGCTTGAAATTGTTCCGCCCTATTTTCTGACGCCGCGTCCGTATCGCTTATACCCGTAAATTCGTCTTGCGCGCTAAGCTTCGGCGTCAAAGTACCCTCAAATTCGCCCCCGCCGTGCCCTACTTCGCGTACCTCGCCGATGATTGCGGCGTTTGCGTCAAATTCGCGCAGTATCTCAAGCGCCCTATTCGCTTCGGCGTCATCTTTTACGATCGCTACGAAAGTGCCTTCGTTTGCGAGTTCGTATGGCTCAAAGCCCAGCAGCTCGCACACACCCACTACTTCGTCGCTGATTTTGATATCCTCTTCGCGCACTAAAAATTCAAGCCCACTGGAGCTTGCGAATTCGTTCAAAACCGCGCTAAGCCCGCCGCGCGTCGCATCTCGCATCGCTTGGATCTTCACGCCTTGCAAGATCAGCTTTTCGACCGCGCCGCAAAGCGGTTTGCAGTCACTTTGTAGCTCGCTACTTAGCGCGATCTCGTCGCGTGCCGCGAGTATTACTGCTCCGTGTCGCCCGATGTCGCCGCTAAGGAGGATTTTTGCGCCCGCTTTGATGTTTTGCACGCGCGCAGGTCGTAAAACACGGCCGATGCCGCTCGTGTTGATGAAAATTTTATCGCAATTGCCCCGCGGTACGACCTTCGTGTCGCCGCAAACGATACGAACGCCGCAGCTTCGCGCGGTGCTCGCCATCGAGTCCAGGATGCGTCGCAGCTCGCTTAAGCTAAGCCCCTCCTCGATGATGAGTGCGCAGCTTAAAAACAGTGGCTTGGCGCCCACCATCGCAAGGTCGTTGACGGTGCCGCAAACGGCGATCTTGCCGATGTCGCCGCCATTAAAAAATAGCGGTGTGACGACGAAACTATCGGTGCTGAAAGCCAGCTCGCCGCCGAAACTAGCCGCCGAATTCAAAGCAGAGTTCGCCGCGCGATCAAAACCCGCCCCGGCGTCTAAATTTAAATCGTCTAAATTTAAATTTAGTATCGCGCTGTCGTTGTTCGCGCGTAAAATTTCATTATCAAACGCTGCAAATATCGTCTCGTTGATGAGCCTATTCATCTCCTCGCCGCCGCCGCCGTGGCTTAAAAGTATAGTTTCGTTCAAATTTTTCCTTTTTATTTGGTTTTAAATTCGGTTTTAAATTTAAAGCCCGTATTCCGCAGCCGAACAAGCCGCGCCGCTACGGCGCCGCGCAAAATTTCAAATTAAATTTTAGCCCGACGTTTTTTCTTCGGTCAAAATTTTAAATCATGACTTATTTTTAAAATTTACGCCCTGCTATACCGCGTGCAAAATTTAACCCGCGTTTTTGACGTCGCCGTATTTATAGTACGCCGCACACGCCCCTTCGCTTGAGACCATGCACGATCCTATCGGGTTTTGCGGCGTACAGTGCTTGCCGAAAACCTTGCAATCATAAGGGCTTTTTTTACCGCGCAAAATTTCGCCGCAGATACAGGCCTTGCTCTCGGGCGCGCTCTGTACGCTGCAATCAAACTGCACCCTGGCATCCAGCGCCGCGTACTGCGGGCGCAGCTTCATGCCGCTTTTTGGAATTTCGCCGAGCCCTCGCCACGGAAAATCGCAAATTTCAAAATATTTATCTATTAAATTTTGCGCTTTTTGGTTGCCGCCCTCTTTTACGACGCGCTCGTATTCGTTGAAAACCTCGTAGGTGCCGGCGTTTTGCTGCTCCACCAAATTTAACACGCCCGCCATTATGTCAAGCGGCTCAAATCCGCTTACGGCGATCGGCTTTTTGTAATCCCGCGCGATGCTCTCGTAGGCCTTCGCGCCGGTGATCACGCTTACGTGGCTAGGTCCCAAAAACGCGTCTATCTGCACGTCCGCATCGTCTAAGATCGCTCGCACGGGCGCGGGCACCGTAACGTGGTTGATGTGGAAAAAGAGATTTTTTAGCTCCAGGCTTAGCGCCTTATCGATCAGCACGGCGCTCATCGGCGTCGTCGTCTCAAAGCCGATCGCAAAAAATATCACCGTTTTTTGCGGATTTTCCTGCGCGATCTTTATGCAATCAAGCGGGCTGTAAAGCGCCCTGATATCGTGCCCCTCGCCGCGCAGCTTCTGCAAGCTGGTGCGAGAGCCAGGAACTCGAAGCATATCTGCTAGAGTGCAAAAAATACTCTGCGGCATCGCGGCGAGCTTGATCGCCTCGTCGATGCGACTGCGCGGCATTACGCACACTGGGCAGCCGGGGCCGTGGATAAATTTGATATTTTTGCCGACCAGGCTAGGAAGGCCGAATTTCATGATCGAGTGCGTGTGTCCGCCGCAAATCTCCATAATGTTTAGCGGCTTTTTGCTTTTAGAAATTATCAGCTTGCTAAGCGCTAAAATCAGCTCCTTATCCCTAAAATCCTTGATTAGATCCATTATTTACCTTAAATTTTACGGGTTTGCAAGCCGTTTTAATTCTCTGCGCCGGCTCTCGGCTCTATGCTTTCATACACGGAGCTCTCTTCCGCCCTCATCTGATTTGCAATCTGCTCGTAAATTTCGATACTCTCCTTCGCTCGCTGCGTATCGATCTTCTCCATCGCAAAGCCAACGTGGATCAGCACGTACTCCCCGACCGCCGCGGGCTCAGGGAGCAGATCCAAGCTCACGCCGCGGCGCACGCCCAGAGTCTCCACCGTCGCGAAATTATTTTCGTCGATTGAGATGATTTTTGAAGGAATTGAAAGGCACATTAACGAAATTCCTTCTTGTATTGTAGGAATTTCAGCCATTTCTCCA
>NZ_CALIBH010000159.1 GCF_938045775.1 uncultured Campylobacter sp.
CTTGAGACCATAGAGGCTTTTGTAAGTGGCGATCAAAAACCCAAAACGCCGCCGAGCGCCGCGCAGATAGAGGAATTTTTCGAGCGCGTAGCGGATGCGAAGATCGATATGAAAAAGGCGTATAAAAAGCTACTCGATGACGGGCTAGTAGCCTTTGAAGAGGCATTCAAAGAGATAATAAAAACACTTAAAAAGGAGAAATGATGGCGGGTTCTATAGATTATTCGCAGTATCAAGTTGACGCTTCTACGCTGGATTTTAAGCAGCGAGATAGGCTAAATAAATATCTGGAATTTCTAATCCAAAACGGCGGTAGCGACCTTCACATTAAATCAGGCGCGGTTATCAGAGGTCGTATCCATGGCGAGCTGGTAAAATTTAGCAAAACGCCTTTTTTAAAAGAGGATGCAATGACGCTAGCTAAGGAGCTTCTCATCACGCGCTTTCCGGAGCTTATCGAGAAAAAGAGCGTGGATTTTACCTATAAGCTAAACGAAGATTATCGCTTCCGCGTTAATATTTTCTTTCAAATCGACGGTATCAGCGCGGTTTTCCGAACGATACCGGTTAAAATTCCAGAGATCGACGATCTAGGTCTGCCGCCTTCGATCAAAGATATTTGCGATACGGCTATGCGCGGCGTCGTGCTACTTACGGGGCCTACGGGAAGCGGAAAGACGACAACGATCGCAAGCATGATCAATCGCATAAATAGACAAAGAACCAGCCATGTCGTTACGATCGAAGACCCCGTGGAATTCGTATTTAAAGACGATAAATGCATCATCAATCAGCGCGCTATCGGTGAGGACTGCAACAACTTCGCCGATTCGCTTCGCGCCGCGCTGCGAGAGGATCCGGACGTCATATTCGTGGGCGAGATGCGTGATTTAGAGACGATCGAGACCGCACTTCACGCCGCAGAAACGGGACACTTAGTGTTTTCGACGGTGCACACTATTGACGCAAAAGAGACGGTAAACCGTATCATTGCGATGTTTGAGCAGGCTGAGCAGGAGCGTATCCGAATGACGCTAGCATCCGTCTTAGAGGCGGTCATCTCTCAGCGTCTTGCCCGTACTATCGAGGGCAAGCGCGTAGCCGTCGTTGAAATTCTACGCAAAAACACCCGTATTAAGGATATGATACTTGATGCACGCGACGATGAAATTCCTGACGCGATCGCTGATGGTCGCAACACCTACGGCATGCAGACCTTCGATCAGCACCTGCTCGATCTTTACAGAGATGGCATCATTACCCGCGAGGAGGCGCTGGATAAGGCCTCTAAGCGAAACGACCTCGATCTACAGATCAAAAACGTCGATCTTGCCAAAAAAAGGGATTTGGCGGCAGAATCCGGAGAGAGCGCCGAAGAGATGCTCGCCGGCGAAGTCGTACAGCTAAAAGAGATCCGCTAAGTCGCAAATTTTAAAATTCTAAATTTTTGCAATTTAAAATTTTAAAGAATTCTGCCTGCCGCCGCGCAGGCGGAATTCTATTCGCTTGCCCGTGCATATACGAGTATGTCTTGAGTTCGCAGGATTTAGCGTAAATTTAATCGGCTAAATTCCGTGCGATTTTACTTCTAAATTTCATCGCGGCGCTTAAATAGATTTAAAGCAACATTTGGCTATTATCACGCTTCATTTTTTCACAAAGGAAACCTAATGTTAGAAGGTATCGTTAGAGATAGTATCGGTAAAAGGGCTTCAAAATCCATAAAACGAGATGGTTATCTAATCGCTAATATTTATGCGAAAGGATTTGAAAATATTAACGCAGCGTTTAAAGTAAACGACTTTATCAAAGCTATGCGCGCAAAAGAAGATCTTCCTTTCGAGGTTAGCGTGGGCGGTAAGACATATCGCGTTATAGTGCAAGAATACCAAAAGCACCCCGTCACAAATACTCTAACTCACGTAGATTTGCGAGTAGTTCAGGATGACGTCGTAAGCAAATATTTAGTGCCGGTTAAAGTAACTGGCGTCGCTAAAGGGCTAAAAAATAAAGGTATTTTGGTGCAATCCAAGCGCCGTATCGCCGTAAAATGCGCAGGCAAAGATCTACCGAACGATTTTACGCTGGATGTGAGCGATCTTGACGTAGGCGATTCGCTTTTGATCCGAGACATTCCGGTAAAAGAGGGCGTCAGCATCATCCTAGACGGCTCGGTAGCGGTAGTCGGAGTTACTTCGGCTAAATAGGGGCGCCTATGATACTGATCGCAGGACTTGGGAATCCTGCTCAGAAATACGCAGACACCAGACATAACGTCGGTTTTATGCTAATCGACGAAATTTTAAAGACGGGCGGCTTTAGTGAGCTCGGCTCGTCTAAATTCCAAGGCGAGCTTTTTAAAAAGGGCTCGCTTCTTCTTTTAAAACCCCAAACTTTTATGAACTTAAGCGGCAACTCCGTAAAGGCGGTGAACGATTTTTATAAGCCCGAGCGCATCATTGTGGTGCACGACGATATAGATTTGGATCTAGGCGCCGTTAAATTTAAAAAAGGCGGCAGTAGCGGTGGGCACAACGGCATCAAATCGATCGATGCGCTAATCGGTGCGGATTACGAGCGCGTGCGTATCGGCGTGGGAAAAAAACGGCAGGATCAGGATGCGGCAAATTTCGTGCTTGGAAATTTTAACGAAAGCGAGCGCGAGAAGCTGAGCGAAATTTTACCCTACGTCGCGCGCGCAGTAGAGGAGCTCATTTGCTCGGATATAGAGCAGATCGCGCAAAAATTTACGATTAAAAAGGCTAGGGCGTGAAGTTATACGTAAAATACGCGGCTCTTTCCTATCTGAAGTATTTTTTTATCCTGCTAATAGCTCTTGAGTGCTTTTACGTAGGCATCGATGTGCTTACCAATCTCAAAGATTTTCCCTCAAGCGCGAATACTGCTCTTTTATATATCGCCCTAACAGCCGCAGTCGCGCTTAGCTACACGCTGCCGCTAAGTCTTATTTTTGCGCTTATTTTAATGGGCTTTAATATGATCCGTAGCAACGAGCTGGTGAGCTTTTATGCGCTTGGAGTTAGCAAAAATGCTCTGATAATCCCTCCATTTTTGATCGCACTTGCGATTACTGCGGGCTTTATAGCTTTAAATTCTACTCCGTTTGCATACGCGCTAAAATTTCAAAAGAATTTAACCGATTTATCGCCTACGGGAGGAGATATGTTTTTGAAATTTGAGGGTAAATATATCTACATCAAAGCTCTAAACGGCAAAAACGCAAATGATATAACGATCTTTAATATAGGGGATAACTCCGTTGCTTCGCGCTCGCACGCAAGCTCTGGCGAATACGCAGGCAAAATTTGGCATCTGCGCGACGTAAATACCACTACTTTACCAGCGCAGCTTAAACTTGGAGGAAGTGGATTAAAAAGTAAGCTTAGCGCGCAGAGCGAGGCGCTTAAGGGCTTTGATCCAAGCTCGATTGCAAGCGTTTATGATACGAGTAATGTATATTCGATCAAGGATGCTTTGCGTTCGATCCGTACCTTTTCGCATCAAGGCGTGAATATCTCCACCATAAAAGCAAGCCTTTATAATATGATATTTTTTCCGTTATTTGCGCCTTTAGCGGTATTGGTGCTGTATTATTACCTGCCCGTTACGGGGCGATTTTTTAATCTCGCGCTACTAAGCTTCGGATTTTTTATCGCTACGCTATGCGCTTGGGGCGTGCTTTTCGTGTTAATTAGGTTTTCTCTCAACGGCGTCATCATCCCAGAACTTGGCATTATCGTGCCCATAACAGCGCTATTAGGCTTTGCAGCATTTTTGGTTTTTAAGCATCGTTAAGCCTTGATTTGTTAGAATGGCGCAAAATTTATCGGTGGAAATTCTATGGATTATTCAAGCTTAGCCCGCAAATACGGCACCCCTTTATACGTTTACGATTTTAACGAGATACAAAAGAATTTCATAGCGCTCAAAGAGGCCTTCGCAGCACGCAAGTCGCTCGTCTGCTTCGCGATTAAAGCAAGCTCGAATTTGAGCATTTTAAAATTTCTATCGGATCTGGGCAGCGGCTTTGACTGCGTCAGCATCGGCGAGCTGCGCCGCGCTCTGTATATCGGCGCAAAGAGCTATAAGATTATATTCTCTGGCGTCGGCAAGCAAGATAGCGAGCTAGAATTTGCGCTAAAGTCGGACATCTTGCTGATAAATTTAGAAA
>NZ_CALIBH010000160.1 GCF_938045775.1 uncultured Campylobacter sp.
GGACAAATACACTCCGACGATGATAAACGAAGTGGGCATAAACGGCATGATCGGCAAGGGCTACCGCAGCGACGCCGTCGTCGAGGCGATGAAAAAATCAGGTTGCGTCTATATGGTCGCTATCGGGGGCGCCGGCGCGTTAATCAGCCAAAGTATCAAAAAGTACGAAGTGCTAGCCTATCCAGAGCTAGGACCTGAGGCGGTCGCGAGACTTACGGTCGAGGATTTCCCTGCTATCGTAGCGATCGATAGCGAGGGCAACAACTTCTACGAAGTAGGTCAGGCGCCTTATAGAAAAATTTAAATTTTGCTAGCGGCGTCCGCGCGGCGCTTTTTGCGGCGCGAGCGCCCGTAAATTTATCGGCGTTCGCTCGGGCGTCCCAAATTTCGCAGCATAATTTGCGGCGTTTGTTTCGCGAAATTTTACGGCTCGGCGCAGTGAAATTTTATAGCGAATTTAAAGCGCGCCCGTAAAATTTTATCTCTCTTACGGCACGGAATTTTTAAAATTTCGTGCCGCTTAAATTTATACCGAAATTCTGCCTTCGCTCCATTTAGACGATCCGCTGCTAAAATTTAACCGTAAATTTACGCAAGTCTAAATTTTAAAATTTCGTCGCCGTTTGTAAGCGAATTTAAAGCTCGCAAGCGCCATAATCGGATTTAAATTTTAGGAGGGGCGATTGAGCGCGAGCGAGCTGGAGCAGATCAGACTGGGGCTTTTGTATAAGGCGAAAAGAAATACGATCTTCGCAGCGGCGTGCATGCTCGGCTACGGCGCGTTTTCGGTATGTAAACTGCGCGACGGAGGAAGCATAGAGGATTTGGCGTTTTTTATTGGATTATTCGCAGTTGTTATTATCATGGTCATTTTGTTCGATCAAACCCCCATAAAAGCTACGATAATCCAAGCCGCGGGTCTTTTTATAATATGCCTATTTTTAGTTGATTTACAAAATCGCCCCACGACTTCCAAATATATCTTACTCGCGATTATAATTTTAATCTTGGCTGCTTCTGGCTTATTTGTATTATTTAGAATCTTTAAACGAGATTATTGGTAAAATTTCGGCGCGCTTTTAAAGAGCACTATCTAATGCCCTATTTTAAGGCATTCGGCTACCGATATGAAATTTCAGGTGATATCGATCCTGCTAAACTCAAGCTCTCCGGGCTCTTTTTTCGACTAGACAGATACTTATACGGCAACGACAGGATCTCGGGCGTTTATGACGGCGTGAGGTTTGCATTTTGCGATGTGAAATTGTTTAATAGAATTTTGGAAAGTGAAATCCTCGGCACCTTTTTCTACGCGGAATTTAACAAACGCATAAGCTCCAAAACCCTGATTTTTCCCGCTTGCGCCGGCGCGCCGAACACTCTCGGGCTAAAGAGGATCGATATGGACGATGCGGAGTTTAATGCCGCCTTCGCCGTGTATTGCGAGGACGCGGCGGGCGCGATGTATATTATAACGCCCGTCTTTATGCGTAGGCTCTTGCGCTTCGCAGGCGCCGTGGCCGCGCCCGTTAGCCTTAGCTTCGCAGATAGCAAAATTTATATTTTCGTAAATACGGGGCGCAACAATTTCGAGCCCGACATCGGCGAAAGCGTGCTGCGCCGCGACCCTGCCGCGCAGCTCAAGCGCGAGCTTTCGCACTTTTTAGCGATCGTAAAAAACCTAAAACTAAACGAAAGAATTTGGAGCTAGCGGGCGGCTCGCCGCAGCTTTGCGTGTCACAGCCTCGCGCACTATAGCTTCACGCTCCGTGCTGCGACCTCGCACGCCGTAAAATTTGAAATTTTAAAATTCCGCTTTTTGATTTTGCACTTTGGAATTTTACGTGCCCTAAAATCCCGCGCGTTTTGAAATTTAAAATTTTAATCCACGCCGAGGAATTCTGCACCGCAAAATTTAAAATTATGAAATTAAAATTCCGTGCCATTAAATTCTACACTTTAAAATTTTAAAATTCCGCAGCCGAAATCTTATATGCCTAAAATTTGAAATTTCGCCGCGCCTTTAAATTTACAACCCAAAAGCCTTAAAATTTAGCGCACCCGCCAAGCATCGCGGTACCCATCAAAGCCCCTGCGCGCTAGAGGGCGCGACTAACTCCTCTATAATTTTACCGGGCTCGCAATGAATTATTTTACTCTCTATCGTAAATTTTTCGCCGTCAAATTTAAAGTATTGATATTCATCGACAAGCTCGCCGTCCGGGTATTTATCGCTATATTTTACCTTAAGAGCGCCCAACGTGCCGTTTTCAAAGGTCAAAAACGTCCTTTTAGCGTATTTGCTCTTTATCTCGTCACTGCCGTCTAAGTATGAGAAAAAATCATATCCTATGCCGAAGCGAGCGGAGTCGTGCGGCGCCAAAGAGCTCATCTTAGAGCAGTCGCAATCTGCGCCGCATGAGCGGACGTAATGAAATATATCAGCCATTTTTATACCCGTTTCGCTTGCTTCTACCGCCTTAAGCTTATCGCTTGCGAGTTTGCTAGAGCCTTTTGATACTCCGTAAACTAGATATAGATTTTCTTTAACTTTAAAAATTTTTATCACTCGCTCGCCACCCCATGCGGTATCAAGCGCCCATTCGCCGTAGTCGCAATCCCGCCTGCCGCCAAGGACGCATTCTTGCAGCTGCTGCGCACCCTTGTCCGCAAAATCCATAATGAAATTTCGCCCGTCGCTTGCGTATTGATATGCTACGTAGTTCGCGCCCATCGTGCCGCCGGTGCTGATATCTACTGAATATGCCCGAAACTTGCCGTCCTGCGAGATCGCCATATTCGGCGCGAACCTCAAGGATTTTAAAATTTGCGGAGCGCTCTCACCCGCGCTTTGCAAAAACTCCATAAACGCAGCCCTTAACCTAACGATGCTCTCGCAAGGCGTACCATCGGGGCGATGGCCGGCTTCGTCAATCTCCTGAAGCGCCGTGCTTAAATTCGCGATTAAAATTTCTAGACTTTGGTCTTTTTGAGCGCTGTTTGCGCCTCCCGCCAAAGCGGGTGCCGCCTCGGCGAACGCGAAATTTAATAAGCATAAAAACGAGATAAAAATTTTCAAAACGGCTTCCTTTAAATTTTCGCTAGATTATAGCGCAAATTTACGCCGCGCGAGATTTGGATTTAGAATTTGCGCCCTCAATTTAAAATCCAAATCCGCTCGCTGTGGAATTCTGCGAAATTGAGAAATTTGAAATTCCTTGAAGTTGCAAAATTCCGCAAGGCTGCCGTTTGAAATTCGCCTTTCAAAGCATAAGGCTAAGCAGCAGCAAAAATCCGATGAAGCTTAGGGCGTTGCCGAAGGAGCCGCCGATGTGATCGCCGAGCCACGTCAGCACGAGTGCGCCGCCTAGACGCAGACCTATTTGTAGCGCCATGTTCGCGATAAAATCCGCTACGCGCCGAAGCCCGCTGCGCGTATCGCCGAGCTTCATGCCGCGGCTTTGATTCCAAAGCCCACTAACGCGGTAGTCTTTGTAGCGAGCGCGGAGAATATCGCCGTTTTGCAGCTCGAAGCTCTGCGAGGCGTCCTTTGCCTTGACGGATACCGCGACTTCGGCGGAGCGGGCGGAATTTATAGAATTTGCTGCGTTAGTAGAATTTGCAGAGCTTGTGGAATTCGCTGATTTTGTAAAATTCTTAACGCTCATAGAATTTACGGAATTTTCTGCGTCTAAATTCTTAAATTTAATGCAATTTTCGCCGTCCGCAAGCTCCGCTAAATTTTGATCTGCGCGTAGCGCGTCAGAGACGATCTGCCGCTTGCTATCGCCCGATAAATATAGCCCGTCCAGCGCGAAGCCATAATAATAAATGTCGCCGCTTTGCAGCACGCGCACGCCGCTAGCGTAGCCCTCCGCTTCGCCGCTTCGCTTGGGCTCTTTGGAGTGCGGAAGCGCTGCGAATATGCGCCCAAACTTTGCGGCGCGCCAGTCCTTTCGCATAAACTTAAAGCTGCAATACGCAAAAGGCGCGAGGACGGGTAGGGCTATAGCTACCGCAGGATCGCTCTTTTCAAAGATAAAGATTATGCAGTAGATGCTCATCGCGGCTAGCGCTACGCCGAAGGCTGCGAATATCGCGGCGAGTGCCGTGCTGCCGGCGTCCCTCCAGCGCTGCGCGCCCAGGCTTAGATTAACGAAATCTAGCGGAGATGCAGCGGGGTTCGCAGCAGAATTTGTAGCAGGGCTTGACAAAGCGTTATGCTCCTCGTGGGTAGAATTTAAAGAGAGGGAGCCGCTTAAATCTTTGCAATTCAAACTCGAAGTATAAAGTTCCGTATTAGCGTTCGCCTGCTCGTTAAAGTCTTCGCGGATCAGGCTCAAAGCGGCGGAATTTATACCGCTGCGATCTTTGTCCGATAAATCAGATGCTGTAGAATTTTGGCGCGCACTTGCCGCCGTATCGCTATATGCGTCGCGGTTTAAATTTGCGGCGGTGGAATTTCCGTTACTTGAAACTTCGCAGTTAGGGCGCTCTGCGGAATTTTCACCGCTTAAACCTACGCCGCTTAAAGCCTCGCGATCGGAATTTAAGCCCCTCAAAGCCTCCCCGCCGGAATTTGAGCTTGAAGCCTCATATATCACCGCCAGCTCGTCGCCCTCGCGTATCGGAAGATAAAGTCCGTCGCGCTTTAAGTCCAAATTCCCCGCAAAGCGCAAGCCCTCCAGCGTAAAGCTAAATTTCGCCGTGTCTGCAGCTGCAGGCTCAAGCTTCAAATCCATAGCCGTGCCGCGAGCAAGCTTGATACGTCGCGGCGAAAGAAATTTAGCAAATCCCATGCGCGCCTTTCAGATCTAGCAAAATCCTGCGATCATTTCGCGGCGGATTTTTTGCGGATCTGGATATTGATGAGCTCAACAAGTAGCGAAAACGCCATCGAGAAGTAGATGTAGCCCTTAGGTATGTGAAAGCCCAGCCCGTCGGCGATCAGCGAGACGCCCACTAGGATCAAAAACGCAAGTGCTAAAATTTTGATCGTCGGGTTTGCGTCCACGAAGCGCGCGATCGCGCCGCTAGCGAGCATCATCACGCCCACGGCGATGATGACTGCGAGGATCATCACGGGCAGGTGCTGCGCCATGCCCACGGCGGTGATGACGCTGTCAAGCGAAAAGATGATGTCCAAAACGGCGATCTGCACGAGCGTGCCGCCGAAGCTTGCCTTGCCGCCGCTAGCGCTATGCTCGTGCGCCTCGCCGGTGGCGCTGGAGTGGATCTCGAGCGTGGATTTGACGAGTAGAAATAATCCGCCGCCGATCAGCACGAGATCGCGTCCGCTAAAATCGCGCGCAAGCACGCTAAATAGCGGCTTGGTTAGCCCCATGATCCAGCTTAGGCTTAGAAGCAGCAAAATGCGCGTGATCATCGCAAGCGCAAGCCCGATTATACGGGCGCGCCCGCGCTGCGCCTCGGGCAGGCGGCCGCACAAAATCGCGATAAAGATGATATTGTCGATACCAAGCACGATCTCAAGCCCCGTGAGCGTCGCCAGGCTGATCCATGCCTCGGGTGAGGCGATCCATTCAAACATCGGTTTCCTTTGGGTGAAAATTTAAGCCGTGATGATAGCGAAAGTTTGGTTAAAATTTCTAAATTTTGCGACCTTTGCGCGCGAAACAGCGCGCGGAATTCCGCGCTTGATTTCGCACTAAATTTAAAGTCTCGAATTTTAAAATTTTGAGTTTTGATACAGCGCAAATATGGGCTAAATTTAGCATATATCGGAATTTTAAATTTATTTAGTGCGGCGCGGGACGATATTCATGCTGCGCAAAATTTCATTTTCTAAACTGCCGCGGAGTGAATGCACGGATAGATTTACGAGCTAAATTTTAAATTTACGGCGTAGCGAATGTTTGCTTTATCAAAATTCGTTTTGAAATCCGCGTGCAGCTAAAGCCGCACAGGCGGCATACTTCGATCGAGGTTGGCGGATAAAGGAGCGGCAAATTTTAAAATTTAAAGATAGGTGCTACGACAAGTAAATTTTGATGACGGGCGCTGCAATGCGGGCAGGCTAAATTTTGGCGCTAAATATACACAGAGGGTGCGAGGTCGAAATTTAAGCGAGCGCGTCCTAAACAGCGCGAAATAAATCGCGGCGAAAGAAATTTCGTTAATCAAACAGCGAGGGTTGCAGCGATTTGATCTTGTAGCTTGCGCGGTGAA
>NZ_CALIBH010000161.1 GCF_938045775.1 uncultured Campylobacter sp.
AAAGCGGTACGCGAGCTGGGTTCAGAACGTCGTGAGACAGTTCGGTCCCTATCTGCCGTGGGCGTAAGAAGATTGAGGAGAGTTGACCCTAGTACGAGAGGACCGGGTTGAACCGACCACTGGTGTACCGGTTGTTCTGCCAAGAGCACCGCCGGGTAGCTAAGTCGGGATGCGATAAGAGCTGAAAGCATCTAAGCTCGAAGCCGACTCCAAGATGAATCTTCTTTTAAGAGCTCTAGTAGACTACTAGTTTGATAGGCCGGATGTGTAATGGATGAAAGTCCTTTAGCTGACCGGTACTAATAGCTCGTTTGCTTATCTTTTAAGCATTACTTCCTTGTTAAGGATAAAATTTTACTTCGTATTTTTATTTTATACCGCGTTGCGTTTCGCTTCGGATTGCGGTCACGAACTTATATGTTCGCTCCCTTATCCTAACTCACGCGCCTTGTCTAAAAGTAAAAATACTTTGTAAATTGATTCCTAATTTTTCACTATGCTTCGTTAAACTTCGCTGCGGACTTCGGTCACATACCATACGTATGCTCCCTCGTCTTTGCTCGTTTGCCTCGCCTAGCAAAAAATTAGTTCTCAATTCGAAATAGTAAATTTTTACTATACCTTATCAACCTTTGTTTTTATAAAACAAGATCTGACTTTAACGATGAACGCAGTGTTAAATAAGAGATTATAAAAGATATCCGTAATCTATGATTAATCTAAGTTAGATTACGAAGTATTTTTAAATATGAGGCGAATAGGCAGGAACGAGTAGAGCTTATATGCTACGCGGCTAAAGCTCGTAAGGTATTCGCAGTATATAATATTACTATCAAACAACAAAAGCAATCCCTTATTTAACACTGCCTGTGGCTATACAGACGAGGAAACGCCTTGCTCCATCTCGAACCAAGAAGCTAAGCTCGTCCTGGCTGATGATACTATCCGTTACTCGGACGGGGAAAGTAGGTCGCTGCAGGCTTTGTTAAAATTCCATAACTTTCTATGTAATTTTCAATTTAAATTCTATTCCGGTGTCTTTAGCTTATCGCTTTTTTAGCCAATAAATATTGCTTGATAAATTTAAAATTCTATAATCTCTTTAGAATTTTAGAACCTTCTGCAAATACAAATTTTAAATCTAGCCCTCCAACAATACAAAATCTCAAAACTCTGCATTAAATTTGACTTATATTGAGCGAAAAATGATACGGATTGAAATTTTTCTATAATACTTGCTTGTTCGTATCGTTTTTAATACTATCTGTTGCGTTTGCTTTTTAACTTCTATGGCGCGATCTTTATTTCTAACCTCTACAAGCCTCATTTATGATTTATACGTTCGTTCGTTTTTAATACATTACCGCGCTTTTATATCTAAATTATAAAGCCATCGGCACTTATAAAGCTTTCGTATAATTTAAACTAGATGCCAAATAAAGCTTGGCAAGCACTGTTACTTAATATAATGAAACGTTCTATAAGCAGATAAAACCCTATTAAAAATCAAGCCCAGAAAAAGCATGTCCTACAAAAGCAAGCTTATTGATGTGCTAAATTTTATGAAGATTGCCCGCCCGTCCTCGCACGTATAGTATCCGCGCCTTTTATAACACCAGTATTCTGTTGCCGTATGCGTCTAGTCTCGTACGTGTAAAGTCTCCGTGTGCGGTAAGGTAGGACTAAATTTCATAAATACCGCCGCTTAGCCTTTTATATGATTTAAATCCAAATCCCGTTTCAATGCTTGCGGTATTAAATTTAATATATCTAGCTTTATCCTTTTCGGTCTCCAAAGAGGAGCAAAAAAGCGCTGTTGAATTTAATATATCTAGCTTTATCCGCGCCTATCTGCTTTTTAAGATCAAGCTAAAATTTAACGTATTTATTTAATAAAACGATCGAAGCAGATAAAATTTCAATATATCCACTTAAATTTATCTCCCTTTAAGCCCGCTACAAATATAATCCTTACCGTATTGCAAGATAGCGTAATAGCATATGGGCGCATTCCTTCTCTAGCACTGACTGACGCGGGATAGGTATATAAAAGCACTCAATGCTAATAGACGTTTTATTTGGCAATACAAATATCTCAACCTCAAAGGACTTTTAATGAAAAACCTATTTAAATCTACACTATTTATATCGCTTCCTGCATTTATGCTAGCAGCCGTAAATTTAAACACAGCAAGCAAAGAGGAGCTTATGGCGCTTCCGGGCATCGGAGAGGCAAAAGCTCAGGCCATCATAGATTACCGCAAGGATAATAAATTTAAAGATATCGAGGATATCAAAAACATTAAAGGCATAGGCGATAAGAGATTTGAAGCCATTAAGGACGATCTTGCCGTAAGCGGACAAACAGATATAAGCGATCTAAAATCCGTAAAAGCTAAAGCCAATAAAAAAGCCAAAGATACCGCCAAATCTGCTAAAGCTAAAGCAAATGCCAAATCAGAAAAGATGCAAGAGAAAATGGATGATAGCATGGATAAGGCTATGAATGAGGATGGTAAAGTAAAAAACTCTACGGCTAAGTTGAAAGATGAGGCTAAAGAAGAGGGATCATCTAAGGCTAAGGGTAAGAGGGGCAAGAAGGGTAAGGGAGAGTAAAATTCTCCCGACCTTACTTATTATTCTACAAGTCTAGAGCTTGCGACGAATGTATGATCTACGTAGCAAGCGCATAAATTTAGGCGGAGCTATGGAAGTGTGCAAGATTTTAATTCGAATCTTGCGTAATTAGCTTACTCGACTATATTGTAGATTTAGAAGTTTACAGTTCGATTTAAACTTGCGGATGCGATTTTATTTTATGGTATGGCGAGTCGATATTTTTTGGAATTTTAAGGTGTAAATTTCTGATTTCTCATAAATTTCAATCTCACTACTTTTAAGCAGAACTAAAATTACCCTAAAGACCGCCTAACTATAGCAAGGTATCGGCAAATCGATTACCGACGCGTTTCAGGTAATGCCTAGAAATCGTGTAGGCTAAAGTCAAGCCATAAGAAATCATAGCGGTTTAGGGCGGCAATTTTGCAGAAGCGGCAGTGGGTTTATCTGATCAAAGCGTATAGTATAGCGCGAGCGTGGCGGTTAAAAAGACCACAAGAGATAGATTTAAAGCAATTCACCCTATTTAAACGCCAGCATTATTACGCCGCTGCCGATGAGCGCTAGCGCAAGCCATTCGCGAAGACTCGGGCGCTCGCCTAAAAAGATCACAGCGATGATTACAACGAGCACTACGCTTAGTTTATCGATCGGTGCTACTTGATAAGCTTTGCCGATTTGTAGTGCCTTGAAATACGCTAGCCATGACGCGCCCGTTGCTAGCCCGCTTAGTATCAGAAATACCCAGTTGCGCGGCGTTAGACTCGATAGCGGCTGCCAGGCTTTAGCGTAGCGTAGGAATGCGGCGAGACATAGGGCAATGATGATCGTGCGGATAAAAGTCGCAAAGTGAGAGTTGATCCCTTCGAGTCCGATTTTAGCAAATATCGCAGTCAGCGACGCAAAGAGCGCTGATGCAAGTGCCCAAACCGCCCATGTCTCCATGATATTCCTTTATGAAATGAATTATTGGATTATAGCCCTATTTAGGTAAAATTTCCTTATAATTTCGCGAGCGTCGCAGCAAAAAGCTAAATCGCAAGCGAGCAATCCTACGAAGTCGGCATTGAAATTTTAAAATTTTAGCCGCAAAATACGGCTAAATTTCAGTTCCGACAAGCAAAACTCGCCTCGCACGCTACCGAATGAGTTTGGGCACCGTTTGAGTGGTGTGCCGCAAGACACGGTTCGCAGAAACTGCCATAAAATTTCGCTTTGGCAAGATAAAATTTTATCTAGGCAAGACGAGCTTTCCTTCGAATGCAAAATTCTATTTTAATTCAGCAAAAGCACGACCGAATACGCCTTCGTAAATCCAAACGCGATATAAATTTCCCCTGAGCAGAAAGATCTGAATTTAAAAAATATTTATCGTTTGTATATAGAATCTCAAAATTTCTACGAGGAGAGCTTATGAAAAAATTTCTACTCGCGCTCATTGCGATATTCGTTTTAGCGGGTTGCGGCAGCGACCCGAAAGGCGTAGCCGAGGACTTCATAAGAGCCCTATACGAGGGCGATTCTAAGACTTTGGTGGATGCTATAGACATACCCGATAAGGACAGATCGGACGACGGCTCTATGCAGATGATAAACGGTAAACTGATGCAAATGGCAGGTGCCGGCAAGGAGGAGGCCTCCAAGCGCGACGGGCTAAAAGGCGTCTCGGGCGAGCTGCAAAATAGCGACGAGAAATCGGCGCTCGTGAAAGTCGTCGTGTCTTTTAAAAACGGCACAAACCGCACCGAGAGCGTTAAACTCGTCAAAAAAGACGGCAAATGGAAGGTTGCGCTTTAGCCAAAAAGCTTCTCGCCTGCCTGATCTTTGCTCTAGGCGGACTCGGCGAGCCTTGGACGCTAACGCGTGCGCCTACGGCAAAAGAGCCACTGCGGGTGCCGGATGAAATTTTATCAAATCTGCGCACGGGTGATATCGTCTTTCGCCTAGGCGACGTCACCGACAGCCGCATAATCGCGACTGCGACGGATTTTAAATACTCGCACGTAGGCATGATCGTGCGCGAGCGCCCGCTTTTGGTAGTGCACGCGGTAACGGGCGAGGGCGAGCAAGACGGCGTCGCGACCGTTTCGATGCGCGAGTTCTTGGCGCATGCGCGAGATTTCGGCGTGGCGCGGATGAAATTTTTAAACGAGGAGCAAAAGGCGCGCCTCGCCGCCTCTTTACTTAGGCGCGTCGGCGAGAGTTTTACGTTAAGACCTCGCGGCGAAGCGAACCTCTACTGCACGACGCTGCTTGAGCAAGAAATTTCAAAAATAACGGAATTTTCGCCGCAGTATTTCGAACTCAACCTAGCTGTCCTGGGCGGCGAATACCTCGCGCCGAAGGCGTTTTGGCATTACGGCGGCGTTGAAATTTTATACGAGTGGTAGGCACGACCTAGCTTGGGTTGGAATTTTGCGCGCCGTGTAAATTTAAAATATCGCGTCAATTCAAATCCGCGCATGAATAAAATTTGATCTTAAAATTCCGTGCCGTAAAATTTCGGTCAAAATTTGTTTTGGCGCTAAATTTTAAAATTCCGCGCTCGGTAAAATTTTATGGCTCTGTTTTCATTAAGTATTGATTTTTAAGCTTTATTTTGCTAGAATATCCGCATCAAAAATAGCAGTAAAAGGCGGTAAAATGGCAACTTCAAAGGCAGAGCTTGAAATAGTTAAACAGCTTTTTAGTACCCTAAGCGATGATGATAAAAAGCTGTTTCTAAAATCTATCAAATCAAAAGAAAAATCAGAGCAAAATTTTACCTTTACAAAAAATATAAAAGAATGCCCACATTGCAAATCTACTCATTTTGTTAAAAATGGCAAAAAGAATGGCAAACAAAGATATATGTGTGTAGATTGCCATAAAACATTTGCTAATACAAACAACACAATCCTTTTTAAAACCCAAAAAGAGCTTGAAATTTGGAAAAAATATATCCATTGTATGGTTGAAAAATACTCACTTAGAAAAACTGCTGAAATTTGTGGTATTGCACTATCTACTGCGTTTTACTGGCGACATAAAATCCTAGATGCCTTGCAAAAAATGCAAAACGAAGTCAAACTTGACGACATTGTAGAAGCCGATGAAACATTTATGCCTATCTCATACAAAGGTCATCACAAGGATTTTAATTTTCCACGCTTAGCAAAGAAAAGAGGGACTGCAAACACTAAGCGTGGATTATCAAAAGAACTTGTTTGCATACCTTGTGTTGTTAATCTAAATGGCAAATCAGTAGCAAAAATAGCAAATCTAGGCAAACCAAATGTAAAGGCTCTAAACAGCGTTATAAATGGCAAAGTAGAAAAAGAGAGCGTATTTGTAACCGATAGCCTTAGAAGTTATCTAAAACTATCAAACGAAATGAGCCTAAATCATATAAGAATACCACGAAATAAGCATAGTAACGGCTCGTTTAATATTCAAGTCGTAAATAACTATCATAGCAGACTTAAATCTATGCTAGTGTATAATTTCAAAGGCGTATCTACGAAATATCTTAATAACTATCTTGTTTATCACAATTTTGTAAATTTTGCAAAAGAGAGTAGAAAAGATAAAGAGCAGATACTTTTTAATCATATACTAAACACAAACTGTCTAAGCCAAAGTATAAGCGTGGCAAATAGACCTGCTGTGCCTGTTTTGGTGACGTAGGCTGTAAAAAATTTAAAAAAAGGAATAAAATTGTCATATACAAAATATTTAAACAATGTTACATTGGGCGATTGTTGTGAGCTAATGAAAAATATTCCCGATAATTATATTTCAGGCTGTATAACTGACCCACCATATAATTATGAATTTTTTGGTAGAAATTGGGATACCGCAGAAATAGAACGCAGAAAAAATAAAGCAAATAACAATAAAAATATATTGGTAAAAAATATACCATACGGCAGTGGGCTAGCAGGAGGAGTTAAAAATGAAAGATGGTATAAAAAAAATAGAGATAATATTTTAGAATATCAATCTTGGGTGGAGCATTGGGGAAAAGAGTTATATAGAATTTTAAAGCCAGGTGCGTTTATAATGGTATTTAATAGCAATAGAAGTGTGGCACATATTCAAATAGCACTTGAAAATGCAGGTTTTTATACTAAAGATATGTTTATATGGATAAGAAATAGTGGTATCCCAAAAGGTTTAAATGCTTATGAAAAAATGAAAAAAGATGGATATGAATTGGCAGAAAATTGGAGAGGTTGGCATAGTGCAACAAGAAACAATTACGAAGCAATATCTGTTTTGCAAAAACCGATAGAAAACAATTATATAAATAATATAAAAAAATACGGAATAGGACTTTTAAAAACAGAAGGTTATATAAATCACAATGGCTTTCTATCAAATATATTTGAAGGCTATCAAAGAGATAAAAAAGATAATTTCAACAAGCACATAACGGTTAAACCTATAAAGCTTATAGAAAAATTAGCAGAGATGATTGTCCCAAAACAAACAAATAATATTATAATTGACCCTTTTATTGGGAGCGGAACAACAGCATTAGCTTGTAGAAATTTAGGCATTCCATATATTGGTTTTGAATTAAATGAAGAGTATATTAAAATAGCAAATATACGATTATCTTAAAAATCATATTTGGCTTTTAGACAAGCCAAATATTGAACTATATCCACTCCACTATAGTTTATGATAAAATTAAAAGCATCTTTGTAAGAGATAACTTGCCAACCACCGTTTATAGCAGCAGTAATAGCTGCTGGTAGGTTATCGTTTCTTAAAATCAGGAAAACTGGGTTATATCCCATTTCTTTTAACATTTTTCCATATAATTTAAATTTTTTCAGCGTTCCACTATCGCCTGAGCCAATTCGATATTTAGCATCGATTGCCAAATTGCCTATGAAATAATCTACAGGGTGGTCTGTTCCAAAATTAACACTTTCTGGTGGCTTAAATAGATTGTTGGAGGTAAAAAGCTCTTTAGTTATCAATTCCCAAACTCTTCCAAGCTCTCTATTCCAATATTGCATATTTTGCATTTTTGTATCATAGGTTATATTAAAAAAATCCATTAAAATATCTGAACTAGAAAAAATTGGGGCAAATTCCTTTGAATTAAAATTACTTTTATATCGCGACAAAATATTAACGACATTTCTTTCTATTTGCTCTATAACTATACTCATTTTTTTAACAACTCCGACAAATCAGTTCCTAGGGCTTTTGCAATTTTATAAGCATTTATTAGGGTAATATTTTTTTCGCATCTTTCTATGCTGCCAATATAAGTTCTATGCAGACTAGATAATTCCGCTAACTTTTCCTGAGTAATATTTAGTGTTTGTCGTCTTTTGCGAACATTTTTTGCAAATGTGCTTAAAATGGAAATCATAACTTGTATTTTATAAATAAGTAGCAAAATAAATCAACACTCTATTGATAGCATTTTTTAGAAATCAATACACTATAAAAATAGAGCCAATTTTATATTAGAATTCCGCAGAGCGTCAAATTTACAAATTTCGCTGGCTACCGAATTCGCAAAATTACCGCTCGCTTCAGATTCTACACATTCTACACGCAAAACAGAATTCCACCTTACTGCAGAATTTTCAAAACACGAAATTTACAATTTATAAAATCCGAAAAGTATAGAATTTTATAAAAAGCGCAACTTACAAAATTTCAAAAAGCAAAGCGCGTGAGCTTTACAGCTCGCCGAAAAGCGCTTCGAGATTTTTAAGACCTTCCTCTGTGGAGACCTTTTTCTCGCTTGCCGAACCGGTTTCGATAAGCTCGATCTCACAGCCACACAGCATCGAAGCTAGGCGGATATTTAGGCCGTTTTTGCCGATCGCTTTACTTTTTTGATCGGGGTTTACATAGACGATCGCCTTGCCGTCCTGCGCTATTTTGACTGAGTTTACGATCGCAGGCGCCATTGCACGAGTGATCAAAATTTCGGGGCTTGCGGAGTATTCAAACGCGTCGATGCTCTCGCCGCCGCTTCCGTCTTGCAAATTTTTGCTTAAAAATCTACTCACCGCGTCGATGCGAGCGCCTCCTTTGCCGACGGTAGCGCCTACCGGATCGACATTTGGCGAGACGGCGCTAAGTGCGATCTTAGCGCGCCTGCCCGGAATCCTCGCGCAGGCTTGGATGATGACGCTGCCGTCTTTGATCTCGGGGACTTCGGCGGCGAGTAGGGCTTCTAGAAATTTCGGGCTGGTGCGCGAAAGCTCCAGCCTGATGCCGTGGGATTTGTCAATGGCTACGTTTTTAATGACGGCTTGCAGCACGTCGCCCACTTTGAAATTTTCGCCCTTGATGCGGTTTTTTTGCGGCATGAAGGCCTTCGTATCCTCGATCTCTACGTAGGTCGTGCCGTCGTGATCGATCTTAGTGACCGTGCCGTGGGTGAGAGTGCCTACCTTGCTTTTATAGTTTTCAAAAATTTTCTCTTCGAGCAGCCTTTGGATGTGAAAATTTAGCTCTCTAGCCAGGACGCCGGAAGCCGTGCGACCGAGGTTTTCGATATTTATTTCGTAGCTTAGCTCATCGCCGATCTCTGCGTTTTCGCCTATTTTTTTGGCTTCGCTCAGCGCGATGAAGTTGTGATCGCCGAGCCGCTCATCATCATCCGCGACGACGTGGACCTTTTGGTAAAGCTTAACGCGTTTGGTCTGCGGATCGACTTCGCTGTCGTAGAGATACTCCTCGCCGAAAAGTCTTTTTGCGGTCTGGATGAACGCCGTTTTGACGCGTTCTTTGACGTCTGCGGGCTCAAGCCCCTTTTCATTTGCAATCGACTCGATGATGTCGGTGATTTTTTCCATAAATTTTCCTTAAGATTTGATTTCGTGCTACTAAATTTGGATTTTAAATTTTGAAGTGCGGTATTATATGGAATTTTGACTTTATTTTTATTTAAACGAATTATTATCTAAATTTCGCTAAACTCGCGGGTTTAAAAAGATAAATGAAAGGATAGATCATGCAGCTAAAACTTGCCAGAACGGAGCTTGCTTCTAAGCCAAAAAGCGTTAAGATCGAGGATTTGCAAGCCCAAGTAGAAAAGAGCGGACAGAAAATATTTTATCTGGATAGAGAAAATTCTCAAAAAGATTTAGCCGCTTTGGTGGATTTCTTCGATACTAAGGGTTTTAGCGTGTATCAGCGCATAGTGCGATACGGGCTGAACGAAAACGAGTATATGTACGAGGTGCATATCCTTTGAGTAAACTCCTCTTCATCCAGACCCTAGGTTGCGCGATGAACGTGCGCGATAGCGAGCATATTATCGCGCAGCTAAAAGAACAAGATTACGAGATTACCGACGACGTAAATATCGCGGATCTAATCTTAATAAATACCTGCTCCGTGCGCGAAAAGCCCGTGCATAAGCTTTTTAGCGAGATCGGCGCATTCGATAAAGCGCGGAAAAGAGGCTCTAAAATCGGCGTTTGCGGCTGCACCGCAAGCCATCTAGGCGGAGAAATTTTTAAGCGCGCGCCTTTTGTGGATTTCGTACTCGGCGCCAGAAACGTATCTAAAATTTCGCAAGCCGTCCGTACGCCAAAATTTATCAGCACGGACATAAACTACGACGAGAGCGAGTTTGCCTTCGGAGATTTTGCGAGCTCGCCATATAAATCCTTCATAAACATAATGATCGGCTGTGATAAAAAGTGCTCCTACTGTATCGTGCCGCAAACTAGAGGCGATGAAATTTCGATCCCCGCTCAAATCATCTTGCGCGAAGCCGAAAGATCCGCAGCTCGCGGTGCCAAAGAGATATTTTTGCTCGGCCAAAACGTCAACAACTACGGCAAGCGCTTTTCTAATGCCCACGAAAAAATTGACTTCAGTGACTTGCTCGTGCGGCTTAGCGAGATAGAGGGCATCGAGCGCATCCGCTTTACCAGCCCGCATCCGCTGCATATGGACGATAAATTTTTGGACGTTTTTTGCAATAATCCCAAAATTTGCAAATCGATGCATATGCCGCTGCAAAGCGGCTCGAGTAAGGTTTTGCGCGATATGAAGCGCGGATATACCAAGCAGTGGTATCTGGACCGCGCGCTTAAACTGCGCCAAAGCTGCCCGGGCGTGGCGATCAGCACCGACATCATCGTGGGCTATCCGAGTGAGAGCGAGGAGGATTTTGCCGAGACGATGGAGGTGTTAGAAGCGGTGAGATTCGAGCAGGTTTTTTCCTTTAAATTTAGCCCGAGACCGCTCACGCCGGCAGCAAATTTAAAGCCGCTGGATGATGAAATTTCAAGCGAAAGGCTAAGCAGGCTACAAAGCGCTCACGCTAAAATTTTAGACGAGATCGCAGGAGCGCAAAAAGATAAAATTTTCGACGTATATTTCGAGGAGCTGCGCGAGGGCGGCACCGCGTACGGTAGAAGCTTTTCAAATTTTTTGATCTGCGCGCAAGGCGGCGAAGAGCTGCTAGGCAAAACGCGCGGAGTACGTATCGAAAAGACCGCCAGAATGGCGCTTTATGGACAAGTTATCGCTTAAAAAGCGGCTATTTTTCCGAGTCGCCGAATATCTCATTTTTATCCTGATTTGGTGCATTTTTTTAACGTGCAGGGTTAAATTTACACCCACGAGGCTGCCCGAAAAGCCCTGCGTCGTCGTGTTTTGGCATGGAAGACTAGCGATGATGAGCTTTGCTTATAGGCGCTGGTGGCTGCGGGATTTCGGCAGCAAGAGGCGCGCCAAGGTCATCATCTCAGATCACAAAGACGGCGAAATCATTACGCGCGTGATCTCGCATTTCGGTATCGGCGCGATCCGCGGCAGTAGCTTCAAGGGCGGAGCGCGTGCGCTTATGGGCGCGATCAAAGAGATAAAAAGCGGCACCGACGTTATCATCACTCCCGATGGCCCGCGCGGTCCGCTTCACAGCGTCGCCGACGGTGCCGTGATCCTTGCGCAGCGGCTAAACTTAGATATTTACGCGCTAAATTACGAAGCGAGCAGTTTTTGGAAATTTCATAGCTGGGACGAGATGGTCTTGCCAAAGCCCTTTTCGCGTATAAATTACAGCCTCAGCGCGCCGCTAAATTTAGAAGGACTTGGCCTTGAAGCGGGCAAAGAGGCGATCAGGCAACTGCTTTTTGCAAGCGCCGAGCAGGACGCTAAATTTTAGTTTGAAATAATAGTGTTTCGGTATAATTGCAATTTTAGGAGAAAAAATGGCACTATTTAAAGCAAAATCATTCCTCAGCGTCGCTAAAAGTGCCGACGCATGCGAGTTTTTTTATAGAAAATTGGGCTTTGGCAAAAGAATTTTAGATGAGAAATCCGATCGTTTTCCTATCGCGCAAGAAAATGATCTGGCTACCTCGCTAGCGGGCTTTGCGGATCTGAGTGATAAAAATTTAATCTCTTGCGTGCTGATAGACGACGAAAATCAAAGAGTGTATTTTAACGAGGATTATATGATTAAAGAAAATAGCATTTATCAAAAAGTCGATGATAGCTTCATAGTGGAATTTCCTCGCGCAAGTGCACAGGCGGCGGATGAGACTTTTGGAATAGAATTTAGCTCGCACGCTAGTTTATTTAAAATTTTATACTTCTTGCTAAAAAATCAAAGCGATTTTGAAAACATGGCGATGTTCGCACTGAAATTTAATAACCGCGCATGTTTCGTCGTCGCCAACCAAGAGCGCGTGCTCTACGCCGACATAATGCGTATCGACGAGGAGATGCAGGCAGCGATGAGCGACGCGGACGAGCTATTTTACGAGCTTTTAAATTTTCAGATCGAGACCTTCTATAAATCCGAAAATAGCGAGTTTCTCACTAATGTTTTCATCTACTCAGACGGCACACTTAGCAACGAGATTGGTTATGTGATTTTCACGCGCATCTTCATCAAAACAAATTTGATAAATCTAAATTTCGCCGATTACATCAACAAAATCGCGATGCTGGAAGCCCGCTAGATCAAATTTTTCGCTCCGCACCTAGGCAGAATTTTAAAATTTTATCTTTGCAATATTACGCTTGCTTGATACGATTTGGTTACTCGTTCGCGGTTGCGTTTTGTTAAATTTATCTCGCGTTACATAATGAAATTTTGACTAGGTAAAATCAATCCGTATTTAATGGCTCGCTTTTAAATTTAAACTTATTTGCTGCAAAGGGTCCGTCTTGCGCCGTAAATTCTATTTTTTACGAACTCTGATTAATTTTACGCAAAAAATTTTCTATCAAAACCCGCCTTTGCTCTACGTCGTCGCTATCGCTAATGCCCTCTAGCTCACTTGCGTGATGGGCCTTGGGCGGGATATCTTTCAGATACGACCACACCTCGTCCTCGCTTAAAATTTTGCCGTGCAGATCAAAGCCCACGTTTAGCGCCCTGCCCGAAACCTCAGCCATATCTGCGTGCAGGTGACCGTAGAGCATCAGTGCGCCATAATGGCAGTTTGCCCACTCGATCATAGGGTAGTGAGACAGAGCCGCTCTCTTATGCGATAGGCGCACAAAGGCATAGCCTACGATCTGCTCAAACATAAAATTACCGTCCGCCTTGTACTGGCTTAACAGCTCGTTTTTCATAGCAGCGATGCGCCCATCGTGGTTGCCGAGCACCAAAAAATGTCGCCCGTTTAATCTGCGAAGTAACTCGCAAGTGTGCGCAAAATCCTTGTGAAAGGACACGTCGCCGAGATTATAGACGAGATCTTCTGGCGTAACGAGCGCATTCCAAGCGGCGATGAGATTTTCATCCATTTCGGCTACGTTTGCGCCTTTTCTAAAATTCGGATATTTTTTAAGCACCAGCTCGTGGCCGAAGTGCAGATCGGAGGTAAAATAAACGCTCATAAAAGCTCCTCAAATAGCGCAAGATCCACGCCCGA
>NZ_CALIBH010000162.1 GCF_938045775.1 uncultured Campylobacter sp.
CGCAGATTTCCTACGTTTACGACGAGGCGCTAAATAAGTCCAAATCGCGCAACTCACCGCTTTTCGGCAAGCAGCTTACGGGCGCTACGGTATGCACGATCAAAAGCGGCCGCGTGGTCTATGAGTTTCCAAATGTCGTAGCGTAGGGCGCTCGCGGCGTAGGACTTGCGATCGGCGGCTTGCGGATGATCGGCTTCCGTAGCATAAACGGAGCGATTGCTTCATTTTAAATTTAGCTAGTTTGGGTGCAACGGCTTACTTTTAAAATTTCATAACGCGAGCGCGGTTGAAATTTTTTTAAAGCGGTTTGTCATTTTTAAAGTGCGCGTAAATTTAACCCGCATCGCCTTGCCTGTGTCGCTCGTGGATTTCGGCCTCGGAATTTTACCGATGCGAGTTGCTTTAAATTTATAGCGGCATTTTCTTTCGATACGGCGGCTAATTTTAAAATTTCACGCCATGGCGGCTAGTTTTATCGTAGTTAAATTTCTGCGCCGTGCGTGAATAATCCCGCGCATGAACGGGAACGATCGAAATTTAAAGGATATCTATGAACGGCGAAATATATCTCTCGTGCGCGCTGTGCGTCGCGCTAAAATCGGCTCTGCGCGGCAATCCTAAGCCACTCCTGCAAGATCAAAAATATATAAAATATTTAAATTTTGAGTTTGCAAAGGAGCATTTCCGCACCGCAGAGGGCGCGATCCGCGCAGCGTATGGCGGCGTAAACGACGCAAGTAAAGCTACGGAGCAAAAAGATATGTACGGCGCAGTACAGAGCAGTGCGACGGACAAAGCCGCCGAGAACGGCGGTGCAGCGGAGCAAAAGCGCACGAACAGAAAAGAAGCGGCAAATGAAAAAGCGGCTAGTAAAAAAGGCGCCGGCGAAAGCACGAGCTCGTCGTTTCTGCAAAAAGAGCACAAATTTTTTACCGAGCAAGTAGCGCAAAAAGCGTGCGAGGACGAGCCGATCTACGCGCAGCGGCGTTGGATAGAGCAATGCCTAAAGCTCGGTCTGAAGGACGCGGGGCTTAGTATTTTAACTTTCGCAAAAAATAGAGCGCTTTTGGGCTTTTCGGGGATGAACGTAAACGGCATCGTTTGCCGCTTCGAGGACTTTGACGGCGTTTTTACGCCTGATTGGAAATACGATCGCAACAAAAAGGCTTGGTATGTGAAATACGTCGAGCGCCTTTGGCGCGGGATGCCGCGGGATGCGCTAAGCGCGCGCGATAACAGCGCAGAATTCGAGAATGTTTTAGTGCAAATTAGGGATTTTGCGAGCAAGATAGGCTGCGAAAACTTCGCGCAGACGTTTGATAATGCGCTTAAGACGCTGCGGGGCGAAGTCCCCGTGGGCGAGTATTACGCCGTTTCGTTTGCAGCGCTGCCGCAGCCGAGCTTGAGGGCGTTTGCCGCAGCGGGGATCGCCGATGTATTCGGTGCGATGGGCTCTTGGGACGATGAGCCACCGTCTATGGCGCAAGAAATGGGGCTCGGGGGCGAATACGACCGCCTCTCGGACGAGCTCTTGGCGCAGAAAAACTCAGCGATTTTGTTTGCGATAAACGGTTGGTAGAGCTTTGGCACAAGAGCTAGAAAGCACGCTAAACCTCTATCGTCGCAGGCCTATCAAACGCCGTTACGCTCGGCAGTTCGCCTTTAAATTTCTCGATCTGCACCATGCTCGTGTGAGCGGTGTTGCTTTGCGATAGCTGCGAGCTAGGCACATCCTTGGTCAGCACGTTTATGTTGCCGTGTTTACATAGGCTGCGCTCGCCCCAGACGGCCGGGTCGTACCACGCGCCCTCGCTCACGATCACCACGTTGTCTTGCGCTCGCTCGCTTACTAGCGCGCCGCAAAGTATCTCGCCTCGGTCGTTGTAGATCCTCACCACGTCGCCCGTTTTTATGCCGCGCGCTTTTGCCGTGGCGGGGCTGATAAGTGCTGGTTCGCGGTTTGCGATCTCGGCGTAGTTGCGGATGAACGAGTTGTTTAGCTGCGAGTGGAGCCTAAATTTAGAGTGCGCGCCGCTGATGGCGACCGGGTACTTGCTCACGTCGCCGCCCAGCCACTCAAACGGCTCCATCCACGTCGCGTGCGGCGGGCAGTCGGCATAGCCTAGCTTTTCGACCGCCTCGGAGTAGAGTTCGATCTTGCCCGACGGCGTTTTTAGCGCGTTTTTCTCGGGATCGGCGCGGAAGTCCGCGTAGTTTGTGAAGTACCGCTTTTTCTCGTCCACTTGATCAAATTTGACGTATCCTTTTTGCCAAAACTCCTCAAATTTCGGCATCGCCACTCCCATGCCCTCGGCTTGCTTTGCGGCGTTTTCGTAGATTTCCTTCACCCACTCAAGCTCCGTTTTACCCTCGCTAAAGGCCTGCTCGTACTCCTCGCCCCACTGCGCGCAGATGAGCCGCGCGATCTCAAAGTCGCTCTTGCTCTCGCCTGCAGGCTTTACTAGCGGCTTAATCGCAAAGAGGTATTCGCTAGTCGAGTTTGCAAACTCGATATCCGTGCGCTCGCACTCAAGAGCAGCTGGCAGCACGATGTCGCTGAGCCTTGCCGTACTCGTCCAAAACGGCTCGGTGGTGATGATCGCTTCGATCTTTTTCATCGCTTCGACCGCGCGGTTGGTATCGGGGTGGCGGGTGAAGGTCGAGCCGTTGGCGTTAAACATCACTCTAATGTGCGGCATGACGTACTTTTTGCCGTTGCGCTCGATCTGCTTGCCCGGCTCCATGATCGCGTCTATGAGCCTGCTGTTTGGTATCTCGTGGTATTTGGCTTTGGCTAGCTTGCCTTGCGGGGCGATGTATTTTTCGTTTACTGCGGGGTTAAATGCCTGAAGCTTTGGCGCGATGAAGCTGATATCTGCGTTTTTATGCATCTGATCGTTCATCACGTAGCCGCGACCGGTCTTGCCGATATCGCCTAGCATCGCAGCTAGCGTGATCAGCGCCCAGTACGCCATCTCGCCGTGGTGCTGACGCTGGATAGAGTAGCCCGTGACGATGAGCGTGTCTTTTTTGGCTAGCGTACCCGCTAGGTTTTTTAGCTCCTTTTCGCTCACGCCGCAAATTTTACTCGCCCATTTTAGATCCTTTTTCACGCCGTCTTTAGCGCCGGTGAAATACTCCTTAAATTTATCGAACCCGACCGTGTAGCGCTCGATAAATTCCTTGTCGTAAAGCCCGTTTTCGTAGAGATAATCGCAAAGCCCGATCAGCATCGCCGTATCGGTGCAAGGGCGCACGGCTAGATACTGTGCGCCGAAATACTCCGCCGTTTCGTTGCGGTAGACGTCGACGCTGTAAATTTTCATCTCGCCTTTTTTAAATTTCTCTTTCATAATCTCGTAGTAGGTGTAGGAGTTGTGCATCGGGACGCCGATAGCGATCTTGTTTGAAACGACGGGATTCGTGCCCCAAAATACGATCGTTTTGGCCTCCTTTACCACGCCCTCCCAGCGCGTCGGAGCGTGAGTCGGATCGATCGAGCCCGTCACGTGAGGCAAAAACGCCGTCGCCGCGCCGTAAGAGTAGCCGCCAAGCTCGCTCACGTAGCCTCCAAGCGCGTTTAGCATGCGCTTTGCGGTGCGCTGCGAGTGGCCGACTTTGCCGAGGCTACCCCACTGATAAAGCTGTCCGTAAATGGCCTCCGAGCCGTATTTATCGAAGTTTTCTTTTAAAATTTTAGCGCTTAGTTTTATCGCCTCGTCCCAGCTAACGCGCACGAAGGGCTCTTTGCCGCGAAGCTCCGGCTTTGGATTTGAGGGATCGACTAGGAAGCTTTTGCGCACGTATGGGTATTTCACGCGCGTTTCGTTTTGGATGTGATCGCTTAGAGCGTTGTTCAGCACCGTTGGCATCGCGTCTCCCTCAAATGGCTCGGTACCAACGACCCTGCCGCCGATGGTTTTTACGTAAAACGCGCCGAATTTATTCGCGCAAAGCCCCATCTGCTCGTCAAATATCGCCTGCGCCGCTGCGTCAAATTGTTTTGCCTGCGCCGAAGCTGCCGCCAGCGCGCCTAGTTTTAGAAAGTCTCGTCTTTTCATGGTTTTCTCCGTTAAATTTAAATTTTGATTGGTTGACTCGGTTTAAATTTAGCGGAATTTATGCGGTTGAGTTTTGCATGGTTTGCCTTTTAACGTATTACGCGACCTCGCGTCTTGGTGGCGATTTTACTAAATTTGGGCTTAATTTGCCATTTATCTATGGCGTCGCGATGGAATTCTATTAGAGCTAAGCACTAGACAAATTCCGCCGCGACTATTTGGGTCAAAAGTTATACGTAAGGCTTAGATTGAAGGTGCGCGGATCGCCGTAGATCATTCGATTAGAACCAATACCCTCAAAATAGCGCTTATCGGTTATGTTATCGACGTTTAGCTGCACATCTAGGTTTTTACTCGCTTTGTAGCCTAGCATTACGTTTGCAATCGTGTAAGCTTTCTGCTCGATCCTGCCGTATGGCGAGTCGGAATAAATCTTTGAGCGATACATCGCGCCTGCGCCGATTCTAAATGTGCCGATCTCATATTTTGCAAAAAGATTTGCGCTGGTGCGGGAGGAGTCGCTGGCGTAGATATTGCCGTCAGCGTCTTTGGCTTTGTAGTGCGCTAGCCCCATGCTTAGGCTTAGCGCATCGGTGATTTTACCGTTTACATCCGCTTCAAAGCCCCTGCTGGTTACTCCGCGACCCTGCCTGTAAGCGTAGGAATTTGTGCCCGTGATATACTCGTCGGTGCGGATGCCGAGCTTATCTTGGATGATCTTAAAAACGCCCAGGCTTGCTTGCAGATCGCCGTCAAAATACTCGCCTTTGATGCCCGCTTCGTAGTCCTTGCCTTGGATGGGATCAAGATATTTATTGTTTTTGTCCTTGTAGGTTTGAGGTTTAAAAATACTCGTATAACTTGCACGTTCGACATCGTCGTATTCGATGAGGCCTCCCAAGTGCGGGTCGCGGACGCG
>NZ_CALIBH010000163.1 GCF_938045775.1 uncultured Campylobacter sp.
CTTAAAATTTCGTCTCAAAAAATCACGTATGAGAAATTCCGCTTTATCTTTACGGCTTAAAATTTCGTACGGATTACACCGAGCAAAATCTCGTCACTGCGCGACGCAAGCTTAAAATTTCAGCGGCGAACTCGCCGCATATTAAATTCTGCTTCATTATTACGACTTAAATTCTATCACAAGCCCGCAGATTTAAAATTTTACTTCAAACGACGCCGTGAAATTTCTACCCTCCTAGATACATATCTCGCGGTGCCTGCGCCGCTCGCACTTAGCGGCGACGCTATTTCTTTGCCGATAGCAACCCTCGCACAGGATGCCTACCACAGCGCATAGAAAATAAAGCGCGCCGCCTGCTCGATCGCCGCCTCTAAAAATTTTAAGCGACCGCAAAATTTTAAAATTTAAAAGCAGCCTGCGATTAAGCCGATTTTTATAAATTTAGATTTGCTTTGTAGCGGCGCAATCTGGTGAGCAAGGCGCAACTATAAGTTACGCAGCTAGCTTTACGCGAGCTGCTTAAACATTTCGATCTGTTCCTTCGTAAGCTCGATCAAATCATCGTTTGCGTATTTAAGCGATGTCTCCAGACTTTCGTAAGCTCGATCAAATCATCGTTTGCGTATTTAAGCGATGTCTCCAGACTTGCGATGAGCTCCTTACGGACGAAGCTCACGCTAAAAAGCGTCGCCCAAAATCGCGCTCCGCTGCCCGTGCTCGGATCTTCTAAGACCGCTCTAATCGCAGCTACCGCAGCAGCATCGTCCGCCGCGCCCAATACCTCGTCCACGAGCGGATATTCACCTACGCCGTCGCCCTCGTTTAGCGAGCGCAAAAGCGGCTCAAGCGCTTCATCACATGGATTATCACGCAAAAATTCCCGTACCGCGCGAAACTCTGCCGCGAGCTGATCCGAAAGCTGCGCAGGCATCGGCTGATGAAGTCTCAAAAAGTCTAATGCCGTTTGCTTGTCCATAAAATTCCTTTTAAATGATATGCGCGATTGTAGCTAATTTTGGATTGCAAAGAGATAAATTTACTCTAATTTATCAGCTACTTCCGTCATAAATTCTCAATGATCTTAAATAATTAGACAGTGATTTTGTAGTGGCTTTTAGGGGCGATTTTCGATGGGCTTTGCGGATTACGAAATAAAATTCTAAAATTTTATCCAAATAAAAAAGCCCCCGCGAAGTGCAGGGGCTTACAAGCTTAATCTGTTTAGTCCGGCAGAATTTAGCAGACTAAGAAGGATTATTCCTCGATCTTGCCGGTTTTGATGCGGCGCTCGTAGATTTCGCGCATCTCTCTAATGTCGTTTTTGACCTCGAATACGCCGTGCCAATGCGAATAATCAGGTCCGCCCATTAGCGCGCCTTGGCGCATTCTGCGACCCTCGTGATGCCACGAAGTGTAATAAATACGCTGGAACGCATCCGCCCAAGGATCGTCTTTTAGAAGTTTCTTTTCCTTAAGCTCTTTTAGCATCTTAGTCGCTTCGTCGTTGTAAACGTTATATAGAAGTACCTGCTTATCGCCCACCTCAAAGAAATTATTCGTGTGGGTGCTTGCGTGGCACTCTTTGCAGACTTGCTTCATCTCGGCACGCGCTGCCTCAGGACCGTTTAGGTTACCCGCCAAAGGATTACCAACGTTTAGTTTGCCAGTATTTAAAAACTCGCTTACCGCGGTCTCATTACCGCCGGTGCGTAGATTGCTCTTAGGCTGCCACAAATTCCACTTCAAGCGTTGAGATACGTTGTGAGTGGAGTTTAGATCGCCCACACCGCCGCTAATATGGCAGGTTGCACATGTAGGGGCGCGGTAGTCAGGAACCGCCCAAGTACCAGGAGCGCTATCGAATTTCCACTCATTGCCTTCAGCGTTAAATACGTGTCCGTGCATTGAGTTGTTGTAAATTTCGATATCCGGATGATCAGGTCCTAAGTGGCAAGATGCGCAAGCAGCAGGCTTACGAGCTTCAGCAATCGAAAATTTATGACCCGAGTGGCACGATTTGCATCCGCCTACGCTACCGTCCGGATAAACCGTACCGATGCCGTAAACGGGCCAGGTCTCTTTGGTAGGCTTGTTATGCTCATCCATTTTAACGACGCTACCGTGGCATTGAGAGCAGCCGGTAATATCAGGCGCATGTTTAAGATCAGGGATATCACGTCCTTCGTAGTGATACATTAGATCAACCATTCCTTTGTTGGCTTGCATCTGCATAGCGCCTCTTGCGTGACCGCTGTTTTCAAACTCTTTAACCTCGTTGCTGTGGCATTTAGCACAAGTTTTTGGGCTAACTAGCACCGAAATATGATTGTCTGTGTCTTTCGGATGCGGCTCTTTAGCTGCCATAGGGCTATCTGCTGGCTGCGAGTGGCAGTCGGTACAGCTAACGCCTACGTGAGCGTGGCGGCTCATCTTCCAATCAGCGACGACGCCCGGAGTTTTTTCGGCATGGCACTCGACACAGCGTCTAGCTAGCGGCGTAAGCTGCCTATTTACCTTTAAATTCTTCGTAAGACTAACGTTTACGGAATTGCTTACGTTCGCATCCGACGCGGACATATTCGCATGCTGCGCGGGCATTTCTGCGAATGCGAACGATGCGATACAGGCTATTAAAATAGCGACTTTTTTTAACATTGCTTCTCCTTTACTTGGTTTTGTTATTTTCTCGGTTGTATTTATCCCAATATTTGGTGATCTCTATACCCATATTTTTGTGACCGACGTTTTCGTGGCACTGCACACAGGTTTTGCCGGTAGTGCCCGCAAAATAATCCCTATGCGCGAGCCAGGCTTTATTTACTTGATTATTCTGCTCTTTTAAATTTCGGTGGCAGCTCAGGCATCCGCTTTCATAAACGAAATGATTTCGCTCCTTGCGTTTTTCTTGCCAGTCGATCTTATCTGCATCGGTAAAGACCGTCTTATAGACGTCGTTTGCGGAGGTTAGAGCTTTGGTCCAAAGATACATAAAGGTATTTTCATGAGAGACATGACAGGCGACGCAATCGGCTTTGAAGCCTTGCGGGTTATTGCCGCCGTGAACATCGTTGTGAAATGCGTTTGCCATCGGCTGCATCGTATGACAGGATACGCAGAATTTATCGGTGCCCGTAAGGTGAACCATCTCCGCAATCCCAAGAGAAAGTATCATTCCTATAAGCACACAAGCGCCCACGAGCAGCACAAGAGTTTTCTTTTTCATAGGTTTCCTTGATTTTAAAATTTCTTCGCAAAATTTTTAGTATTTGATAATTCGAAAAGTGGTATTTTATTATAAAAAGATTAAAAGCCGCTTATTTTCTAGCCTTTTGTTAAAATTTATTAAATGAAGATAAAATTTTAAACTAAGTTTTTAGTTTAACGGAATATAATCCATTAAAATTTCAATACAAGGAGAGATCATGAAAACGATCCAAGCAGCTGAGATTACAAAAGTAGTCAGCGAGCTTTGCAAAAAAGCCTGTTATCACGTCACGCCAGATATGCGCGCGGCATTTGAGAAAGCGCGCGAGAACGAGACTTCGCCTATCGGCAAAGATATCTTAGGCAAGCTCTTGCAAAATGCCGATTTGGCAGCGAAAGAGATCGCGCCGATCTGTCAAGATACCGGTATGACGGTGGTTTTTGTCGAACTCGGTCAGGATGTGCATATCGAGGGCGGATATCTGGAGGACGCTATCAATGCAGGCGTCGCGGACGGCTACGTAGGCGGCTATCTGCGCAAATCCGTGGTTGCAGAGCCGCTTTTTGAGCGCAAAAACACCACGAACAATACCCCCGCGGTCATCAATACCCGCATCGTCCCAGGCGACAAACTTAAGATCAAAGTAGCTCCTAAGGGCTTTGGCAGCGAAAACAAATCGGTGCTAAAAATGCTCGTTCCCGCAGACGGCATCGAGGGGGTAAAAAAGGTATTTTTAGAGGCGGTCAAATACGCTGGTCCTAATGCTTGCCCTCCTATGGTCGTAGGCGTCGGTATCGGTGGCACGATGGATAAGGCGGCGCTTTTAGCCAAACAAGCTGCAGTTCGCTCGATCGACAGCAGAAATCCCGACGAGCGCTACGCCAAGCTAGAAGATGAGTTACTGGAGATGGCTCGCGCTACGGGCGTCGGTCCGCAGGGTCTGGGCGGCATAAATACCGCCGTTAAGGTCAATGTAGAGTGGTATCCGACCCACATAGCGGGGCTTCCGGTCGCCGTTAATATCAACTGCCACGCGGCTCGCCATGCCGATGCCGAACTATAAGGAGGAAATCATGTCAGAAGTTAAAAGAATTACCGCACCTTTCGATAAAAGCGTAGTAAAAAGCCTAAAGGCGGGCGATAACGTCCTAATTAGCGGCACCATCATCGCAGCTCGCGATGCCGCACACAAGGCTCTAACCGAAACTCTCGCTCGCGGCGAGAAGCTACCCGTAAATTTAGCAGGCGAGACGATATATTATCTGGGACCGACCCCCGCCAAACCGGGTCAGGCAATCGGTGCTGCAGGACCTACGACTAGCGGACGCATGGACAAATACACTCCGACGATGATAAACGAAGTGGGCATAAACGGCATGATCGGC
>NZ_CALIBH010000164.1 GCF_938045775.1 uncultured Campylobacter sp.
AAAAATTATCCTTAAGCACGAGAATTTGGGATTTTACGTTATTTAAAATTTTAAACCGAGCGCACGAACAAAACGCTAGATAGTCCAAGTTAACGGGGGAATTTTAAATAATTTTAGATCGCTTTCTAAAAAATAATCGAAATTTTATCCGAACGGAATTTGAACTTAAAATTTATAAAAAATCGCCTTAATAATATGCTTTAATACCTGTCGTCCATAACTGTAAGATGATATTTCGTGCTAAAATTTTTAAATGCTTGCAATGGCATTAAGCTAGACCTACCATCAAAACCTATAAATAGCTGTAGCTTTCGCACTAAAACTAAACGCATTGATCGCTTCAGTCTGTAGCTATAGCGTGGCTGCGCCCTCCGGCTCGCCGCTATCTATATAGAGATAATATATATTGTATAACGGGAGATAGCTGGAGATTTTAACGCCCTATAGATATTTAGAGATACGACGCTCCTGCACTCATGACATAGCGTCCTTTATTGTTCCATTCGTAGTATTTGATTTAAATTTACCGGCGTTTATGCTAAATTTCAATCTAAGGCAATTTGATGCTTGCTGTTGTGAGCGTTTTGGTATTTGAATTTTATTCTACAGCCTATGTGTAGGTCGCTCAAAAGATCCACATACACCGCCGTAAAAATACTTGCCGAGCTTTGCAGCCAATTACAAGCCGTTAATGTATAGAATCAGCTGAAATTAACACCCATTTAGGCTATCGTATATTTGATTTCTTTTATATTAGAAAAGCCCATCGTCAAAAGCGATAGGCGCTCAAACTAATGTCGTTTTACCATCTCGCGTAAGAAGTCAATACTCAAACTGCACAAGATCATAAATATGCTTTTAATCGCAAACGCTTCATTTTAAAATTTTGAAACCTAACTCGGAATAAATATAAATTTGAAATTAGTTTTGTAAATAAGCTTGGAATTTTAACTCTTAAATATGGCGAAATTCAAAGATTAATGAAATTTAAAAAATGCTAGTTTATGCTCTTTCCGCCAAATTTCAAAAGCGCGCTGCCCCACGTAAAGCCGCCGCCAAACGCATCTAAAAGCATAAGCGAGCCGTTTTTGAGTCTACCGCTCTCGTAAGCGTCGTTGATAGCCATCGGGATCGACGCCGAGCTCGTGTTGCCGTATTTG
>NZ_CALIBH010000165.1 GCF_938045775.1 uncultured Campylobacter sp.
CTCTAACCGCCCTATCGTAGCCGAAGCCTATACCTACGCTAGTAGGCGAAGCATCGTTGGTAACAACCCTAAAAATAACAGCAACTTGGGTGTTAGTAGAAGGTCTATTATATGTCGTAGCCCTTAAATTTCCAACTATCCTAGCTACTTGCGGAAAGTCGCTACCCAAGGAGACCATATTAAACTGGGTTCTCGTATCTGCGATATAGCCAGCGTTATTCGCGTCGGCTACCCATGTAGTATCTCGAAGCTGCGACATCGACATAAAGCCGCTCCAACCGGGAGTTCTCTTATTTATATTTCTCGTCTCTACGCTTTGACCGATCCATTCTAGTATGTCGTATTTCGGATCAGTAAGATCACTAATCGGCACAAACTCATTTGTTCTAAGCTCTCTACCTATAGTAGAACTTTTTATTCTATCTTCTAAGCGATTTGTGATTAGCATCATCGCATTTTGTGTTCTGGCTTCCAGCTGATTTACTGCACGTACATGTACGTAGGATTTGTAGATCTTCGTGTATAGATCCGCGCCGAACATCGAGATGATACCAAGCACCACGATAACGAATACCAGCTCTATAAGGGTAAAACCTTTTTTCATCTCGCACCCCTATCAGTATCGTCTAGTGACGGTTGTCTGCACGCCGACGCCGATATTAGATAAAAACGCTTTTAAAACGACTGCCTTAGTGCCGTTCCCATCTCTAGCTACGGCATCGTTTAGATCTATCGCAGATACCCTAACCATCTTGATATTGGTAGGAGTGCCATTGTTCGGCTGGTCGGTAAGAACACCGTTAAGATTGACGCCCGCAGCATACTGTGCTGCATTAAAAGGCTCGGGGATATAATCCACATCTATATTAATCCTAGTATTAAGCACGAAATCACCCCTGCTACTAGAACCTACCAAATCACCGACTCTTATATCGGTCGTGAACTGGTCGTAATCGTCGATATCATTATAACGACCGCCGCCAACCGAAATTCCATTTCTACCGAATTGCTTTTTCGTAGCCGGAGCTTGGGAGCTGATTCCACGCCTACTAGCTTCATTCAAAATTCCAGGTCTAACCTCCTTGGTACTATTGCCCGAATCATCTATCGACGGATTTACAGTTAGAATTCTATCCATACAACTTGCATCTCCTCCGCACGTAGCATCATTAGCATACGCACTATCCCACTGCGCCTTAGACACGCGAGACATCAAAGCTTTAGCGTTATATACAAGCTCCTCTTTGATCGCAAGGGCGTTTAACTCGGTGGTTTGCGCGACGATGCGCGGGATCGCCATCGTAGTGATCGCTAAAATCACGATGGTAAAGATCAGCTCGATTAGAGTAAAACCTTTTTTCATCTTAC
>NZ_CALIBH010000166.1 GCF_938045775.1 uncultured Campylobacter sp.
GCGAGCTGCGAAAATGCCGATAGGGCGCGTCTGCATCAATCAAAAAGAGAAAAAGCTAAAGCGAAAGCCGAGCGATAAATTTAAGCTTCCGCGCGCTGCGGGCGAGACGCTAGCGTTTAAAAATTTTAATTTCAAAATCGCCGTGATGAACGAGCTGATGTATGAAAAAGCCCTGCTACAGCCTAAATTTGACGTGTTTGAGTACTGTGAGGAGCGCGGCATCGATCCGTATGCGGATTTCGGCGCGCTGCCGCAAGCCAAAAAGTGGTTTAAGGACTATCCGGTTCCTGCGGATTTAGCGGAGCAGGTGAGCGAGCTCTATCTTGACGGCGGAAACGAAATTTACCTGCAAATCGCGCCTGATTGGGACGGCGAAGATGAGCTTTTCGACATCAAAAACATTGACGCCGCCGAGCTTGCGCCCTTCAAAAATCTTAAAAAAATCGAAACGACCGGCATCGGCATATCTAAAAAGGTGCGAAAAGCCTGCGCGGATGCGGGGATCGAGGTAGTTGATTGAGCGCGTGAAAATGGACTTTGAGCCCTACGGCGCGCGGTTTTAAAAAGCTGAAATAGGCTTTTGAGCTGCGGCGCGCGCTCTTAAAGGTCGTAATTGTTGCCGCGCCGCGCAAAATTCCACGCAAAATTCTATTTATAGCGAGCGCTATCAATGAGCCTTGAAAGGCGCTTGGCGAAGCATCTGACATGTCTAATTTGGCGCGCGTTACAAAGCTTTGAGAAAGCTCGTTTGCAGCGTAAGAGCCACGCCGCTAAATTTGCGAGATGAGTGTGTTGCGCGAGTAAAAATAGTTCGCTTTTTAATTTTGGAAAAATTCGCTGCGTAGCAAGGGGATTAAATTTACCGCTTTTAAATTTTAAAATTTACAAAGAGCGGCGCTTGCGGCTTTGAATGTGCGGCTAAATTTGGACTTCATTAAAGGTTAAATTTCAAGCGCAGTTAAATTTGCGTCTTTAATTTTGCTTGTAGCCTGTGTCGTACTGCAAAACAGAGTGCGAAAATAGATCGCATTTGCGCGCGATCAGCGCGGATCAAATTAAAATTTCGTCTTTGGAATTTAGTCTGAATTTGCAGCTTGCATCAAGAAAGTATTTTTTGTAAGCCGATATTGAGTAGCCAAGAAGTGTCTTGAAACTTAGCATCGACGGCTTAAAAAGTATTTTGAAATCCGCGCCAAGAGTTGTGTTTTAAAACAACAAGGCGCGGCGCTACTTTGCTATTTTAAAACGCCGCTTCGGGGCTAAATTTTATAGCCGCATAAAGCCATCGTCGTAGCTGCCTTCTAGCTTGCGGCGCATATCCTCGCGCCATTTTGGCGTAAGCGTCGTAAGTAGGTTAAATTTTGCTAACAGCCCTTTATCGATACGCTCGCCGTAAAATAGACGGTTAAGCTCCATTACGCTCATCGTAGCGGGGTCGCGCTCTACGACGTAGATCTCGTCGCCCGCGCGGCACGAGCCAGTCTCCAGCACGCGATAGTACCAGCCGGTAAGCCCGCTGCGCGCGATCTCCGCCGTCATCTCCGCGTTACCCCAGCGCATCGAGAGCTTGTAGCAGGGCTTGCGCGGCTGGCTTACTTGCAACACCAGCGAGCCTATGCGGTGCACATCGCCGATGCATACGTTTTGCTCGTGTAATCCGCTGATCGTGAGGTTTTCGCCCATTGCGCCGTAGGCTAGATTTTTAAGCCCTAAAAACCTCTCCCACGCGGCGTAATTTTGCAGCGAGTTAGCAAAAATCGCCTTCTCCTCTCCGCCGTGATGCAGCGTGTCAGCTACCGCGTCGCCCTCGAATCCAAGCTCGTTTGCGCGCACTTCACCCGCTCTAGCTTGCTTAAAAATCGCCGTCTCCCAGCGCTTTTTTAGAGGCTGCGTAGCGCGCTCGTCGCCGTAAGCGCGCGGTTGCCCGGTCAGCAATGCCTTTAAAACGGGCATTTTTCGCTCCTTAAAATTTGCATCTGTTCTCCTTAAATCATAAAATTTAGGCTAGGATTTTAGCTAGAAAAGAATTTTAAAATTCTAAATTTTGCGCTAAATTTCAAGTGCGAGCTTGAAATTTAACGCGCGGCGTTATTTGTAGTCGTTTGCGTCGTAGCTTTTGCCGTCGTTAAAGTCGCTCAAAAGCCGCACTACGACGGGGCTAAGCAGGATGATCGCGATTAAGTTGGGGATCACCATCAGTCCGTTAAACATATCGGCTAGCCCCCAGACGAGGTCAATCTTTTGCACGCTTCCTATGAATACGAATGCGACGACCAAAATTTGCAAGAGCTTGACGAATTTTGCGCCCAGGAGGTATCGCACGTTAATCTCGGCGAAGTAGTACCAGCCCAAAATCGTGGTAAATGCGAAGAAAAACAGGCAGATCGCCACGAAGCCGTAGCCACCGCTGCGACCCAAAATTTGCGATCCGAAGGCTTCTTGTACCAGCGAGATGCCAGAAAATACCGCCTTGCCGTTTTCGAAGGTGACTACGTCGGTGCTAAGCACCACGAAAACGGTGATGTTAAGCACGATAAAGGTATCGACGAAAACGCCCATTATGCCGAGCACGGCTTGATCTACGGGGTGTTTGACGTTCGCTGCGGCGTGTGCGTGCGGCGTCGAGCCCATGCCCGCTTCGTTTGAAAAGAGCCCGCGCGCGATGCCGTATCTCATCGCAGTAGCGATCGTAGCGCCCGTAGCGCCGCCCCAGGCAGCGGATGGATCGAACGCGGCTTTGAATATCAGCGCGATGACGGATGGAATTTTATCGAAATTTGAGCCGATGATGACGAGACCGACGAGCACGTAGCAGATCGCCATTAGCGGCACGACCTTTTCGGCTACGCGCGCGATCGCTTTGACGCCGCCGAAAAAGATGACGCAGCAGATGAGTGCTAAGGCTGCGCCGCTCACCCACTTCGGAATCCCGAATGCGCCGCTAAAGCCGTCTGAGATGGAGTTTGCCTGCACCATATTACCCATGAAGCCTAAAGCAAAGATGATGGCTAGCGCAAAAAACGCCGCTAAAGGCTTGGCTAGGGGATTTTTAAGTCCGCGACTGATGTAAAACGCGGGTCCTCCGATCATGTGTCCGCTGTCGTCCTTGGTGCGGTAAATTTGAGCCAGACAGATCTCTGCGAAATTCGTCGCCATGCCTAAAAACGCTGCGCACCACATCCAAAATATCGCGCCCGGTCCGCCCATTATTAGCGCGGTGCTGGCGCCTACCAGGTTGCCGGTGCCTACCTGCGCCGCGATCGCCGTGGCGACGGCTTGGAACGAGCTCATGCCGCTTTTGCCCGCAGCCTCGCCGTGCAGGGAGAAGTTGCCGAAAAGCTTGCGCGCGCCCATTTTAAATTTAAAAATCTGCACCAAATGCAAGCGCGCCGTAAAATACGCGCCGGTGCCGCAAAGTAGGGCGATTAGAAAGTACGGACCCCACAAAAAGGAGTTGATTGCGTCAATTGTGGCGGTGAGTTTGTCGAGAAAATTTTGCATGATCTTTTCCGTGAATTTAAGATGCGAAAATATATTTTAAAAACTCTTAAATTCCTATAAATCGAGGGAAATTTAAGCAAAATTTTAAAGCGTTTTTATAATTTTACTCAAGCATTAAGCAAAGCGGTATGTGCTGTTTGCTCTGCATGCCAGCTTGCCAGATAAGCAGCTTAGAATTCGCGCCTTAGCTACCTAAATTTACAAAGTAATGAACTGAAATTTTAAGCCTTATTTTTATTCATCACCGCCGATTTTGAAAACGAACATCTTGCACGCGTTGCAAAAGGCGGGTATCAGGCTAAAGAGGCGCGCTTTAAGGCTCCAGTGCTCGCGGTACATTTTCATCATCGCGGCCTCTTTTATGAAGCGGATACGCGCAGGCTCCCAGCTCTGCACCTCTGCACCGCCGCTAATGCCCATTTTAAAGGGCGCGTTTTGCATGTGCCGCATCGCGTCATGGCGCCTAGAGTCGAATTTCCTAACCGAAAACTCGCTCATAAAGTCGCTCAGCACGTAGCCGCTAAATTTTTGCGCAAGCGCGATAAAAAATTCTTTAAATTCCTCCTTTTCAAAATACATACTCACCCCCTCTAAAATGAATATGTAGCCCGCGCTGCCGTGCTTTGCGACCAGCTCGTCCATCCATGAGTGATCTAACATCGAGTAGGGCAAGCTAAAGTTGTTCTGAGCTTTGGGTAGTAGCGCGTCGCGTGCGGCGATGACATCGGGTAGGTCGAGGTCGTAAAATAGGGCGTTCGGCAGGGCGTGTTGGAGCCTAAGCGGGCGGGTGTCGAGCCCTGCGCCAAGCTGCACGATGATAGGGCGATCAAGCTCCGCCGCGAGCCGCAGCGCCTCGTCGTCGAAAAATTTCGCGCGTATCACGGTGCCTGTTTTGCTAAGGCGCGCGTCGTTAAATTTCGCAAAATCATAATCGATCTGCTCTACGACGGCGCTTGAAAACGGATCGTTTAGGATCGGATCCGCGTCTTTGAAATCCAAATGGCGCATATAGACGTTGATTAGCAGCGTCTCGGAGACGTTATCTTTAAAATTTAACTTTTGCATGAAGTGCCTTTCTTGCGGTATCGTTGCGAGTAAAATACCGCTTATTTTTAATATACATTATTATATCCTTGCTAAATAAAATTTCAATAAAATGATATGAATTTTTATTTAAAGACAGAATTTTAAATTCGCGCCACGGGTTTTGGCTATAATATTGCCGCGTAAAGCTTCAATAAATTTTTGAAATTTTACGCGATGCAAAGCGCGGGCAAAATTTAGAATTTTAAAAGCTATAAAATTTATTAGCTCCGGCGACCCAGATGCGCAGCCATAGTACGGATAGTAAATTTCATCCGCACAGCTTTATCTTTGTCTAAATATTTCATTGTATAATTCTTAGCTTTTGGAGGTTATATGGAAAAATCGCGGCTAGGACTACTGCAAACCGAGGCTATCGCCACGCTTAGCGACGAGGAGCTTGCAATGTTCGAGCACCAAGTCATCAAAAAAGGCTATGTTTTTTATAGCGAGGCGCCTAAAGTTTTTATTTTTAAAAGTGGACAGGCGAAGCTTTCGTTTTTTGAAGACGGCGAAGAATTCATCATCAACTACCTAAACAAGGACAATATTACCATTCTCAATGAAATTTGCGCGCTTGAGTTTTTAGAGGACAGCGAGATTTACACGATCGATGCGAGCGGACTAGGGGAGATCTTGGCAAATCGCAGCTTTTGCGAGGCATATATAAAAATTTTAACAGAGATAATTCTGCTGCAGCGCAAAATCACACGCTCTATACTTTTTGAAAATGCAAAAGGGCGCATCGCGAGCTTTTTGATCGAGCTTGCAAACGAGCAGAATTTTCATCAAAATGGCTACAAATACGTCTTTTTGCCCTTTTCGCTAAAGGTGCTTTCATCCTTTGTGGGGCTCAAGCGTCAAAGCGCGAGTACCGCGTTTAACGAGCTTGTAAAAGATAACGTAATTCAAAAAATCAGTCAGCACGAGTTTTTGATCCTGGACTACGACAGATTGCTTAGTTACTGTGTTTAGGCGCGGGCTAGAGTTTTTAAAGCATTTGTGCGACTTACGGCTTGGGCGCGAAATTTTGTCTAAAGTTACGGCGCAGGATTTTACCTAGATTTACAGCGTAAAATTTTTATCAAGAGCTTGGTTTTGGAATTTCATCCCGAATTTCGCTTAGGATTTCGTCTAAAATTTTGGATCAAATGAAATTTTACGCATCGGAATTTTTAAAATTTAAGAAACTAAAAATGCGCGGCAAAGTGCCGCGCCGTATTTTGTTTATATCGTGCTGAAGCGCGATAGATTAGTCTTTCTTTTTCATATCGTATTTATTGACCATAAATCCGACCAAGCCTACGAAAAATAGACCGCCGCAGATGTTGCCTAGCGTAACTGGGATCATATTTTTAACGATGAAATTTCCCCAGTTTATTGAATCTATTTGAGCTGCCGTTACACCGTGAAGCGAGCTTGCAAGAGCATTTACATCGCCACCTGCAGCCGCAAGGTAGTGGCCTTTAGCGATGATGCCTTCAGTTAGGATAAACATATTTGCCACGCAGTGTTCCATCGAGCAAGCTACGAATGCGCCGATCATCCACATAATTGCAAAGAATTTGCCTGATAGATTGCTCTCGCTGGTCGCAGTCCAGATAGACATACATACAAACACGTTACAAAAAATTCCGCGGATGAATAGCTCATGAAAAGGCGCGTTTATTTTGCCTGCTGCTGCAGGAATGAAGTGCTGCAAGATGTAGCCGTCATATTTAAGCGGAAGTCCTGAGTAATAATACATATACGCGATTAATGCGCCGCCTACGAAGTTAAAGCACCAAACGATAGCCCAATAGCCGATAGTTTTACCTAGCGGTAATTTGCCATCGGCAGCAGGTACACCCGTTAAAACCGAGCTGGTAAATAGATGCCCACCGTAAAAAACCACCATCATCAGACCGCAGCTAAAGGTAATACCACCGATGAAATTCGATAAGCCAATAGATTGCTTTTCAGCCATTCCGACGGTCGAGTGAGCCCAAAAAATATCGCCCATAGCGATTGCAGCGCCCGCCATTATAGCTAGAAAAATTATGCTAATTAGCGGGGTATGCGCCTTGTGTTGCATCGAACTAGACACCGCTTGCGCGGTTTCTGCAGGATTTAACATTTACTCCTCCTCATTTAAATTTGAATCAATTTCTAATATACGCTCATAAGCTTTTTGCGCACTTTTTTTTGCGCTCTCGCTCAGTCCTTCTTTAAAATCAAGGACGTTATCGAGCAACACGCTAATGCCCAAAAACAACGTCTTTGGGCAAATTTTGCGCAGATAGCTTAGAAGCACCGGCGTAGGCAGGTTATGCGTCGAGTAGATATAGTCGCGATCATTGCTGAGGTCGAAAAATTCTATCTTATCCTCATCAAAGCCGCTCATCGCATCTACTACGATTAGAATTTCAGGGGCGAATTCCCTAAGGGCCGCAAATTCGTTTTCGGGCACATCCTGCCCATAAAAAACGCGCCAATCTTTTAAGTTTGCCTCGACTATTCGCCCCGTTTCATTGCCCACGTCGTCGTCGCCGCGAAGGGGATTGCCGATACAAAGCAACGCCTTTCGCATCAAAAATCCTTCCTTAGCACGAAATATCCTTCGCGCATATTTTTTAGCAGATCTTTAAGCTCACATTCGCAAAGCTGAGGGATTAGCTTGGCTGCGTGCTCGGCAAAAATTTCAATCTCGAAATACTTGCTTAGGTTACCGATCTTAAATTTAACGTAGTCGCCCGAGTTCTCGACGATGCGTTTAAATTCTTCATCGTCTATCTCAAGTACCTTTTCGCTAAAATCTATCGTACCTACGCCGTGACCGACGCAGGTGGAAAAAACCTTGATATCCTTTAGCTCTTTGGGTAAATTTTCATTTTCGTCCATATGCCGCTTTGTAAGCTTAAAAACCTCAATCATCGTTTGCTCCAGACCTCTTTTTGCGGATCGATTTTAAATTCCTCCGCAGCGCGGGCGTATTTTAGATATACGTCATTGTGCAATAGTGCCATGCACTCCGCGTATCTAGGATCCTCCTCGGTGTGGATAGCGTTAAGTAGAGCCTCGCGAGAAGCTTTTGGATCGTGAACGTCAGATGAGGTTTTGATCGCATCCATATATTTTGCGAATAAAACTCTTCCGAAAATATAGCTCATCAGCCTCTTAGCTTCAGCTTGCAGATCGCGCTCGAATAAAATATCGCCGATAACTGAACTCTTAACCGGTGGCGGAAGAGTGCTATCTTGCTCGTAGCTCTTCTTTTGAAGCTTTTGATCAATAATGCCAAGCGCCATGCCAAGACCATAGATGATGCTAGCAGGATGTGGAGGGCAACCGGGGATATAAACATCTACCGGTACAATCTTATCGATACCACTCCATACGCTATATGCGTCATGAAAAATTCCACCAGTGCTTCCGCAGGCTCCCAGAGCTACTACGATCTTTGGATCAGGTGCAGCCTCATAAGCGCGGAGCAGCGGATAATACATCTGGCGAGTAACCGGACCGGTGCAGACTAAGATATCTGCGTGGCGAGGGTTGGCTACGAGTTTAAATCCGAAGCGCTCCGGATCCCACATCGGCGTGATAGAAGCAAAAATTTCGATTTCACAGCCGTTGCAACTTCCGCAGTCGATACGATAAACGCTGAAGCTTCGTTTGATATTTTTCAAAAGCTCCAATTTTGCGGTTAGATCGTTTGCGTTTTTAATATTTTCGGGGACTTGATACAAACTCATTTTATTGCCTCCTCTATACCTTTGGTCATTCTCTCGACCGCTTGAGCTTTTTTGCATTCAGGACAGATATAGAGATATTTTTTAGCTTCTTCTAATCTGCCTGGGAGCAAATTTGCAGTACTTAGCTTTTCTAACGTGTAGTTGATTAGCCTTTTTGGAGTCATCGGCTTGCCGCAGCAGCTGCATTTCTCCATCTCAAGCTCGCCGTGTTGGATAAGCGCGCTTTTGTCAAATTTTACCGCTAGCTCAAAGCTATTGCCTAGCCTTACCGCTCCCGTAGGGCATACTTCGTCGCAGCGCCCGCAAAATATGCAGCGCCCGCAGTCAAATTCCCAAATAAGTTTGGTTTGAGCTTCGTTCATCTTAAGCTCGATTGCATTAGATGGGCAGGCGATACCGCACGCGGCACAGCCTATGCAAAGCTCATAGGTGTATTCAGGCTGCCCGCGAAAATTCTCGGGCACGATGTATGGCTCAAACGGATAAGCATAGGTCGCCTTACCATATTTTTCGGTAATGTCGAATAATTTCATCATCTTAAATCCTTTTTGCTAACCTTGCCGTCTTGGCAAAATTTCTTAAGGTCTTTTTCGGTTAGAATTTTACTCTTTCCGCTATTAATATCGACTAAAGTTACGCGCTCGGTGCATGAGTAGCACGGATCCATCGAGCATACGATTAGCGCCGCATCGGAGATGTTATTTCCGCGGAATTGAAATCGTAAGCTCGGCCAGTTGTTATACGTAGCGGCGCGACATCTCCAGCGGTAAACCTTCTGAGCGTTTCCTTGCATGATCCAGTGGACGTTTTCGCCGCGTGGCGCTTCGTCGTGACCTAAAGCGTAGTTTTCCGGTCTGATCATAGTCTGTGGATCGATCATTATCGGAGTTTGCGGCATTTGATGCAAGCACTGCCTGATGATGTGGATCGATTGTTTAAGCTCTTTATATCTTACGACTTCGCGGCTGAATACATCGCCACCGTGCTCTACGGCTACTTCGAATTCTATCTTGTTGAAGAAATCATAAGGGTGATCGTAGCGGTTATCGCGCTTAAAGCCGGAGCCGCGCATATTAGGGCCTACCGGGCTAAAATCACGCGCCACTTTGCGATCTAATACGCCCACACCCTTCCAGCGACCGATTTGGCGTTTATCCTCCATAACGGCGTCCCAAATTTCAGAAATTTGAACGTCAAGTTTATTAATGATCTCGATGCTCTTGCGAATTTCATTGTCGGTCATATCGCGGCGAAGTCCGCCCATAATGACATTGCCGTAGGTCTTGCGGCCG
>NZ_CALIBH010000167.1 GCF_938045775.1 uncultured Campylobacter sp.
TTGGTTGCAGAGGGTGGATTTGAACCACCGACCTTCGGGTTATGAGCCCGACGAGCTACCACTGCTCTACTCTGCGATACAAGAAGCGCAAATGAATTTTAAAACAGCATTCGCGATTGGATGGGGTAGGAGGATTCGAACCTCCGAATGATTGGACCAAAACCAATTGCCTTGCCGCTTGGCTATACCCCATCAAAAAAAGACTTTAATTATACAAAAACTGTAACTAAAAGTCAAGATTATTTTTAAATATACCAATAATTAATAAATAATTCTCAGAAAGATTAAATTATACAAAATTTTATATTTACACAAATAAAAAAAGGCTCTAGCAAAAGCTAGAGCCTTAAAGCTAAATCTACACTAAAATATTAGTTATAGTTAACGTTTTTACCACCGAACTTAAGACCAGTATCCTTACTAATTCTGGCATTAATTTGTGATAGACCAGGCATGCCCCAAACCTGTCCGCATAAACCAGTATCATTAACAGTTACAGACATTGTATCATTATTTGGACCAACAGCTTTAAAGCATTCTAATGACTTAACTTTTACTGGATTAGCAACATTTGTCATAGCACTAACATCGGTCGAAAAATTACCTTGAGATGTATAATAAGCACCCAAATCTGTTACCATAGTCTGAATGTTAGAAGCTGCCTTAGAAACCTCAGCATCATCACGAGTAGCTGCAAGTCTTGGAATAGCAACAGCTGCCAAAATACCTAAAATAACGATAACAAAGATCAACTCGATCATAGTAAAACCTTTTTTCATGGTTTACTCCTTAAATAAAATTCATTCCGCATACCTATATGCGAAACTTGGCGTAATTATAGAGAAAAATTTAAAAATTGTCAATAGTTTTTGGCAAATTTTTTACAATTTATTTACAAAGTCCGATTTTATAGGCATTTCAAAATCAAAATTTCAAGCTCATTTCGTCTATTAATGCATTTCGGCGGCGCCTCTGCACATTGATACCATAAAAAATTATTTGCTTTCATTCTTGTGCATCACGCGATAAACCATATGTCTATTCGAGATACAGGATACTACAGCCCGTATCGCTTGGTTAAAATTTCATACTCCTCTACACATCTATCGCGCAGAAACGGCCACCAGCGGCGCACATTTTCGCATCTTTGCATATCGATGGTTACGACTTCACATAGCTCATCGGTGCTATTTGCGCGAAACAGCTGTTCGCCCTGTGCGCCAAAAACAAAGCTATTGCCCCAAAATCTAATCCCCTCTTCGCTGGCAAGCCGCTCTACGCGCTGTTTATTCGGCAGTACCTCTAAAGTTTCGCCGTTAAATTTGATCTCTATCGAGATCTTTAAATTCTCTCGCGCCACCTCATTTTTCGCGGGCAAAATTTCGCCGCCGATCGCCATTTTACCGCTATCCGTTAGCGCCCCGTTATTAAAAGATAAAATTCCGCCCTCGCTTAAAATTTTACTATCGTCGCTCGCATCCGCGGAGCGTAAAATTTTATCGCTGGCTGCTCCGCCGTCGCTTATTGCCGAAATTTCATTTCCTCCGGATAAAATTTCATCCGGCGAGACTTCGCTAAGCGCGGCGCTCTCAAAGCCCACGCGATTTACGGCGATTACGGGCAGGGAGTTTGCTACAGCATGCCCGCGCTGTACCGCGACCCAAGCCTCCAGCTGACGCGCTTTTTCGTCCTCGCCGTCGCCGTCGAACCACCCGATCGCGGTCGGATATATGAGCAGCTCGGCGCCCCGTAGCGCCATCGCGCGCGCCGCCTCGGGATACCACTGATCCCAGCACACGAGCACGCCGAGCCGTCCCACGCTCGTATCTATGGGCTCAAAGCCCAGATCGCCCGGCGTGAAATAAAATTTTTCGTAAAACTGCGGATCGTCGGGGATATGCATCTTGCGATACCGCCCCGCGATAGAGCCGTCGCGCTCGAAGACCACGGCGGTATTGTGATACAGCCCCGCGGCGCGGCGCTCGAAAAGCGAGCTTACCAGCACGACGCCAAATCTCTTCGCCACCTTGCTCCACAGCCGCAAATCGCGCTCGAAATCCTGCGCGTAATCAAAATTTTCGGTATTTTCGCGCTGGCAAAAATAATGCGTCTGATGAAGCTCTTGCAAAACGATTAATTGCGCGCCCTTCGTCGCTGCGCGCGCGATGAGCTCGATACTATGCGCTATCGTGCGCGCCTTGGTACCTTCAAATTTATGCGAAATCAGCCCAACTTTTAAAATTTTCATATTGTTCCTTAGGTCTAAATTTAAAGCCTGAATTTATTCATGCACGAACAGTGCAACGAGCCGTTTTGGCGGATGAAAACGCGCGCATTCACCCCCACTACTTCGCGATCCGCACACGCCGCACGCAGACGCGACAGCGCCAGCTCGTCCGCCGCGCGATTTGGATCGTGCGGATCTGCGGGGTCCGCGTAGGTGGGCACGATGAGCGCGCCGTTTAAAAAGACGAAATTTGCGTAAGTCGCGGGCAGCCTGCGCCCCTGATAAAAGATCGCGCACGGGATCGGCAGTTCGATCACGTCGTATCCGAGCGATAAAATTTCATTCCTCATCGCGCCAAGCTCCGTATAGTGCAGATCGCTAGGATCGTCGCACGACGAAATAGCCACAGTGCGCGGGTTTAAAAAGCGCGCAAGAGTATCGACGTGGCTATCGGTATCGTCACCTTTTATGAAGCCGCGCTCTAGCCAGATTATCTTTTTTAGCCCGAAAATTTCACGCAGCCGCGCGTCCAGCTCCGCCTTGCTTAGAGAGTTGCGATTTTCGTTTAGCAAACACGCGCTCGTAGTTAGCATCGTGCCCGCGCCGTCAAAATCGACGCTGCCGCCTTCTAAGATCAGATCCATGTCTCGTAGCGGACGAGCGCTCGCAGCGTAAAGCTTAGAATTTAACGCATCGTCCTTAGCACTTGCGAACTTGCCGCCCCAGGCGTTGAAACGAAAATTTAGCCCCGTGATTTTGCCGCCCTCCTCTACGTCGATCGCGCCGTAATCGCGGATCCACGTATCGTCAGTATCGATTTGCACGAAGCTCGCGTTTGCTAAGCCGTCGCAAATTTGCTCAAAATCCTCGCGGCTAGGCGCGATCGCGACGACCGGCTCAAACCTCGCTGCGGCGGCGATAAAGTCGCGGTAAGCCGCCCGTATCTCGCCTAAATACGGCGCCCAGTCGGTACCTGCGTGCGGCAAAGACACCAAAAGCGCCTCTTGCTCCTCCCATTCGGCGAATGCTCTCATTTTTGCTCCAAGATTAAAATTTCACGGATTATAGCGAAGCTCGGTTTAAAAAGATATTTGTGGATGGTGCGCCCGGAGGAATTCGAATCCCCGACCTTTTGAACCGCAATCAAATGCTCTATCCAGCTGAGCTACGAGCGCACGAAATAAAAGAAACGGGATTATAGCGTTTTTAGCTTAAATTTAGCCAAAAAGACGGTTTAAATTTCGACATGCGATAAATTTCAGCTTCACATTTTTTTACATTTTTGTGTTTGCCAGATCGCGACGCCTAGTTTTTCGTTTAAATTCCAACGTGCAAGAATTTTAACCTACTCAAATTTACCTTGTATCGTGCCGAAATTTAACTAAGGATTCTGCTCGCATCTTGGAATTTAAAATTTATCCTACTTAAAATTCCGCGAGCCAAATTTAAAATATCCTAAAAATTTTACAACTTTGCAGCCCAAATCCCACGCAAAATAAATAAAATTTATCGCTTTTTAGGTATCATAAGCAAGTAATAAAATTAACGTGGGAGATAAAATGAAAAAAGTCTTTTTGGCGTTTGTGCTGTGGCTCGGTTTTAGCGAAGCTGCTTTTGCGATGCAAGATACGGAGTCGAGCGAGGTGCAAGGACAAAATTCTGCGGGAGTTAAAATTTTAAGCGATAAGTTTTTTAAGCTGTCCGCAAGAGAATACGCGAATGCAGTCGGTCGCTGCCTACCTTCCCATATCTATGACTATTGCGATAAAATTTATTCATTGGAAATTTCACGACTTATAAAGGAGTGCGGTTTCGGCGATGGAAAATATAGCGCTTGTCAAAATTTATTAAATATTGCGGATAGGAGTTGCTTTGAAAAGGATCAAATTGAAAATTCCTTGGCGTGCGGTTTATCCAGTGAAATTCTATTTAGAACAAATAGACCGTCAATTGGATTAAAACGATTAATAAGAGCTTGCGAAGTGGGCAAAATAGAAGATTTTTGCTTACTTTGTGCAGGAGCTCATTTTTACTATGATTTAGACATAGACGAGGTAATTAAATATATGACGATGGCTCGAGATTTGGCATACAATAAAGAATATTTGAATGAGATGATCAAAAAGTTAGAAGATTGCAAAGCCGATAAAGAGTGCAATCCCGCAAAATTAGAATTTCAATAGGCAAACGGCGAGAGCAAATACGGCGGGTTAAATTTCTAAATTTAAAAAGCAAAGGAAAGATCGCTATGGCGGATAGCTGATCGACATCGGGCTTATTTTGTTTTTCGGCGGCTTTTGCATGCTATATAAACGGCGTATGCGGGGATCGGCAAAGACTATATGCAGCGCAATAAAATAGACTTCGTGCGCTGGATGTTTAGTCCAAAGCACATCTTGCGATCCAATACGCCGTTTGATTCGAACGAGCCGCTAGAATTAAAATTTAAAGAGCCCAAAAGCAAGCACATAATATATAATTTCTTTGAGTTCATCATCCATTATGCGATAATCGCGCCATTTTTAGTGATCTATGCGGGAGTTTTTCTATTTTGCGCGGGGCTAGCCATTAAAATTTTATCCTAAATTTAAAATTTGCGACGCGGATACAGAGCGGGCATTGCATAGACGCCGTTATTCGTTGTAGAATTTCAAAATTTTATACTGCGCCTCTTGCTAAGCACGCTACGCTTATTATATTTTAATAGATAAAATTTCAAAATTTTATCGCCGAATCCACGGCTTGTGGAATTTATGCCGTGATTTCCGTTTCTATCGGGGCGGGAGTGGCCCCAATTGCGAGGTCGCATTTCTCTCGGGCGCCGCCTCCGCAGCGCTGCATTGCTCTGCTCGTCCGCAAACCCCGCCTAACCCCCTACAGCACTATATGGGCAAGCTACGCTCGCGTTAAATTCTTTCTATTGCGGCTACGCCGCATGAAATTCCGTATCGATAAATTTTTAAAATTCCACTACCGCTAAATTTTTATCGTATTTGGAATTTTAAAATTCCATCCGTAGCCGCCAAGCAAATTTATCCGCCGATAAATCATCAAACCGCCGACCGACCGCAAAACCGAAACGGCTTGCGGCGATGAAATTTAAGCAATGCGAGCTCAAATTCCATCCACGGCACGGCTTCTCCGTGGCGCGTTCTTTTGGCAGCGGTGCGACCGCAGCCGCACTCTATTAAATTCTATTCGGAACCGCCCTCGCCTCGTTTAAATTCTATCGCACAAATTTTGCCGAGCGCTAAGGCGGAGGATGAACCGCCCCCGCTTTGTTTAAATTCCGCTGCACCGACCGATCGCCGACCAGCCCAGGGATCGGTTACGAGCTCATTACAGGACCGATCGGCAGCAAGCCGGCCACAAACCAGCAGCCCGCCGAAGCAAACGATCTAGCAAAATCGAAAAGATCGGTCGCAAACAAACCTGTCGTCAAATCAAGGGATCGCTGAAGCAGACGAACCGCGGAAGCACCAGATCGGTCGTCGGTTTGGTTTCAAAACCGCTTGGTACACCACAATGAGCGGGCCCGACTAACGAACCGAGGGAACCGAGCCGCAAATCCCCAACTGATTGCAATCCGAGCGGACTGATCCGCAAATAAGCAGACGGGCTAACGAGCTAGACGATCTAACCGCAAATTGCCGACTAATTGCGAGCCGAGCCGCTAAACCGCTCGGTCACAGACCAGCATCCAAGCTGCCCCGCCACAGGCTAGTCCTGAACCTATCCAAGCCGTAAGCATAACCCAAAGCCGTCCGGTCGTAAGCCGATCCCAAAGCCGCCTAGCAAGCGGGCTAGCCTCGGAATCGCCCAAGCCGCAAGCCGATCCCGAAACTGCTCGGTCGCAAGCTAAACTAGAAGCAGCCCGGTAAGCAGGCTAGTCCCGAAACCGCCGCTTTACTCTACGTAAATTTTATAATCCCCATAGCCACGCGCATCCATCTCCTCAAGCGGGATAAATTTCAAACTCGCGCCGTTGATGCAGTATCTCATACCGCCCTTCTCTCTCGGCCCGTCATCAAAGACGTGTCCTAAGTGGCTGCCTCCTACGCGGCTTGAGACCTCGACGCGCTGCATACCGTGGCTGTCGTCTCGCGCATAGGCGATCGCATCGGTCGTTATCGGCTTTGAAAAGCTCGGCCAGCCGCAGCCCGCGTCAAATTTATCGGTGGATGAAAAAAGCGGCTTTTTCGACACGATGTCGATGTAGATGCCCTTTTTATAATTCTTGTCGTATTCGCTCGAAAACGGCCGCTCGGTCGCCTTTTCCTGCGTGACTTGATACTGAAGCTCGGTCAAATTTTTCTTCAGCTCATCCTTACTTTGCACTTTAAATTTCTCATCGTCCTCAAGCGGCTTTTTAGCGAGGCGCAGATCGATGTGGCAGTATCCGCCGGGGTTTTTACCGAGATAGTCCTGATGATACTCCTCGGCGCGGACGAAATTCCTTAGCGGCGCCACTTCTACGGCGATCTTTTCTTTAAATTTCGCCTGCTGCGCGGCTATGAAAAAGCGCGCGAGCTCGCCGCTCGCCTCATCGGCGTAATATATGCCCGTGCGGTATTGGCGCCCGCGGTCGCCCCCCTGCTTGTCGATCGAGAACGGATCGATGATGCGGAAATAATGCGCCAAAATTTCAGGCTCGCTGATGACGTTTGCGTCGTATTTTAAGTGTAGCGTCTCGGCATGATCGCTGCTATGTAGCCCTTCGTAGCTTGCCTTATCGCTCTTGCCGTTGGCGTAGCCCACCTGCGTCGCGACTACGCCGTCAAGCTGCTTGAAATACGCCTCCATGCCCCAAAAGCAGCCGCCTGCCAGATAAATTTCTTTCACGTTTGCGTTCATGCCGCCCCCTTTAACTTTAAAATTTGCGTCCGCCGAGCTACCGCCGCCTGCGGCATTGAGCGCGACTAAATAACCCGCCGCCAAAGCAAAGAGGCAGATTAAAACTTTAGAAATTTTCATTTTGATCCTTTCGTTTTAAATTTTGC
>NZ_CALIBH010000168.1 GCF_938045775.1 uncultured Campylobacter sp.
GTAAATTTAAGAAAGTAAATTTAAGGGGTAAAAATGAGTGAAATTTTAGTTGTATCAGGTCACACTGACCTTGAAAATTCCTTTGCAAATAAGATAATTTTAGGCGAGCTCGAAAAACTGCTACCGGACGCAAAATTTGACATCCTGAGCGAACTGTATGCGAACTACCACATAGACGTGAGCGCAGAGCAAGAAAAGCTCATAAATGCCGATGTGATCGTGCTTCAATTTCCGTTTTTTTGGTACGGTGTACCTTCGCTTATGCAAAAGTGGTTTGAGGACGTATTCGTGCATGGATTTTCGCACGGACGCACTGGCGATAAGCTAAAAGGCAAAAAGCTCGTTATCTCCTTTACAAGCGGTGCACTGGAAGAGATGTATCAAAAAGGCAGTTTGCAAAACTACGAAGTGGAGGAATTTTTGCCGCCGCTAAAACAGACCGCAAATATGTGCGGCATGCAACTTGCAGGAGTCGTGTATAGCGGAGGGCTATCGTATCAGAACCGAAGCGACGAAGAAAAACTCACCGCGATGCGCCAAAAGGCTATCTTACACGCCGCGCGCGTCGCCGAACTTATTAAAAATTTATAGGAGCGATAATGTATCTGATCAACATAACTTTAAATCAAAATTTAGTACCGGCCGGGCGTGCGGATGAGCTTTTTGCTACGCATAGAGCGTGGTTTGCTAAAAATTTGGAGGCGGGAAATTTCTTGCTACTAGGGCCTTATCTGGATCGCGAGCACGCGGGCGTCATAATTGCGCAAGCGCCAAATCGCACGGCACTGGATAAAATTTTAAAAAGCGATGTTTATTATCCAAATTTAGCAGAGTACGAAGTGCGCGAATTTAAAGCAAATCTAATCAGCGAAAAGATACTTGAATACAAAGGAAGGTAATAAAATATCTTAAATTTATATGCTTTTTAGCAATGGGCGGGCGATGCTGTTTTTGCTAAGTTTAAGCGCACAAACGGGCATTACGAAATTTAAACAAAGGAGAAGCTATGCAAAACACTCAAATTTTGGTTAAAAAAAAGAGGAGCTTGCCGTTTATGACAAGGTGAGCGATAAAATTTTCGCAGGCGGTCTGCCGAAAGTCACGCTACTTTTCGGCGCGATGTCTTATGCAAATGTAGCGGCTGCGCTGGTGCATTTTCCACGCGGAGTACGCACGGCATGGCACACGCATCCTGCGGGGCAAAATTTAATCGTAACGAAGGGCAAAATTTACACCGGTACGGCGGACGGAATCGTGCAAATCGCTCACCCAGGCGACGTAGTGCTTTGTCCGCCGGGCGTCAAACACTGGCATGGAGCCGGACTGCACGAAGACGTCGAGCACATCGCGGTAACCTTTGAAAAGGACGGCAAAAACGTAGCATGGATGGAGCATCTAAGCGAGGACGAGTATAAAAGCCTCATCGAAAAAGCGGACGCAAAGAATGCGGAGTAAGTGTCCTCCAGATAGAATTTACGGCAGTCGCCAGGCAAATTTTACGCGCCGTTAGGCGCATTTAAATTTGCCCCTCGATGCTAAGCAGATCGCCGAAAATTTCTTCGCAATACTGAATGAAGCGTTTTGGAATTTTAACGCCGCTGATATCCACGGCGATGACGCTATCTTGGACTTCAAAAACGATAAGCTCGCTAGTGATTTTCACCGCCTTGCAGCCGTTATAGCATACGTCGCCATTGCACTCTGCGTATAAGCCGTTATGCGGTGCGTCTGCATCCTCATACCGCCCGAGCTTGATCGGTCTTTGGAAAAGCAGATAGTTTTTATAGTCGTACTTGTCGTCCGCAAGGCCTATCATATAATAATTCTCGGCGCTGTTTTTGGAAGCGGTCGCAACACCTGCTTTAAAATTTAGTCTAAACATAAATTCTGCCTTGGCAAAAAGCAGCAAATTTTACCGCTTCAAATTTACACGAGCTGTGCGCCCGCGCCTTTTACGACCTCGCCGATAACGTAGCCGCCCGAGTTAGCGAGCACGAAGTCCGCGTTTTCTTTCGGCGCTACGACGATCATACCAACGCCCATGTTAAACGTTCTCATCATCTCGGCAGGCTCTACCTTTTGCACGATGATTTTAAAGATTTCGGGCGTGCGGATCGCTGCAAGCTCGATCTTCGCGCCCAGCCCCTCAGGAAATACTCTCGGCAGATTCTCCACGATGCCGCCGCCCGTGATATGCGCGAGCGCGTGGATCTTGTCTTTTAAATTTAAAAAGTCGCCGACGTAAATCCTGGTCGGCTCCAAAAGCACGTCGATGAGCGCTCGACCGTTCACTTTATCGTCAAATTTTAGCCCCAGCTCGGCGATTACTTTGCGAGCGAGAGAGAAGCCGTTTGAGTGCAGGCCGCTGCTAGGAAGCGCGATGAGCACGTCGCCCTCACGTACGAACTTGCTGCGGTCGATCTCGTCCTCTTCGGCGATACCCACGGCAAAGCCTGCGAGGTCAAAGTCGCCTTTCTCATACATCGAGGGCATCTCCGCCGTTTCACCGCCGATTAGCGCGCAGCGGGCGAGTTTGCAGCCCTCGGCGATGCTTTTTACGACCTCTTTGGCATCCGCGATCTCAAGCTTCGCCGTCGCGTAGTAGTCGAGGAAAAATAGCGGCTCGGCGAAGTTACAGATGAGATCATTCACGCACATCGCGACGAGGTCCTGCCCCACGCCCTCAAATTTGCGCGCGTCGATCGCGAGTCGCAGCTTTGTGCCCACGCCGTCGGTAGCGCCTAGGATCGCGGGCTTTTTGTAGCCTGCAGGTAGCCTTACTGCGCCGCTAAACGAGCCGATACCGCCCAAAACGTGCGGAGTTTGCGTCGCTTTAACGAACGGTTTTATTGCGTTTACGAAGTCATTTCCCGCGTCTATATCGACGCCCGCGTCTTTGTAGCTTATCAAATTTTATCCTCCAAGATGGTATAATTTTGCAGATTTTAGCTAAAATCGAATAAAAACGCTATAAAGGCTTACCTTGAAATTTAAACACGCAGTCGTCATTACAGGCAGTATCGGCAGCGGCAAGAGCGCGGTTTGCGAGCTACTTCGTGATCGTGGATTTGAGATCATCGATGCTGATAAGATTTCGCACTGCGTCCTTGATCGCTGCGCTGCGCAGGTGGCTGAAATTTTCGGCGCGCAATATGTCGTGCAAAAAGACGTGAAAGCTAAAAATTTGAGTTTACATGCGGAATTTGACGCTAGCGGTGATGGGGAAATTTTATCCGCCCCTTGCGTTTCAGTAGATCGCAAAAAGCTAGGCAAGCTGGTGTTTAAAAACCCTGTGGAGCTTGCAAAGCTAGAAGCGCTACTGCATCCAAAGATAACGGCCGAAATTTTATCGCAGGCGCAGGCTTTGGAGGCGAAAGGAAAGCTTTTTTTCGTCGATATTCCGCTGTTTTTTGAGGGCAAGAGGTATGAGTTTTTTGATAAAGTAGCGGTTGTTTATGCGCCTAAAGATACGCTAATAGCGCGCGTGATGAAGCGAAACGGGCTCGATCATGCCGCTGCAAAGCACCGCGTGGAGCTGCAAATAGATATCGAGCAAAAGCGCGCTATGGCGGATTTCGTTATAGATAATAGCGGCGATCTTGCCGCGCTTAAGGCCGCGGTGGAGAGATTTTTAAAAGAGCTAAAAGATAAAATTTAGCCCTTTGCGCGGTTGCGTAAAATTTCTACGCGAATTAAGATGAGTTGAAAATAAAGGAGAAGGCGATGAGGATCGGTAGCTGTGCCCAAAAGGGCGCTAAATTTCAAAATTTTAAAAGCACGCCGCTTAAAGAGCGGTTAAAATTTACGGCGCGAATGGTTTTGCTCTCTGCGCTGTTTGCGACGGGCGCTGCGGCGGAGATCGGCGATCTAAGGAAGGGCTGCGCCGCGGGGAGCGAGATGGATTGTAAAAAACTAAGCCGCGTGATAAATGAGCTGCAGCGCAACTGCGACGCAGGCGGCGAGGAAAACGCGCTGGATTGCGCAAATTTGGGTTACGCATACGACTCAAATAGAAGCTTCAGGCAGGCCGCGCGCTATTACGACATGGCGTGCAAGCTCGGCGAGCAGAAGGGCTGCGTCTATTTAGGGCTGCTCTACAACGACGGGCAGGGGGTGGCGCAGGATCGCAAGAGGGCGAATGAGCTTTTTAGCGATGCTTGCAAGAAAAACAGCAGCGAGGGGTGCGCGAGCCTTGCATACAACTATAAAAAGGGGCTCGGCGTCTATCCCGACACGAAAAAGGCGACCGAGCTTTTGATCAAGGCTTGCAAAATGGGGCAGGTAGAGGCGTGCCATAACCTAGGGCTTAGCTACGTCCTCGGCGAAGGCGTGAAAAAAGACGCGGACAGGGCTAGGATATTTTTTAATAGGGCTTGCGAGCAAGGACACGCGGATTCTTGCGTAAATTTGGGCGTTACGTATTTTAAGGGCGACGGCGGGCAAAAGGATCACGCCCTTGCTGCGAAGTATTTTAGCGAGGCGTGCGAGAAAAGCGACGAGCCGCTAGCCTGCGCAAATTTAGCGTATCAATACGAAAAGGGCTGGGGCGTAGCGAAAGATAAAAAGAGGGCGCGCGAGCTTTATGAAAAGGCTTGTAAGCTCGGAAGATTTGATGCTTGCGAGCATTTAAAGGCTATGAGGTAGGCTCTAACATCAAGCGTGAAAGGCTTACGATAAACCAGCTAACTAATGGGGGCGAGTTAGTAAAATATGTCTCAAAAGGGTCTAAAATAAACGATGCGCTTAAATTTAGATAGAAGTAAAATTTTAATAAAGCGTTAGTGAGCGTTAGTAATTTTAAAAATTTGCGAGGTAAATGATGAAAATTTCAAAATATAATGCGAGCGGCAATGATTTCGTGATTTTTACGGATTCGGTTAAGGCGGATAGATCCAAGCTAGCGCGTGAGCTATGTGATAGGCGTGATGGAGTAGGCGCTGACGGGCTCATCGTCGTACTGCCGAAATTTAACGGTATCGAGGGGATAAATTTCGAGTGGGAATTTTACAATAGCGACGGCAGCAGCGCCGATATGTGCGGCAATGGCTCGCGCGCGGTATGCATGTATGCGTATGAGAATTTTTTGGCCGGGCAGAGCATGAAATTCCTAAGCGGCGCAGGTGTAATTAGCGGTGAAATTTTCGGTATTTTCGGCGGAAATTTGAGCGAGAGCATGCGAGGCGAGCTACGCAATGTAAGCTTCGGCGAGATTTTCAATCTTCGCCCTAACGCTCACGCGTTAGTAGCTAACGTCGAGGTAATGCTAACACGCCCCAAACGCCTGGGCGAGAGCTTTGAGGAGGCAGGGCTAACGTGGTATTTTTATAACACAGGAGTGCCGCATTTGGTAACTTTTGTTAGTGATTTAAATGAGTTCAATGCCGCGCTAGCCCGTGATCTGCGTGAAAAGTATAACGCTAACGTTAATTATGCGTTAGTTCAAAGCCGCCTCGCAAGCAAAATTTTAAAGGTGCGCACCTTTGAGCGCGGCGTAGAGGCAGAAACTCTCGCATGCGGTACGGGGATGGCAGCATGCTTCATCGCAGGCGTCGAAAATATGGGGCTAGCTCCCGATATCCGCGTAGTACCTGCAAGTGGCGAAACGCTAAATTTGCGCTTAGGAGATGGAGGTAAAATTTACTTTCGCGGCGACGTTAGGCATACTTTCGATGGCGAATTTATCGGATACGTGGAGTAGGTAGGGCGAAATTTCGAGCCGGTTTGCGCGAGAATCCGTCAAATTTTCGAGTGTGATTTATGCAAGATTTCGCTTTTCACTCCGTTTTATAAAATAATAGATTTGCAATACGACAGTGAAATTTTAAAATTTTATGATGATGAAATTTTAGAATTTTTGAGGATGGTTTGCGTGAGAATTTTAATTTTGAGGTAAAATTTGTCGCATCGTCACAGAATCTAATTCCAAATTTCGGAATTTTAAGATTTCAGCGTGTGGAATTTTACTACTAAGTTTGGAATTTTTTGATTGAATTCTGCACTTGCATTGCGCCAATTTAGGCTTCTGCGGAATTTAAGCGTTATAGCGTTTAAAATTTACGCTCTAACCCGCTCATTTGGTTTATAAATTTTGCTACCGCCGCAAAAATTCCGTCGTGTTCGCACGAGAGAAATTCCGCCACTGATAGCAGAAAGCGCGGCATCAAGCGCAAATCCTCGGCGCGGGTAAATCTATCATTGACGATAAAGGCTGGATTTATCGATGCGGCAATTCTTGAAGTGCGGTAGAATTTACTAACGACGATAAAAGCATAGTGTAGTTACGGCGAAATTTAAAATTTGCGCCAGCCGAATTCTGCCGAGCCGCCATTTTGTCGTTTAAATTTTAAATTCCATCCGCGTCGGTTTGGCCGAAACTAGGCATAAAGCCTGATGATTAACTCTCTAGCGAGCGCTAAAATTACGACGAAGATTGTAAATTTTAATAAAGATTTTTGTCGCATTGTGACGAGCATAGCGATGCCAAATAAAACGAGCGCAATGTCTAAAAATGTATCTTTCATACGCTTAATTGAAATTTAATCAAAATGCTAAGTATGATAAGAAGTATTATAAAGCGCAAGATTGAGCGCATGGAGGATAGATCGCCAAATTCTTTGTCATATTCCTTTTTTACCTCCCACTCAGCTTTCCAGGCGAACATTTTTACTATAAAATCCAGCATTTTCATCTCCTTTTTTAAGGCGAGTCGCATAAAAATGAAATTCTGTCGCGCTACGTGAAATTAAAGAATTCTATCTAATTGGCGCTTAAAATTTTTAATTTTGAACTATTTGTCGGTGTTTTGGACGAGGGCTTTTTCGTATTTTTCGATAAAGCTTCGCCCTGACTCGCATAGGCGGTAGATGAAAATCTTCGACGCCTTGCCCGCATCAAGCCCCGTGTCCTTAATGCTTTCGCGCTGCAGGTAGCCCCAGTTTTTATGAATTATATCAAGAGTCGATTTGATTGAGGTGTAGTTGCGCCCACTCGCAGCTGCGAATTCGTTCACGGGCCTCATAAACTCCGCATCGCTTTGCTTATTGCGACATAAAAGTCCCCCTTTACCTTGTGATTCGACCAGTTTTAGCGTTTCATAAATGAGTTTGTCTTTTAATTTGATCATCGGCTTTCCCTTGCGTAATTGATATGGGTTTGCCAAAATTATATCATAAAATTTATATTTTTATGATATGAAATGTCAATAATTAGAAGCTAAGCACGAATTCATGAAACGGCACGACATTGCAGCGGATACCCTCAATCTCGAGCTTACCGGAGTTTGCCATAGAAACAACCTTTAGGCTCGTGATACCGAGCTTCTTGAGCGCGCTTAAAATTTTGCGGAATTTTAAAAAGATGATGTCTGCGTCGCTGAAAGGAATGACGAGAACCCCCATCTTTAGACCGGGCAGGTAAAAATCTAGCTCTTTTGTGTAAAAAATCGGCGTATTCAGCCCCAAAAGCTCGCAAAAAAGGACGTTGGCAAATTTTTTGGAGAAGTCCTTTTTGCTCGTTAAAATTTCGCGCATGTTAAAATGCGAAAAATATAGCTTTTTTGCGCGCGCGGGCTCGCCCGCTTTGCTTAAAAATCTGATGAAATTTTCCCGCTCAAGCTTGGCGATAGTGCCGTATACGGCGTCTTTGGATATTTTGATGCACGGCTTTAGCGCGGTGTAAATTTTATTTACGCTAAACGCGGCGTGGACGAAGCTTAGGCACTCTTTGAGGATTAAAATCTCCGTGCGGCTAAAGTTTGCCGTAAGCAGACTCTGCTCGAATTCTAAAATTTCGGCAGGCGCTATGAAGGGATTTTTCGCGCCGCCGCCTTGGGCTAAAAACGCCGAAATCATCGAGTTTATCTCGTTGTGGCGCTTGTCGAAGGCGATAAATTCTTCAAATGAAAGCGGCAAAAGCTCAAGCCGCTCAAAGCCCGGCAGGACCAACTCTTTATCGCGCGTAGAGATGATAAAACACTTTAAATTTAGCCCCCCAGCGAAGCTTTGAAGAGATGAAATTTCAAAATCGGCGCTACTAAAATTATCCAAAAAAAGCGATGAAATTTGCTCGTTGGCGGCTAAAAATTCTTTGATCTCGCAGAAGAAATTCTCGCTCCTATTTTTTTCGCCGTCGGACTCCATATTTCTTGCATTGTTTATGTAGTTTACGCTCGCGTTTTTTATATCGGCATGATAAAATTCGTCTACACTGGGCATACGCGCATCGAGCGTAGTTTCTCTGCTTATTTCATTCTCATTCGCTTCGCTGCCGTTTGTATTATCCGCGCTATTTTTAACCGCAGCGATCGTGCCGCCCGCTACCATATCATCAAGGCGTAGATCGGCTAAATTTAGATACAAAATTTCATCTTTTTTAAGCTCTGAAATTTCATTTTTCAGCACGGCGCTTTTGCCGGAATTTAGCACTCCGTAGATTATGGTTTTGGCAGAGTTTATACCTCTTTTGCGCGGGATAAAGCCCGCAAATTCCGGCGGATTTTCGTAAAAAAATTTTAGATCATTCATAGTGGATATTTTAAAATTTTCCTTATTAAAAGGAAATAAATCTGAAAAATCCTATGAAATTTTTATATCTATTTCAAATTTATCTAAAATTTTTGTATTGAAAATTTCCGACACTCTAAAAATTTCCGAAATTCTATATATTTTTCCTTATTAAAAGGAAATATTTCCATAAAATTTGGCTATTTTCTTGACAAAACCGGAGCGCTTTTATATAATGTGCGTCTTTTGTTTGAAACAAAGGGTCGCGCGTTGCGACAAGTTCTTTATTAAGGAAAAGTGATGCAAAAAATTAGGTTAAAACTCAAGGCTTATGACCATCGAGTTTTAGATCGCACAGTTTCGGCTATCGTTGAAGCCGTAAAAAGAACAGGTGCGGACGTCAGAGGTCCCGTGCCGATGCCTACGAAGATTAAACGCTACACCGTTTTAAGATCTCCGCACGTAAATAAAGACTCCAGAGAGCAGTTTGAGATGAAAATTCACGCTCGTATGCTAGACATCGTAGCGGCTACGCCAGATACGGTTGATTCGCTAACTAAGCTTGATTTGGCTCCGGAAGTCAACGTCGAAGTTCACGCGACGGGCAAATAAGGGGTAAAACAATGGAATATATCGTAGAAAAAATAGGTATGAGTAGGACGATCGACACGAGCAGCACGCCCGTGACGCTTTTGCGACTTATCAATACCAAAATTTGCGAAGTTTGCGATGAGAAAAAAGCTATCGTAGCCTACGCAGAGGGCAAAGCGTATAATAAAGCTATCGCCGGCATTCAAAAGAAATATAGCCTAAGCAAGGAATTTAATAAATTTGCGACTCTAAGCTTAGAAAATGCCGAGCTCGGCGATCAAAATTTAGATGTTTTGAGCGAAGCCAAGATCGTCAAAGTAAGCTTCAGATCAAAGGGAAAAGGCTATCAGGGCGTCATTAAGCGTCATGGCTTTGCGGGCGGTCCCGCAGCGCACGGCAGCCGCTTTCACCGAAGACCGGGCTCGATCGGCAACTGCGAGTGGCCGGGTCGCGTTCAGCCTGGTATGAGGATGGCGGGACGCACTGGAAACGAAACGATCACTGCCAAAAACGAAGTCGTAAGCTTTGATGCCGAGAATAAAATTTTGGTGCTTAAAGGCTCGGTTCCTGGATTTAACGGCGCAATGGGCAGAATAAGGATAGTAAAATGAGTAAAGTAAGCGTGCTTAACGAAAAACTGGAAAAAGCAAGCGAAATTGAAATTCCTGTGAAATTTTCGGAAGTCAATTCGCACAATCTATATTTGTACGTCAAATCTTACCTTGCTTCGCTTCGCGCAAATACGGCTAACGCTAAAACTCGCGCCGAGGTTAGCGGCGGTGGTAAAAAACCGTGGCGACAAAAGGGTCGCGGTGGCGCACGTGCGGGCTCAACCAGAACCAATGTCTGGGTAGGCGGCGCGGTCGCATTCGGTCCGACTAACGAGCGAAATTACGAGCAGAAGGTCAATAAAAAGCAAAAACGTCTTGCGCTGGAATTTGCTATCAATGAGAAAGCAAACGAGGGTAAAATTTTTATCTTCGACGATTTGGAGCTAAAAAGCGGCAAAACTAAAGATGCGGCAAATTTTATTAAGAAACTGGGCGTTAGAGATGCGCTGATCGTTAAAAACGAGCTGGACGCGCAAACTCTTTTGGCCTATAGAAATCTTAAGAATTGCTATGTCATCGATGCAAGCGAGGTCAATGCTTACCTAATCGCAGTTTACGGCTCGGTCGTATTCGAAAAAGCGGCATTTGAATCAATAGTGAAAGAGGACTAAAATGGCAGATATAACAGATATCAAAACGATCCTTTATACGGAAAAGTCTCTCGGTCTTCAAGAAAACGGCGTGGTCGTTATCCAAACTAGCCCGTCGGTTACGAAAAACGGACTAAAGAGCGTTTTGAAGAACTATTTCGGGATCACTCCGCTAAAGATAAATTCTTTAAGACAGGACGGCAAATTAAAAAGATTTAAAGGCAGAACTGGCGTTAGAAATGATGTGAAGAAATTCTACGTCAAACTACCTGAGGGTGCAAGCTTAGAAAGCGTGGAGGCGTAAAATGTCGATTAAAACTTATAAACCGTATACTCCAAGTAGAAGATTTATGACCGGGCTTAGCAGCGAGGATATCACTGCAAAAGCTAGCGTTAGAGGCTTGCTCGTTAAAATTCCTGCCGCAGCCGGAAGAAACAATAATGGTCGCATTACCAGCCGCCATAAACAAGCAGGAGCTGCTAAACTTTATAGAATTATCGATTTTAAGCGAAATAAATTCGGCGTTGCAGGCAAGGTCGAGGCGATCGAATACGATCCGAATCGCAACTGCCGTATCGCGCTGATCTCATACGCAGACGGCGAGAAGCGCTACATCATCAAGCCTAACGATCTTAAAGTGGGCGACGTGGTAGCCGCTGCCGAGGGCGGATTAGATATTAAACCTGGCAACGCGATGAAGATGAAATACATCCCTGTGGGAACTATCCTGCACAATATCGAGTTAAAACCCGGCAAAGGCGCCCAAATGGCACGTAGCGCAGGAGGTTATGCTCAGCTTATGGGCAAAGAGGAAAAATATGTCATTCTACGTCTGCCTAGCGGTGAGATGAGAAGAGTGCTTGCAGAGTGTATGGCCAGTATCGGCGTAGTGGGTAACGAAGAGTGGGCAAACGTCGTCATTGGTAAAGCCGGACGTAACCGCCACAGAGGTATCCGTCCTCAAACCAGAGGTTCTGCGATGAACCCGGTCGATCACCCGCACGGCGGTGGCGAGGGTAAGAAAAACTCCGGTCGCCATCCGGTAACTCCGTGGGGTAAACCGACGAAGGGCTATAAAACTCGCCATAAAAAAGCGAGCGATAAGCTTATAATTTCAAGAAGGAAAGGAAAATAAAAATGGCTAGATCGCTAAAAAAAGGTCCTTTCGTAGATGATCACGTAATGAAAAAAGTCGTTGCGGCAAAGAAAGCCGGCGATAACAAACCGATCAAGACTTGGTCGAGACGAAGCACGATCGTGCCTGAGATGATCGGACTTACGTTTAACGTTCATAACGGAAAGAATTTTATCCCGGTTTACGTCACCGAGCATCATATCGGTTATAAATTAGGCGAGTTCGCTCCTACGCGCACTTTTAAGGGTCACAAAGGCTCCGTGCAGAAAAAGATCGGCAAGTAAGGATAGAATATGAGTAAATCAACTATTAAATTTGTTCGCCTTTCGCCGACAAAAGCAAGACTTATTGCAAAACAAATTCAAGGCATGAATGCGGAATTTGCCCTTGCTACTTTGGAATTTACGCCTAATCGCGGCGCGAAATATATCGCGACGGCGATTTCAAGCGCGGTCGCAAACGGCGGCTTTGAGCCTGAAGAGGTCGTAGTTACCAGCTGCCGAGTGGATGCTGGCCCCGTACTTAAGAGATTTCGTCCGCGCGCCAGAGGTACGGCTAGCCGTATCCGCAAGCCTACTTCGCACATTATCGTCGAAGTAGCAAAACCAAGTAAGAAGGAAGCGTAAATGGGACAGAAAGTAAATCCGATCGGTTTAAGATTAGGAATTAATCGAAATTGGGAGTCTAGATGGTTTCCTTCTAAAGCGACGCTTTCCGAGAGTATCGGCGAGGATTATAAGATCCGCAAATTTTTAAAAGCTAAGCTTTACTATGCGGGAATTAGCCAAATTCTTATCGAAAGAACGGCTAAGAAAATTCGCGTAACGATCGTAGCCGCAAGACCGGGCATCATCATCGGCAAAAAAGGCGGCGAGGTTGAAAATTTAAGAAGCGAAGTCGTTAAGCTAGTCAATAAAGACATAGCCATCAATATCAAAGAGGAACGCAAAGTAGGCTCGAACGCACTTTTGGCTGCGGAAAACGTAGCCATGCAGTTGGAGCGCCGCGTTGCATTCCGCCGCGCTATGAAGAAGGTCATCCAAGGCGCTCAAAAAGCAGGTGCAAAAGGAATTAAAATTTGCGTCGCAGGTCGCTTAGGCGGTGCGGAGATGGCTAGAACCGAATGGTATTTGGAGGGACGCGTTCCGCTTCATACTCTAAGGGCTAGGATCGATTACGGCTTTGCCGAAGCACATACAACCTACGGTAATATCGGCATTAAGGTTTGGATCTTTAAGGGTGAAATTTTACAAAAAGGCATCCAGGCTGAAAAGACCGATGATGCGCCTAAAAAAACACGCAGACCAAGAAGAGGTAAATAGTTATGTTGATGCCAAAAAGAACAAAATACCGCAAGATGATGAAAGGTCGCAATCGCGGCTATGCGACGAGAGGAAATTCCTTGACGTTCGGCGATTTCGGTATCAAAGCGGTAGAGGCAGGTAGGGTAAATTCTCGCCAGATCGAAGCGGCTCGTGTCGCGATGACGCGCTTCGTGAATCGTCAAGCTAAAATTTGGATTAAGGTATTCCCAGACAAACCGCTTACCAAAAAGCCTCTACAAACTCGTATGGGTAAGGGTAAGAGCGGCGTAGAAGAGTGGGTAATGAATATAAAACCGGGCAGGATCATTTTCGAGATGACCGGCGTTAGCGAAGAGGTTGCTAAAGAGGCGCTTATGCTTTCAATTCATAAACTACCTTTTAAAACGAAAATCGTAAGTAGGGAAAGCGAAAATGAAATATACTGATTTGAAAGATAAAGATTTAGCTGAGCTAAATTCTATGTTGAAACAAAGTAAGTTGCTTTTATTTACGGCTAGACAAAAGCTAAAAACTATGCAGCTAAGCAATCCTAACGAGATTCGCGCTATCAAAAAAGATATCGCTAGAATCAACACCGCTATTAAAGCTAAATAAGGATAGGTTATGGCATTTAAAAGAGAAATTCAAGGCGTAGTCGTAAAGAAGGCGGGCGATAAAACAGCTACCGTTTTGGTAGAGCGAAGGGTTATGCACCCTAGATATAGAAAGATCGTAAAAAGATTTAAAAAATATCTGATCCACGATGAAAACAACGTCGTAAAGATCGGCGACACCATATCTGCGATCGAGTGCAGACCGCTAAGCGCTAGAAAATCGTTTCGCTTAAAAGCGGTTTTGAAAACAGGAGTTGAATAATGATACAGAGTTTTACCAGACTTGCGGTGGCTGATAATAGCGGCGCAAAAGAACTTATGTGTATTAAAGTTTTGGGCGGCAGCAAAAGAAGATACGCTACAATCGGCGATATTATCGTTTGCTCTGTAAAAAAAGCGCTCCCTAACGGCAAGATTAAGCGCGGTCAAGTAGTAAAAGCCGTAGTCGTTCGTACGACTAAAGAATTGCATAGAGGCAACGGCTCACTAATTAGATTTGATGAGAACGCAGCCGTTATTTTGGATTCAAAAAAAGAGCCGATCGGCACTCGTATTTTCGGTCCTATCGGTAGAGAGGTCAGATATGGCGGTTTTATGAAGATCGTTTCGCTGGCTCCGGAGGTTTTATAATGGCAGTAAAATTTAAGATTAAAAAGGGCGATCAAGTAAAGATCATTGCAGGTGACGATAAGGGCAAAACAGGCACAGTCAAAGCCGTGTTTCCTAAAAAAGCTCAAGTTATCGTCGAGGGTTGTAAAATGGCTAAAAAGGCTATCAAACCAACCGAGCAAAATCCGCAAGGCGGCTTTACAAGCAAAGAGATGCCTATGGATATTTCAAACGTTGCGTTGGTAGAGGGTTGATTATGAGCAGACTAAAAGATAAATACGCTAATTCCATCAGAGCTGCTTTGCAGAAAGAATTTGATATAAAAAATCCTATGCTTATCCCGGCGCTTGAAAAGATCGTTATCAGCGTAGGAACGGGCGAATCGAGCAAAGATCAAAAAGTGCTTCAAAATATGGCAGATACTATCTCGCTGATCGCAGGTCAAAAAGCGCTTATCGTCAATGCAAAAAAATCGGTTGCCGGCTTTAAAGTGCGCGAAGGTTTCCCGGTAGGTATAATGGTTACGTTACGAAAGGAGCAGATGTTTGCCTTCCTAGACAAACTGATCTCTATCGCGCTTCCTAGAGTTAAGGATTTCCGAGGACTACCTAGAACGGGCTTTGACGGACGCGGCAATTATAACTTCGGTTTGCAAGAGCAGCTGATGTTCCCTGAGGTCGAATACGATCAAATTTTAAGAACTCACGGTATGAATATAACCGTTGTAACGACTACAAATAACGATAAAGAGGCATTTAAATTGCTAGAACTATTCGGCATGCCTTTTGCAAAAGGAAAATGATATGGCAAAAAAATCAATGGTAGCCAAGGCGAAACGCCCTGCTAAATTTAGCACTCGCGCATATACCAGATGTCAAATTTGCGGTCGTCCGCACTCCGTTTATAAGGATTTTGGAATTTGTCGCGTTTGCCTTCGCAAGATGGCAAATGAGGGCTTAATCCCAGGTCTAAAAAAAGCAAGCTGGTAAGGAGAAGAGATGATTAACGATCTTATTTCAGATGGACTAACTCGCATCAGAAATGCTGCGATGCGAAGGCTAGATACGACTAAGCTTTTTCACTCAAATGTCGTTGAGGCTATGCTTAAAATTTTAGCCGAGAAGGGCTATATCGAGAGCTACAACGTAGTAGAGGAAAACAATAAAAAGGTCATCAACGTAGTGCTTAAATACGACGAAAAGGGCAGGAGCGTGATAAACGAAGTTAAAAGAATTTCGACTCCGGGTCGCCGCGTATATCAAGGCAAAGACGAGATCAAGCGCTTCAAAAACGGCTACGGAACCGTTGTCGTTAGCACAAGTAAAGGCGTTATGAGCGGTATCGACGCACACAAAGCTGGCGTCGGCGGCGAAGTGCTTTGCACGATCTGGTAAGAAGTTTCTACTTTTTATGGCATTGTGGTATCCATTCGTAAAAGTAGACATACCCTAGACAAATAAAAAGGAAAATTATGTCAAGAATTGGTAAAAAACCGATCTCTATTCCAAACGGCTTAGAGGTCAAAATCGACGGCTCGTCGTTAAAATTTAAAAAATCGAATAACGAAAAAGAGCTTGATTTAAAAGGTCATGTCGATGTAAAAATCGAAGACGGAAAGATAGAATTCTCACCTAAGGGCGAGGATAGACAGAGCAGGGCGTATTGGGGAACATACCGCGCTTTAGCTAACAATATCGTCCTTGGTCTTACCGAGGGCTTTTCAAAACAGCTCGAAATCAACGGCGTCGGCTATAGAGCCGCGATGAAGGGCAAGGTGCTTGAGCTAAATTTGGGCTTTTCGCATCCGATAAATTTTGAATCTCCAAAGGGAATCGAAATTTCCGTAGATAAAAACGTCGTAACCATCAAAGGCGACGATAAGCAGCAAGTAGGTCAAGTAGCAGCCGAGATCAGAGGATTCAGACCGCCTGAGCCGTATAAGGGTAAAGGCATCAAGTATCTTGAAGAGCATATCATCCGCAAAGCCGGAAAAACAGCTAAGAAATAAGGGTTGAGAAATGACACAGAACGTATTAAAAAGAAAAATCTCTTTACGAATCAAGAGAAAAAGAAGAATTCGCGCTAAAATTTCAGGCGTCGCATCTTGCCCTAGAATTTCTATTTTCAAATCCAATAGAACAGTCTACGCTCAGGCTATCGACGACGCAGCGAGCGCGACTTTGTGCGCCAGCAGCGGTAAGGTTTTAAATTTAAAGGCAAACAAAGAGGGCGCGGCTAGCTTAGCTAAAGATTTAGCCTCCAAGCTAAAAGATAAAGGCATTTCTGAAGCGATTTTCGATCGCAATGGCTATTTGTATCATGGCGTAATCGCAAGCTTTGCCGAGTCGCTACGCCAAAACGGCATCAAACTATAACCCAAAGGAATGATTGTGGAAAAGTATAATAGAGAAGAATTCGAAGAGGTAATCGTCAATATCGGTAGGGTTACAAAGGTCGTTAAAGGCGGTAGAAGGTTTAGGTTTACGGCTCTTATCGTAGTAGGCAATAGAAACGGCTTGGTAGGCTTTGGCTTTGGTAAATCCAAAGAGGTTCCAGATGCGATTAAAAAAGCGGTAGACGATGCGTTTAAAAATATCATCAAGGTAAATTTAAACGGCTCCACTATCACTCACGATATCGAAGTTAAATACAATGCGAGCAAAATTTTACTTAAGCCGGCGAGCGAAGGTACCGGCGTTATCGCAGGCGGTTCAGTCCGCCCAGTTTTAGAGCTTGCGGGTGTTAAAGATATCCTCACTAAATCGCTAGGTTCGAACAACTCCTCAAATGTCGTAAGAGCTACGATGAAAGCTCTTAGTATGTTAAAACACTAACAAGGATAAAAGATGGGATTAGAAAATCTTAAAAAAGCCCCAGGCTCGACTCACGCTACTAAGCGCTTGGGTCGTGGTCAAGGAAGCGGTCTGGGTAAAACTGCGGGTCGCGGTGGCAAGGGTCAGACCGCGCGCACTGGCTCTCATGAAAAAAGAGGCTTCGAGGGCGGTCAGCAGCCGATTCAGCGAAGGCTTCCAAAGGTAGGTTTTACTTCTAAATTTGAAAAGCCTTACGTGATCAATGTCGATAAAATCGAAGCTATCAAAGATCTTAGCGAGATCACGATCGAAAGCATCAAATCCGTTCATAAAATTTCAAATTCCGTTAAAAAGATCAAGCTGATCGGCGTAGGCGCAAAAGCACTCGCTAGCAAGATTAAAGACGAGAACGTAAAATTTAGCGGACAAAAATAATGAATAAATCGCTACGCAACAAAATTCTCATTACTTTGGGCTTTCTTTTTGCCTATAGGTTGCTAGCTTACGTGCCAGTTCCGGGAGTGGACGTTGAGGTTATAAAGCAATTTTTTCAAAGCAATAGCAACAACGCTTTTGGAATGTTTAATATGTTTAGCGGTAACGCGGCGGAGCGATTCAGCGTTATCTCGCTAGGCATTATGCCTTATATTACCGCTTCGATCATTATGGAGCTGCTTGCCGCAACCTTTCCAAATTTAGGCAAACTTAAAAAAGAGCGCGACGGTATGCAGAAATATATGCAGATCATCCGATATGCTACAATCGCAATCGCTATGGTTCAATCCATCGGCGTTAGCATCGGCTTGCAGGGCATTCACGGACAGACCGGAGCGCCTGCGATAATGGCCGAAAATACCAACGAGTTTGTTTTTATCTCGTGCATTTCGATGCTAGCAGGCACCATGCTTTTGATGTGGATCGGCGAGCAGATTACGCAACGCGGCGTCGGTAACGGCACCAGCCTTATTATCTTTGCGGGTATCGTAAGCGCCATCCCTAGAGCGATCGGAAGTACCGTAAATTTAGTAAATACCGGCGAAATGAACGTTTTAAAGCTAATTGCGATTGTGCTAATCATCCTGGCTACTATCGGAGCGATTTTATATGTGGAGCTAGGTGAACGCAGAATTCCGGTATCGTTTTCGCGCAAGGTATTGATGGCGAATCAAAACAAGCGCATTATGAATTACGTGCCGATCAAGCTAAATTTAAGTGGCGTCATTCCGCCTATTTTTGCAAGCGCGATTTTGATGTTTCCGACTACAATTTTACAGGCAAGCACCAATCCGATCATCCAAAAGATCCACGATTTCCTCAGTCCTAGCAATTACTTCTTTAACTTTTTGACCTTTGTGTTGGTTATATTTTTTGCGTATTTTTATGCGTCAATCGCTTTTAATTCCAAGGATATTAGCGAAAATTTAAAGAAGCAGGGCGGATTTATCCCGGGCATTCGTCCGGGCGAGGGAACGGCGAGCTTTTTAAACGAAGTTGCTAGCCGTCTTACGTTTTGGGGCTCGATCTATCTCGGGCTAGTAACCGTCATCCCGTGGCTGCTCGTTAAATTTATGGGCGTGCCGTTTTATTTCGGCGGCACCAGCGTGCTGATCGTCGTCTCCGTCGCTCTTGATACGATGAGACGCATAGAAGCGCAGATCTATATGAACAAATATCAGACCCTAAGCGCGGTCGGGCTATAAATGGCAATTTTGCTTAAAACAAAAAAAGATTTAGAAGGGCTGCGTGCAGCGAACAAGATCGTTGCGCAGGCCCTTGATTACGCAGCTTCATTCATAAAGCCGGGTCTTAGCCTACTCGAAGTCGATAAGAAGATCGACGATTTCATCACATCCAAAGGCGCATATCCTGCTTTTAAAGGGCTATACGGCTTTCCAAACGCCGCTTGCCTCTCGCTAAACGAAGTCATTATCCACGGCATCCCAGACGAAACGATCTTACAAGAGGGCGATATCTTAGGCGTCGATTTGGGCTCGAAGCTAAACGGATATTTCGGCGACAGCGCACGCACTCTGCCCGTCGGTAAAATTTCAAAAGCCGACGAAGATCTCATCGCATGCAGTAAGGACACGCTGGAGTTTGCCATCAAAACGATCAGGGTAGGGATGCACTTCAAAGAGCTAAGCTTCGAGATCGAGAAATTTATCCGCGCGCGCGGCTTCGTGCCGCTATACGGCTTCTGCGGCCACGGCATCGGCAAGCACCCGCACGAAGAGCCTGAGATCCCAAACTATCTGGAGGGCAACAATCCAAAATCGGGTGCTAAAATCAAAAACGGCATGGTCTTTTGCATCGAGCCGATGATCTGCCAAAAGGACGGCACGCCGGTCATCGCCGAGGATAAATGGAGCACGAGAAGCAAGGATGGGCTTCGCACTAGCCACTACGAGCACTGCATGGCGGTTTTCGACGACAAGGTAGAAGTCCTAAGCGTCGCGTAGATTTTCGCACAAAAGGCGGCTTGAGCTAGTTAAAATTTTACACTTTTGCCGAGGCGAAATTCCGCCTGCGCTTAGCTTTCGACAATTTTATATCCCTCGTGCCGTAGAATTTTACCTCAGCCGCTTCATGCATAAATTTTTATCCGAAAGAAACCTATCGTGCTAGAAATTTTTAAATCTATTGCGACGGTTTGTAACCTAGCCGTAAAATTTTTAAAGGTTGTGCTTTAGCTCATGCTTTCTGTTTTTAAAGTCTCGTTTTGTAGTTTCGCTCATAGATCCGTTTTCAATTAAAATTTAGCCTCAAAATTCTGTCGTCCAATTACAAACTCCCTGTATCTTTAAATTTAGCCGTAAAATTTGAAGCGTAAAGGCGCGCAAGTAAGCAAGCTCAAAGCTTTAAGCGGCTAATATTACGCCTTGATTTTAAAGCGAAAATGTGTCGCGCTACGCAGAGTGCGCGTCGTCGAGTCTTTGTAAAGCTAAGGAAGATGAAATGAGAGAAAAATTTTATGTAGCGCTAGCAAATATAGGCGGGCTTATGGCGCGGACGAAAGCGGGTAGGCTTATAGCGCGCTTGCTTATGAAAATCGACCGCGGCTTTTTTGCCGCACTGCGCGAACGTCCCGCATGGAGAGTGTTTTGGCTTAGCACAGCGCTATGCTTACTCGCGTGCTGGGCTAAGATACATTATCAGATCAATGGGTATCATTTTTCGCATGTATTTAAAGGCTTTTCTGCGGTGCTCATCACAAATTTACTCATCTTTCACCTCTGCTATCTGCTTAGCGGGCGATTTTTTAAGCTCGTTTCGTTCGTGTTACTAGCGCTAATTGCGCTAATTGCGAGTGTGGCTTTATTTTTGATCGTAAATTTCGACTCAAGCTTCAACGTCGTGGTGATCGACGCGCTTGTGCATACCGACGCAGCCGAGACGCGCGAGTTTGTTTCGCAGTTTCTTAACTCCGCAACGATTTTATATCTAGCGGCGCTGCTTGGCTGCATCTTTGCAGCGCTAAGAATGGGGCGGAGAAAGGAGGAGCAAACGCATAGCGGTCTAAGATTGCTGCTAGCAGCGCTTTATCTTATCTACGGGGCGATCTTTTGCGCGGATATTGCCACTAAAGCTTTCCAAGGCAAACAGGGCTATATAACCAAGCTATCGCAATACGTCCCGCTGGAGTTTGCTTTCACGATAAAAGACTATCTTAGCGATAAAAATTTCATCACCGATATGCGTGAAGTGCAGCTCGGATATGACGAGGCCAAGCGCGCGAACGAAAGCGTTTTAAAAGGCAGCACAAATTCGGATCCGCAAGGCGCCGCCTCGGGCTCCGCGTCTGAAAATTCCGCGCCCGCATCAAGTGCCCAGGCGCAAAATTCCGGCGCAAACTTAAATTCTACGTCTGCCTCGGGCGCTATGGCGCAGAGCTCCGGCGAGATTTTAAATTCCGTACCACAAAGCCCCGGCGCGATTTCAAATTCCAAAAACCCTGAGACCGCTACAAACCACGCCTTGCAAAAGTCTCGCGTCAAAAATATCATCCTAATAATCGGTGAGAGCTTGCAGCGCGGGCATATGTCGCTCTACGGCTACGGCGTTAAAAATACGCCGCTTTTGGAGGGTCTCGAGGCAAGCGGCAATCTGATAAAATTTAGCGATACAATCTCGCCTTACGGCACGACTAATCAGGTGCTGATGCGGCTTTTAAATTTCAGCGATTACGAAAGCGAGCGCAAAAGGGCTTGGTTTCGCAACCTTAGCATCATTGATATGTTTAAGCTAAGTGGCTACCGCACCTTTTGGATCAGCAATCAAGAGGCTTTCGGCGCACATGCGCTAAGCGCTAAAAGTGCTGCCGATCGCGCGGACGCGGAATCCTTCCTCTCAAAGAGCAATCTTTATGAAACCGTCCGCATCAAGCCTGACGGAGTGCTGCTT
>NZ_CALIBH010000169.1 GCF_938045775.1 uncultured Campylobacter sp.
ACGCTCGCTTCGGCACTATGCGTGCCAAGATCGACCGCTTCGTAACCTAAAGCGGCGAGCGCTTTTTTGGCTTGCTCCTTGGCACGAAAGCCCGCATGATCGCTCGCTATGAAAATTTTATTTATTTGCATTGCCGCTCCTTATTTTTGCTCATAGATTAGGCTCTCGTCGTTTTGCAAGGTATCGACGAAGCGCCCGATTCGCTCCCAGCGGATCTTGCGATCGGCATCGATACTAAAATATGTAAACCATGGCTTGCCGACGATCAGACGATAAGGTACCGGACCCCAGAAGCGGCTATCGGCGGAATTATTTCGATTATCGCCTATCATAAAATACTCATCCTGCGGCACTTTGATGTAAAAGGCATTGAAGCTTATCCCCGCAGCTTCGAAGCTATGAGGAATTTCACTTAAACTAATGGGCTTCATAGAAAATTCACCCTTCTCAAGTGCGATTTTGACATTTGTTAGCATCGAGTTTCTAGCATTAGGGTCGTAGTGAATGCCTTTAAATTTATAGGGCTCTTTAACGTATTTTTCGCCACCTAAAATCACAATGTCGCGAGCATCATAGTTCGCAGCAATGAACTCGTCGCCTTCATGCGGACGAAGGTAGAAATTATTCAGATCAAATATCACCTCGTCGCCACCTACGGCAAAATTTCGCTTTACAAAGTGCATTTTTTCATTAAGCGGATAGCGAAAAACCACGATATCACCGCGCTTCGGACCCTCGCCACGGATGATATGCCCATCTCCGTCGCTATCAGGAGCTACCTGCCACTCTACAAACGGAATATGCGGAGTCGGGATGCCGTAGCTAAATTTTTTAACGAATAAAAAATCACCCTCCAAAAGCGTGTAGCGCATCGATCCGCTGGGGATCACGAAGGCTTGCGCCACAAAAAGAATGACGAATAAAACGACGATGACCGTCCCCGTCCAACTCGATAAAAAGTGATAAATTTTGCTTAGTATTTTCATTTAGACTCTTTGCCTTAAGCGATTTTTCGCCGATTTTATCGTATTGCTCAAAAGCATCGCAATCGTCATCGGCCCCACGCCTCCGGGCACGGGCGTGATGAACGAGCATTTTGGCGCTACCGCATCAAAATCGACGTCACCCTTTAGCTTGCCGTCGCCGCCGCGATTAATCCCCACATCGATCACCACCGCGCCTTGTTTTATCATATCGGCGCCCACAAAATGCGCCTTGCCGACCGCGGCAACCAAAATGTCGGCGTCTGCGCAAAGCTGCTTTAAATTTTTCGTCTTGCTATGAGCGATAGTGACGGTGGCGTCGGCATTTAGCAGCAGGCTTGCCATCGGCTTTCCTACGATATTGCTGCGGCCTAGCACGACGGCGTTTTTACCCACTATCTGCACGCCGTATTCCTCAAGTAGGCGCATCACGCCAAGCGGAGTGCAAGGCACAAAACCGTCCGCAAGCCCACTAGTAAGCTTGCCTACGTTTATCGCGCTAAATCCGTCCACGTCCTTTTGCGGGCTTATTTTTTCTAAAATTTTATTCGTATCGATATGTTTTGGAAGCGGCAACTGCACCAAAATGCCGTCGATACTTTCGTCCTCGTTTAAATTTTCTATCAGTTCTAAAAGCGCTGCCTCGCCCACGTCGGAGCTCAAGCGGTGCGCTACGGATCGGATCCCACAGGTGGCGCAGGCTTTTTCCTTGCTCGCGACATAGGTCTTGCTCGCCGCATCATCGCCTACTAAAATCACCGCCAGCGCGGGCTTTACGCCCTTTGCGGCAAGATCCGAAGTGTCCGATTTGATCTCTTCTTTTACCTTCGCGCTTATGCTTTTGCCGTCGATTAAAGTCATTTAAAGCCTTTTTGAAAAATAAGGCAAATGTTACCCTAAAATTTATAAAATTTAGATTTATTCAGCGGGATTTTATGGGAATTTGAAAGAATTTTAAAAAGAATTTCGTCCTAAATTTAAGCCTGTTTAAGCAAGCCGAAATTTTATCGTCGCATCATAAGCGGATGGGCGTCTTGGCGTTGCCACGCTCAGGTTTCAGCGTTCGTACAGCCAGTATAGCGGAATTGAGCCTTTTTTATCCACGGACGAGTAAGAACTGCTATGTTGTTTTTGCCCGTCGTTAAATGCCTATTATCGCGGCTCGTTGCGGTATATCCATCCTATGCGTAATAGTAGCCTGTATAATGATAATGATGGCTTGGTGCCGTATCTTGCTCGGGGGCGTTTTGCGGCCCGCTCCTAGAGCAGCCGCACAGAAATAGCATCGCACACAGAAATAAAACGATCTTTTTCACCATAAATCCTTTCAAAATTTTTATGATTTCATCTTTAAGTGGTTTTGAAATTTTACAAAATTTAGAAAAGCGCTCTAAAAATTTGCTCCCCTTTAGAATTTAAAATTTTGAATAAATTTGAACGACCAAATTTATTCAAAATTTAGGCTCCATGTAGCTTACAATCTCACGAAAAAATCAAAATTCTGGCGACACAAATCGTATTTAGTGCAATTTTACGCGATACGCGCTGTGCAAGATCGCGCAGTCTCCACCCGCGCGCTAAAATACCGCTCCGAACACAGCCGCGCCGCTCTAAATTTCAAAATTTAGCTAAATTTTAAAGGCGCCGCGTTTAAATTTACTCGTTGCGCAGTGTTTGCAGCACGTCGATCTGCGTGGCTTTTTTGGCCGGGTACCACGACGATAGCGCCACGATAACCACTGCGCCGATTAAAATCATCACCAAATCGCCTAGCGAGAGCTCCATCGGTAGCTTCGAGCTTCCGTAAACGTCGGCCGGCAGATTTACGATGTCGAAGCTTCCGAGTAGCCACACGCCGAATAGGCCCAAAATGAGCCCGAATATGATGCCGCCGCCGCCGATCGTGGCTCCGAGCGCAAAAAAGGTCCTTTTAACCTCCTTTTTGCTAGCGCCCAGGCTAAGTAAAAGCGCGATCTCTTGGCGGCGATTCATCACGGTCATCAGAAGCGAACTTACGATATTTAGGCTCGCGACCAGGATTATCAGCATCAGCACGATGAAAAGCGCGCGTTTTTCAAGTGCAAGGGCGCTGAAAAAATTGCCGTTTTGCTGCCACCAGCCCACGGCGCTAGCACCGCCGGGGAGGCTTTTTTTGATACGCTCCAGATCCTTAAACGGATCGTTTGAAAAAACATGTACGCCGTCGAATGTCCCCTCGTCGTAGCCCAAAATTTTGGCTAGATCGCTCGCGTCTGCGTAGGAATAGGCTTTATCGTAGGCGATCAACCCAGAGCTGAAATCCGCGCGCACATCAAAGCGCTTCATCTTAGGGATCAGCGCAAAGCCGCCCGGATCGCTCTTCGTAAAGATCATCGTGATCTTGCTGCCCTCATCCAGCATAAACTCGTCCTTGATCCCGTGCCCTATCATGATGCCGTAGTCCGTTAGATTGGCGTCTTTGGCGCCTGCTGCGACGACGGAGTTGATGCGCTTTTCGTCGTTTAAATTTACGCCGAAAATCAGCCCGCCCTCGAGCTTCTCGCCGCTTTTGGCGATAACTTGCGAGCTAATATACGGGCTAAAGATCAGATCGGGAAAGTCCGCCCGCAGCCCCTCCACGTCGTCTTTTGAAATGCCGCCGCGAAAGTGGCTATGGATCGTGATCGGGTAGTTCATCGTAAAGAGCTTGCGCTCAAATTCCTTATCAAAGCCGTTCATTATCGCCATCGCGACGATGAGCACCGTAAGCCCCACGCCGACGCCCAAGAACGCAAGCAGCGCCGAAAGCGTAATGAAGGGCTGAGAGCGGTCGAATCTGAGATATTTGAATAATAAATACTTTACCAAAAAGCTGTCCTTGTAAAATTTCACATAAAATTTAGCGTTAAATTCTATGTGAAATTTTAGGTATTTTGGAATTTTAAAATTCCAAAAATAGGTTTTGCGCCGTCAAATATAGAAGCTCCAGCCTGCTTTGAAATTTAAAATCGCGCCGAAATCTATTTATACGCAATGAAATTCGCCCCAAGATATCCGATACGGCAAATCAAACATATCGTCTTGCCAAAACTTTGAAATTTTAAACCCGAATTCTAAATTTTAAAATTTCAAATGCCTCGAAACTTTAAAATTTTAGAAATTTAAAACTTTTTAGAATTTTGAAATTCTTAAAATTTAAGGCTGATTTCGCTTGTAAGCTCGCCCGCGTCGCATAAATTTAAAATTTCAAATGCCGCGCAGTGTCCTAGCTGCGCACTAAATTTAAGTATCACGCGCTGATTGGCTTGCGTTTTACCACACGGCGCACCGCAACAGCGCTATGAAAAATATGCGGCAAAGCATCAGGCGCGCTTTGAAATTTTAAAATTTCAAAACTAAAATTCCACCCCATCGCGCAGCTTTGCGCGCCGTCCGCGCGGCCTCACCATCAAGCTCTTTTAAAATTTCTATCCACGCCGCCTAGCGATCGAGCCCCTTTAAAATTTTATGACGCTCTCGCCTGCGACATACGCGCTGAATACAGAAGCAAAGCAAGATCAAAAAGCGCCGATCGTGCGTACTTACGATCGATCGCCGCGCCTACCTCGCAAAGCCGCCTTTTTTCGGACCGCCCTTGCCGTGGCAGTCTTTGTATTTTTTGCCGCTGCCGCAAGGGCAAGGATCGTTTCGCTTAGGCTTTTTGTCGCCGAACTCGTCTGAGCCCTTTAGCTGCGCTTCATTCGTGCTTGCGGCGGCGAGTTCTTTGGCGTTTGAGCTCTCCATACGCTCCTGCATCGCGCGCCGCTCGGCTTCGATCTCCTCCTGTGATTTGAACTGGATCGAATGCAGCAAGCGGATACTATCGGATTTGAGGCGCATTACAAGCTCCATAAAGAGATTGTAGCTCTCCTTTTTATACTCGGTAAGCGGGTCTTTGTGGTTGTAGCCGCGAAGTCCGATGCCCGCCTTTAGGATATCCATCTGATACAGATGCTCTCTCCAGTCGCGATCGACGATCTGCAGATAAAGCATCTTTTCGATACTTTTGCGTTGCTGCGGATCGATCGGCGACATCTTGTTTTCATACGAAACGGCAAGCGCGCCGATGATCTTTTCTTTCAGCTCTTTGAAATCATCGACCTTCTCAAGCTCGCTATTTTCGAGTACCTCGCCCGTTTCTTGAGCGATTTTGGCGACAATCGGGAATTTATCGACCTCTTTGATATTTACGCCGTCGAAAATTTCAAGCTCCTCAAGCACACTAGAGATATATTCCTCGCGGTTTTGAATGATTTTATCTTTCAGATCGTAGTCGGGATCCAAAAGCTCGTTGCGATATTTATAGATCGTTTTGCGCTGCTCGTTTGCGACGTCGTCGTATTCTAGGATATTTTTACGCGCTTCAAAATGCAAGCTCTCGACCTTTTTCTGCGCGTTCTCTACTGCGCGCGAAACCATGCCTGATTCGATATGCTCGCCATCTTTCAAACCTAAGCGATCCATGATATTTTTGATCTTGTCGCTGCCAAAAATTCTAAGCAGGTTATCCTCCAAGCTTAAGAAAAATCTACTCTCGCCAGGATCGCCCTGGCGCCCGCTTCGTCCGCGGAGCTGATTATCGATGCGGCGACTTTCGTGGCGCTCGGTACCTAAAATATACAGCCCACCCAAAGCGCGCACTTCATCGTCTATGCGGATATCCACGCCACGTCCCGCCATATTCGTAGCGATCGTTACGGCACCCTTTACGCCCGCGTCTTTGATGATCTGCGCCTCGCGCTCGTGATTTTTGGCGTTTAGCACGGAGTGCGCGATGTTTTCTTTAACCAAAAGCTCGTGCAACTTCTCGCTCTTTTCGATCGACGCCGTGCCCACGAGCACGGGCTGGCCTTTGGAATTTAGCCGCTTGATCTCACCAATGACGGCATCAAATTTTTCGCGCTCAGTCTTGTAGATAAGGTCGTTTTGATCTTTTCTGATGACCGGCACGTTTGTAGGGATCGAGACCACTTCGAGTTTGTAAATTTGAGCAAATTCCGTTGCCTCCGTCTGCGCCGTGCCCGTCATACCGGCGAGCTTCTCATAAAGTCGGAAGTAGTTTTGAAAGGTAATGTCGGCAAGAGTTTGGCTCTCCTCTTGGATCTGCACGCCCTCTTTGGCTTCAAGCGCCTGATGCAAGCCTTCGCTGAATCTGCGACCCTCGCTCAGACGCCCCGTAAATTCATCCACGATTACGACCTGTCCGTCGCGCACGACGTAGTGCACATCCTTTTCAAATAGATAATTCGCCTTAAGTGCTTGATCAAGGTAGTGGCTAAGCACGGCATTTTCGAGACTATAGAGGTTATCGACGCCAAAAAGCTTCTCAGCTTTTGAAATTCCTGCCTCCGTGATCAAAACGGCGCGGTTTTTCTCATCTACGGTAAAATCGCCCGTCGCCTTGCCTTTTGGATCGGCTGGCGCCTCGCCGCGGATCATCGCACGCGCCACTTCGTTTGCCTTGATGTAGCCGTCTAGGGTGCGGTTCGTAGGGCCCGAGATGATGAGCGGCGTCCTGGCTTCATCGATTAAAATACTATCGACCTCGTCTACGATTACGAAATGATGCCCGCGCTGCACCTTTTCATCCGCGCTAAATTTCATATTATCACGCAGATAGTCAAAGCCGAACTCGTTGTTTGTGCCGTAGGTGATGTCGCACGCGTATGCAGCCTTGCGCTTGGCGTCATCGTATTCTCCGCCTACGATCACACCGGTACTAAGCCCTAAAAATTCATATAGCTCGCCCATCTGTGCGGCATCGCGCTTAGCTAGGTAGTCGTTTACGGTTACGACATGCACACCCTTGCCCTCCATCGCATTTAGCACTACCGCCAAAGTCGCTACGAGGGTCTTTCCTTCGCCCGTTTTCATCTCGGCAATCGCGCCGTCGTTTAGCACCAAACCGCCTATCAGCTGAACGTCGAAGTGGCGCATATTTAGCACTCTTTTGCCCGCCTCTCGCACGATAGCAAACACTTCGTTAAGCACGTCGTCCGTGCTCTTTTCGCCCGCGCGAACTTGCGCTCTTAACGCTTCAAATTCCGCCTTAAGCGTCGCATCGTCCATTGCCGCGTAGTTTTCTTCAAGCGCACTGATCTGCGCTGCACGCTTGGCGTATTGTTTGACGATCCTATCGTTTTTAGTGCCGAAAATCCCGTGAATGACCTTTTTAAACATTACCGAACCTTACTTTTAAAATTTTTAATCGCGCATATTAACATATTTTTAGTTTCTATTTAATTAAATCCTAGAAAAACGGCTATAATACGCGCAAATTTTCAAAAATAAAGGCAAAATTTATGAAAAAAACTCTTATTTCTTTAGCGGCAAGCTGCATTTTTGCATTCGCAAGCGGGATAGAATTCAACACTCTGAGCGCAAATTTTTCGCAAACCGTGCAGAGCGACGATGCGAAAATCAGCTACGGCGGCGATTTTAGCGCCACGAAAGAGCACGCCGTGTGGCATTATAAGACCCCTACGATAAAAAATATATTTTTTAGTTTCACAAAGGTCGTCGTAATCGAGCCCGAACTCGAGCAGGCTATCATCACGAATATCAAAGAAACGCCAAATTTAACCGCGATCCTAGCGAACGCAAAGCCAAATAAAAACGGCGTTTATGAGGCGAGTTTCGACGACGTGAAATATCTCATCGAGCTAAAGGGCGATTTGCCGAGCAAGATCAGCTACACCGATAAAATGGACAATAAGGTCGTCATAAATCTAAGCAACGTCCGCAAAAACGCGCCGGTAAACGATGCGATCTTCAAGCCCGCAATTCCGAAAAACTACGACATCATCACGCAGTAGGCGCGTGTGAGGCTACTTTTCGTCTGTCACGGCAACATCTGTCGCTCGCCGATGGCGCAGTCCGTGATGCAAAATTTCATTAATCAAAGTGGTCTAAGTGCGCGCGTGAGCGTAGATTCTGCGGCGACGCACGCCGACGAGATCGGCTCGCCGCCCTACTACGAAACGCAGCGCGTGCTAAAAGAGCAAAAGGTACCGCTCGTAGCGCATCACGCCATGCAGGTTACGCCCGCAGACTACGAGCGTTACGATCTCATACTTTGCATGGATGATGAGAACATGCGCTCGCTGGGGCGAATTTTTCGCGGCAAGGATATGGCTAAGGTAAAATTTCTTTTGGAATTTGCAGGGGAAAATTTTGCAAGCTGCGATGCGCGAAATTTTAAAGGCCCAGCAAAGCAAACCGGCTTAAATTTAAAAGGCGCCAATTCAAATTTAACCGGCTCCGAACACCTACAAATTGCCGATCCCTACTACACGCGCGATTTCGAGCGCTGCTATGCGGACATAAAACGCGGCTGCGAGGGGCTCTTGCGATACATTAAAAATTCAGACGGAATTTGCTAAAATCCGCGATTAAATTTTAGCGTCTTTAAAGAGGCGCGATTTAAAGCGATAATTCAAGGAAAAATATGTTTAGGCTTTTGATCGTTCCATATCTGATAATTGAGGCATTTACGACCTATTATTTCGTAAGCGCAAACGGCTTCGCGGCGTATGCGGTGGAGATCGTCATAAGCGCGATTTTAGGCGGTTACGTCGTAGCAAACCGCTCGTGGATGGGCTTTTTTAATCTAATGAAAATCTCGCCGAAAGAAATTTTAAGCGGCGTGGGCTTCGTCGTAGGCGGCGTTTTTCTCATTGCACCTGGCATTTTCGGCGATATTTTGGGCGTTTGCATAATCACTGCGTCGTTTTACTGCGTCACCAGCGACGTGCCTAAATTTAACGCTAGCAGCGAAAATTCCGAAAAAAGCGAACAAAAATTTTGGCGCCGCAAAGCCCACGGCGACGATGTAATCGACGTTGAGGTGATCGAAGAGAACGAAATCGAGATTCGAAAAAGCATAGGAGAGAAAAAATGAAAAATTTGATCATCGCTACGCGCGGCAGCGTGCTTGCGCTGTGGCAGAGCGAGCATATCGCATCGCTGCTTAACGCCCACGGCATCCAAGCACAGCTAAAAAGCATGAAAACCAAAGGCGATAAAATTTTAGACACGCCGCTTGCGAAGATCGGCGGCAAGGGGCTTTTTACAAAGGAGCTTGAGGAGAGTATGCTTCGCGGCGAAGCACACATAGCCGTTCATAGCCTAAAAGACGTGCCCGTGGAGTTTCCGCAAGGACTCGTGCTAGCGGCGATCTGTGCTCGCGAGGACGCGCGCGATGCGATGATTAGCGAAAAATACGCCGAATTCGGCGAGCTACCCCGCGGCGCAAAAGTCGGTACCACGAGCCTTCGCCGCAAGATGCAGCTGCTTAGCATGCGGCCTGATTTAGAGGTGATCTCCTTGCGCGGCAACGTCCAAACTCGCTTGCGAAAGCTCAAAGACGGGGAATTCGACGCGATCATTTTGGCGATGGCGGGCATCAACCGATTAAATTTACGCGCCGAGGTAAAGCACGTAGCGCCCTTTGAGGTCTCGCAGATGATCCCTGCGATGGGGCAAGGAGCGCTCGGCATCGAGGCGGTGGACGAGCCGCAAATCCTGCGCGCGATAGAATTTCTAAAAGATGAACGCGCGATTATCGAAACGACCGTGGAACGGGATTTTGTCAGGGTTTTGGAGGGCGGCTGCCAAGTGCCGATCGGCATCAACGCGCGCCTTGAGGGCGAAAATATCCACATCAGCGCGATCGTGGGCCTACCCGACGGCAGCGAGAGCATCCACCAAAGCATCATCGCGCAAAAATCGCAATACCTAAGCGTAGGCGCGGAGCTCGCGCGAGTTTTTATCGAAAAGGGTGCAAAGCAGCTTCTCACGCGCGCCGAAGAGATGGCAAGCCTATAAAAAGCGAAATTTACGGAGTTTTAAAATTTGCAAAATTTTAAAACTTCCAGAATTTATGAACTTTTTAAATTTACAAAATTTCAAAAGGCTAAATTTTGAGCTTATTCAGATCTTTTAAAACGGCAGGATTTTCAAAAATTTTTGCTTCGCTCATACTTTGCGCAAGCTACGCGTTAAGCCTAAACGCCAGCCCCAATGAGGAGCTTGTCCGCTCGCTGTTTAGCGACGCAAACTTCGATAAAAATCTTTATTTTAAAGGCGAGATGAGAAGCTATTTAAAGCGCAAATTCTACGCGGCGGATAATTATAGCGAAATCACGGTCACTCCGCTTGGACGCAGCGACGAATTTAGCGAGATTTTTCACGTATTTTTGGGCTCTAAAGAGAAGCACTTCGATCTTTACGTCTATACTAAGGAGGATGGGATCTACGCCGTGCGTGTTTTAGTGCAAACCGCTATTATTGAGGCTATCGTAAGCGAATATGAAAAATTTAACGAGGCGCAAAAACGGGAGTTTGAGCAAAGAACTGATGCAGACATCGTAAATTTAAAGCTAATCTTAGCGCCCGATAAAGAGCTTATGGAGTTCGGTAAGCGAAACCTAGCGGCATTTGAGAAAATTTACGAGCTTTACGCTAGCGGCGAGTCCGAGCGCGCAAAGGCGGAGATCAAAAGCCTGCATCTCTCTCACGCCGAGACGAGCGGCAAAAGATTTATGCTGCTCATCGGCGGGATCACCGATAACTCCGTGGGCTTTTTGCGAGTGCAAGATGAGGCGGATCTGCCGCAAATGAGCCCTAGCGAGTTTATAATGATAGAAAAAATTGCGCCGAATTGGTATCTTTTTAAAACCACATAAAAAGCCGCGCCGCAAGCGAGTTTGTAGCTTCGCGGCAATCTAAATTTAAAAGCGATACCGGCGCCTTAACCGCACCGCCGATCAAAAATCGCGTGAATTTTAAATTTAAACAGACAATCTGTAAATTCTGCATGCCGTAAATTTTTAAAGAATTTTAAAAATTTTTTGAAGTCTAAATTTAAACAAAGCGCCGCCAAAGCGCGCCGCGTTGCGCTAAATTTAGAATCAAAAGGCGAGATGGCGCAG
>NZ_CALIBH010000170.1 GCF_938045775.1 uncultured Campylobacter sp.
TTTTATTTAATAAGGCTAAAATTTTTTCTCGCCTCTTTCCGATCTACACTATCTCGGGATTTTTGCTTCTGATCTTTATCTTTCTTAGGATGATGAAGCCCGCTCTTCGCTTAGGCGGCGCGTTTAAGCTCGTTTATATCGTAAATATCGTCGCCTTCATCGCGCATACCGCGGGTCTTGCGCTACGCGGCTACGTTTCGGGGCACGCGCCGTGGAGTAACTCCTACGAATCGCTCATCTACATCGCGTGGGCGCTGTCGTTAAGCGGAATCTTTTTCTCGCGTAAATCCGCTATTTCGCTGGCGCTAACGTCAATAATGGCGGGCATCACGCTGATGGTCGCGCATCTTAGCGACATCGATCCGCAAATTACCAATCTGCAGCCGGTTCTAAAATCGCACTGGCTTACGATCCATGTCTCGGTAATCACAGCAAGCTACGGGTTTTTAGGCCTTTGCATGCTGCTTGGAATTTTTACTCTCGTGATGTTTTTATTCGATAAGAAAAATCCCGAGATCGCGCGCAACATCACGGAGGCTACGCATATCAACGAAATGTCGATGATCCTAGGTCTTTGCTTGCTGACGGTCGGCAACTTCCTAGGCGGCGTGTGGGCGAACGAAAGCTGGGGGCGCTACTGGGGCTGGGATCCGAAGGAGACCTGGGCGCTCATTACGATTTTCATCTACGCGGTAGTCGTACATTTTAGGTTTATGCCTAAGCTCAATAATCAGTTCGCCTTTGCCGTAGCCTCAATGTTTGCGTATTTTAGCGTCATAATGACCTATTTTGGTGTAAATTTCTACCTAAGCGGCATGCATTCATACGCTAGCGGCGAGCGTATCCCCGTGCCCGGCTGGGCGTACGCGATGGTCGCTTCGATGGTGGCCCTTGCGATCGCGGCGTATTTCCGCTCGGGCAAATCGGCTAGGCTTTAGATAGACGGGCTTAAATTTTAGAATAATAATTTTGAAATTTCGCCCGGATTTCGCAGTTTGCCGAGGCTTTAGGGATTTATGGAATTTATATTTAAATTTCAGCTAAGCTTTGGGATCCCGCAGAATTTTATAGAATTTTACGGCTCGCGATTGCACTAAATTTTAAAATTTTGCATCGCGACAGAATTCTTTGATGCTTGAAATTTTAAGACATCGTAAAATTCTAATGATTTAGAATTTGCACCGCTATGAGGTTTTAATGTTTTAAATTTTACTTCTAGTGGAATTTTTTCATACGACGGAAGCGCGACGTAATTTAGAATTTTAAAATTTCAGCTAGCGCGCTAGCGTAAAATTCTGCCCCGCCGCTGCCATAGCCGAGCAGTGAAATTTTAAAATTTGATTTTATAAATTCTATGCTCATTTTTAAATTTAAAATCTCGCGCTTTATGAAATTTTATTTATGATGTCGAAATTTTAAAATTTCGCACGCCATTGTCGCAATAACTCTTGCGCGACAAAATTTTAAATTCCGCGCCATGATAGAACATGACAGAATTTGAAAATTTATAAAATTTTAAACTGCGAAAACGCCTCGCTAGGCATTAAAATTATCTTAAAATATAATTTAGCTTGCAAGATTAAGCTAAATTTCTGCTTATAATCATATGGATTTAATCTTTATTTGGCTAAAATTGACGCTTGTCAATTTCTTAATTTGAAAGGATAAAGATGTCTGATCTAAAACAGGATAGACGAGGCTTTATCGGGCTTACTTTCGGCGCAGTTGCCGCTGTGGGTGGCGTTTTCGCACTCGTGGGGATGAAGAAATCGTGGGATCCGTTACCTAGCGTGCGCGCCGCCGGCGTCACTACGGTAGATTTAAGTCCGATCAAAGAGGGCGAGCTTTATCAAACGCAGTGGCGCAAAAAGCCGATTTTCGTGCTTAAAAAGACTGCCGATATGCCTAAAAACGATGCCCGTGACGTCGTCGTAGGGGATGCTAGATATACGCTTTGCATAGGGCTTTGCACGCATTTAGGCTGTATTCCTAGCTACAAGCCATCGACGCAACAGTTCATCTGTGCATGTCACGGCGGGATTTTCGATGCTAACGGCGTAAACGTGTTCGGTCCGCCGCCGCGTCCTATGGATATACCGCCCTTTAAAATCGACGGAACGAAACTCGTTTTAGGCGAAGAGGGCCCCGAATACCAAGCCCTAAAGCAGAAAGCATAGGAGGCGCAGATGGCACATATAAGAAAAGCTACGGGAGTTTGGGATTGGTTCGACCAAAGGCTCGCCGTAACGAAATTTTTCAAGGTGATGGTAAGCGAGTATTGGATTCCTAAAAATATCAGCTTCCTTTGGGCGATGGGTGTTATTTTGATGACGCTATTTATAGTTTTATTCGTTAGTGGACTAATGCTCGTGATGTATTATAAGCCGGATGTAAATTTAGCATTTGATAGCGTAAATTTTACGATTATGAAAGAGGTCGAATACGGCTGGCTATGGCGTCATATCCACGCGGTATCGGCGTCGGTTGTATTTTTGATCCTATACATTCATACTTTAGTAGCTATATATTACCGCTCGTATAAGCAAGGACGAGAGATGATTTGGGTAAGCGGAATGCTGCTTTTCATCATCTTTTCGGCGGAGGCTTTTAGCGGCTATATGCTTCCATGGGGGCAGATGAGCTACTGGGCAGCGATGGTTATTACGAATTTATTCGGTGGAATTCCCGTAGTTGGCGACGCGATAGTAGAGTGGATTCGCGGCGATTACGCCGTAAGCGATCCGACGCTGACACGATTTTTTATGCTTCATGTCTGTTTGCTGCCTCTCGTGGTGGTTGCGGTGCTGGCGGTGCATTTCTATTCGCTTAGATTTCCGCATGTAAATAACCTAGACGGCGAGGAGATTGACTTTGAGCTCGAGGGTGAGAAGTATTTGGAAGGAAAAACTAGCGAAAGCAAGGTAATTCCGTTTTGGCCGGGCTTTTTGGCGAAGGATTTTTTCTACGTCAGTATCTTTATGATATTTTTCTTTTATCTAGTGGGCTTTCACTTCGATTTTGCGATGGATCCGATAAATTTCGAGCCGGCAAACAGCCTCAAAACCCCGACGCATATCTATCCGGAGTGGTACTTCCTTTGGGAGTATGAAATTCTGCGCGGATTTTACTTCGACGTAGGGCCGCTTAAGGCTGCCGACATCGGACTTATCGCCTTTGCATTTGCCGGAGTTTCGCTATTTTTTATCCCGTTATTTGACCGCAGCAGCGTAGTAGCGCCTGCGCACAAAAACAAAGCGTTTTTCATTTGGTTTTGGATTTTAGTAATCGACATGATCCTGCTTAGCCTTTTCGGCAAGCTCCCTGCAGACGGCGCGGAGCTCGGTATCGAAAACAAATACTGGGGCTTTGCTTTATCAATCATCTATATCGGATTGCTCATCGTAGTGCTTCCGTTAATTACAATCGCAGAAAGAAAGAGGGTCTAGCCATGAAAGAGATAAGAACCCTAATCTTAGTGCTTTTTTGTGTGGGAATTTTATACTGGTTTATCGAGCCTTATGCTCATACTAAGCTCAGTCCGCACACCGATCCGGTAAATTACGACTTTGCAGCAGGCGATACGGCTTTAGCTGCGCATAACGTAGCCGCAGCAGAAAGCGCTTTGGCCGCAGCCGAAAAGGGCGGAGATGAGACGATGATAAAAAATTCTAAAAAAGCCCTAGCCAGTGCGAAAGAGCAACAAGACAAAACGGTGCTTTTTTGGGACGAGATAAATAAAATCGATCTTAGTAAAGGCGATGCCGTGCGCGGCGCCGAGACCTTTACAAATGCAGGCTGCACCGCATGTCATGGAGTAAAAAGTGCAAATATCCCCGCTCCTATGGACGCGGCAAGCGCCAGTGCCGCATACGGCGTCAATCCGCCGGATCTTAGTAGCGCAGGCTATCTATACACCGATAAATTCTTAGCTGCGCTTATCAAAGATCCGATCATGGCTCTTAAGCTAGATCAGAAATTTGGCGACGAAAAGCCTTTTCCGATGCCCGGGTTTTTCGGTGCAGGCGGTGATCTAAATCAAGAGATCGCTGATATCGTAGCCTATCTAAAATCGCTCGCTCCTAGCGAGGATAAGCTAATCGCCTCTGAAGCTGCAGCTAGCGGTATCAAGCAAGGCACCGAACTAGACGAAGCGCAGAAAAAATTCCTTTTAAGCAAGGCGGTTTTTGAGGATGCTTGTCTAAGATGCCACGACGTCAAATATGATAAGCTC
>NZ_CALIBH010000171.1 GCF_938045775.1 uncultured Campylobacter sp.
AGTTTCGCGGCGAGCTTGATATCGAAATCCTAGTCGTGCGCGGGCTAAATGACACGCAAGAGGATTTTGTGGCGCTGAATGCGGCTTTAGCTCGCATCAATCCGCACCGCGTAGATATTGGCACTATAGATCGCCCGCCCGCATACCGCGTAGAGGGAGTGAGCGAGGCGCAGCTGCGCTATCTGGCCACTTTCATCGAAAATCAAAACGTAAATATAATTTCTGCGCCCAAATACGCAAGCGAGCGGCTGAGCTTTAGCGAGGATGAAATTTTGCGCACTCTCTCGCGCCGTCCGCAGCGCACGAGCGACGTGGAGGCGATGTTTGACGAAAAAAGCGCGCAGCTTTTAAAGCGTCTGGCGGATGAGGGCAAGGTTGTTTTTAAGGACGGTTTTTACGAGATCGCGAAAGGCTAGGGCGTTAAATTTTAAAAGCTCTTTCGCGGCGCAGCGCGGCAAAAAGCGGCTTGCATTTTGGCGTCGTCGCAGGCGATGCCCGCCGTACGCAAGCTAGAGGGCGGCGCAAAGACAGCGCGTTTAAATTTAATGCCGAAGCTGCGTTGCCATAGATAGAGCGCCTACCGCGCGAGCTAAAGGCAGCGCAATGCTAGCTAGCGTTAAATTTAGCGCCGAATTACGCCGCCGCAAAGATGCCGGCGCACCAGGTTTGGGAAGCGATCCTGACGCGCGGGGTGCTGATCTTTAAATAGGCTAAGCTGCGTTCAAAAGCGCCGTTAAATTATGAAATTTATACACACGGCGCAAAAATACAGACCCCAAGCGGCGCTTTTTGTGTGTCAGCGGATTATTGAAGCAGGCCTAATGGATAGCAAAAGCGGGCTTGGAGCCGCGGGAGATCGCGAATGCACGCCTTAAATTTAGCCTGCTTGCCGCGCTCGCTTGGAGTTTTTGCGCTTTAATCATCCGCACGCCGAATGTGCGCCTATTACGTGATACCTGCGCGCTCAAAGAGCTGCGATCGGATAGTATAAACGTCGTGAAATTTTATCGCATATTCAGTCTTTAAATTTAAAATTTAGCCCGCAGAATTTGATTGCGCCGAAATTTTGATGCGGATCGCGCTAAAAGCTCCGCGCCATATATCGTCGTGACCGATTAAATTTAATTCGCGCCGTTTTGCCTCTATAAAATTCTATGAAATTTTTTTGAATGCTGGCCGCAAAATTTCAAGCCGTTGCGCGCTTTGCGGCGGCGCTAAAATTTTTACGCGATAGAATTTCGCAGCGGAATTTTACGCCGCGCGGCGTATCCGCTAGAGAGTGTTTGGGCGATAAAATTTAGGGCAAAGCTGCGGGCAAAATTCTAAATCCAAAGTAAAATTTTGCCCGTAAAGCCTACTGCGCGACCACTTTATCGATCCAGTCAAAAAGCTCCTCAAGATCGTAATCGCCGGCGTGTCCTTGCCCCCAAGGCACTGCAAAATCGACGTTCTTGCCTGCATTTTGCAAGCTAAGCGCCAAAATCGCGGGGATCGCAAGCGCCGTATCGCGATCGCTCGCGCCGTGTCGGATGCGGTAATGCTTCGCGCCGTTTTCGTTGCGCACGAAGCTCATCGCATCCATCATCTCCACAAGCTGGGCACCTGCGATTAGCACCCCTTTGGCGGGGTCATTCATCGCGCTAAAATCCGTAAAATGCGCCGCGTTAAATTTCGCGCCGCCGAACAGCTCGTTTTCGGGATTTTCAAGCGCGAAGCCGTCGAATGCGGGCGGGGTCTTGGCACGCGGCTCGGAGGTCGCGTAGCCCCAAAAAAGCATATGCGATTGCGACGCGTCGTCCTTAATCTTTGCAGCGAGGTATAGGGGCGCCTTCGCGCGCGGATTTTTCGCCGCAAAATTAGCAAACGATGCCGATATGAGGCCGTTTATGTAATCTTTGAAGCTGCCGTCGCCGTTCTTATCCAAGCTTAGCGCGCGGCCGCCCCCGTCCTTTAAGCCTAGCGAGTTCAGATAGGCGGGGAATTGCGCCTTTAGCTCGTCTGAAATTTTAATCTGTGCCGCGCTTAGTTTGCCGCTTAGCACCTTGCGTGCAGGCTTTGCAGCGATTTGATTTGCGCCTTTTTTGGAATTTTTTTCAGCGCCGCTAGAATTTTCGCCGCGCTCGTTAAATCCCGCCGCATCAAGGCCGCTAAAATCCATCTTTTCATATTCGCTCTGCGCGCCGAACATCCACTCATACGCCGCATCCGCGTGCTTCAGATTTGTGATCGGGCAGTATGCGGACGCCGCGTAAATTTTATCGCTCGCCTTTGCAGCGCCCAGCTCCTGCAGATACGACTCGTACGCAGCCTCGTCCCCGCTCGTGCCCAAAAGTGCCGAGAGCGCTCCGCCCGCGCTCGTGCCGTTTGAGATTATCTTGTTTGCGTCCCCGGGCATTGCCGCGTCGTTAAATTTCAGATACCGCACGGCCGCCTTTAGATCGACGATCGCTGCGGGCGCTTTGCCGATATAATCGCCATTTGCGCTCTTTAACGTGCGTCCGCGCGCTGCGGGTGCAGCTACGACGTAACCACGCGAAAGCGCCGTAGCGATCGCGTTTGGCTTGCCGCTTGCGTCTATTGTGACCTCGCCCGCTTCGCCGGGCATGTAGCCGCCCACGCCGTTTGGCAAAAATATCGGCGCGCTTACGGCGTCAAATTTGCCGCTCTTGCACTCCTCAAAATATTGCTGCGGGATGAAGATATTCATACTCTGATAGTGCGCGCTTACGGGTTTTGCGACGTAGATTATGTTTTTGTAGGCGCGAAATTTTATCTTTTTGCCGCCTACGATCGCGCTTTCTTGCGTGAAATTTGCGGCGTTAAATTTCAAATCTTCTTGCGCGCTTTGCGCCGAAGCCTCGGCGTTTAGGCTTAGCGTGCCACAAAGTATCGCAGCGCCTAAAGCAATGGATTTTTTACTCATTGCCGCCTCCTTTCTATTTTGATATTGCCGCTTTTTAGCCATTCAAGCAGCTTAGTGACAAAGCTAATTTTAGCAAAACTCGGCGAATACTTAAATCCGCTGCGCGCCTAAATTTTGAAATTTAAATGCAAAGGCATCTGCAAGTTGAAAGGAATTTTAAACTCGAAGTGTTATTTTAGTGGGCATTTGCGATCCGCCGGCGTAAATCCGGCTGCATTAAATTTCGCTCGTTAATTCATAAGCTTGAGCTGCGTTTCGAAGGCGGATTTGGGGTAGAGGCCGATGAGCTTTTTAACCGCTTTGCCGTTTTTATCGTAGATCACCGACGTGGGGGTGCCGAAAATGCCGCCTACGATGGTTTCAAAGTATTTCACCGAGCTCGCGCCACTGACGCTTGGGAATTTTATCCCCTTTTCGCGAGCGACCGCGGCATCTGCTTCTAGCCCCTTGCCGTCGCCCAAAACGCCGATGATCAGCGCATCGCCGCTAGCTTGTAGCTCGTTTAGCACCGGTACTTGGGCTTTGCACGCGCCGCAGCTGCTGGTGTAGAAAAACAGCACGAGCGGCTTGTCGTTGCCCTCGATCTTTAGCGTGCGCTCGGAGGGGTCGAACTTGGAGGCAAGCGAGGTGCCATCGGTGCTTAGATGGCGCTTCCATCCGTCGCAGCCTATGAGCAGCAGCGCGAACACGGCAGCAATTTTTAAATTTAAAAATTTCATCGTCTAAAATCCGTCCTTAAATCTGCTTTAAAACTGCTAAATTCGTTTTTAAATTTGCGTTTGAAATTCTAAAATTTATGGCGCAATGCCTGTCAGAATTTATGTCTAGGTCCGCTCTGAGGCGTATGTCGTAATAATCCATGCTTGGGTTCATGCCGTGACCTTTAACGAGATTTATGCATAATCCGCGCTAGAATTTATATCGTGGCATATATTTAAATTTAAGTCTCGATCTGCGTTAAAGTTTATGCTTTGGCATGTGCTGCAACAATATGCTTAAGACGTATGTTGCGATCCGTGTCGTAATCCGCGCTAAAGTCTATGTAACGACTTGCCTCGCAATTCGTACTCGTAGCGTTTCGGTTTTTAAAATTTAGGCTTTTAAAATTTTGATTTTTTAAATTTTTACCCACTTCGCTCGGTTTTGCGACGATGCTTGATCTTTAGAGACAAACGGCTTTGGCGGGAGTGAGTAGCAAAGAGTTACACCTGCTCGCGCGAGCCTTAGACGAATCCAAAAAGAGCGCGGGCGGGCGGTGAAATTTTTAAATTTTAACGTAGCTTTATTTTTCATCATGCGAGCTAAA
>NZ_CALIBH010000172.1 GCF_938045775.1 uncultured Campylobacter sp.
CACAAATTCTATACCGTTTGCCTTTAAGCTGCCCTCCACGGCGTCCATCAAACCGCTCTTTCGCACGCGCTCGCTGCCGTATAGCACGAGAGCTTTTTTCGCACCGGATTCCTTCATATACTGCCCGATATACTTTTCTTTATCCCTGCCGAATTCTATCCTCACGGGGTTGCAAAAACTAAAATTTGTCATCTTCTCTCCTTTAAATAAAGTTGGCTAAATTATAGCCTTTTTTAAAATTTTGCGGTAGCACGATAGTTCAAATTCCTTGCTTAATCGTGCAAATGTAAGTGTAATCTGCATAAATTTAAAGGAGCGAGCATAAACGAAGTAGATAAAATTTTAAAAGACGCTACAAAGATCGCGGACGAGCTATATCCAGCCTACGGACACGTTCAGACGCCTATGCAAGCGCTTAGCTTCTACTGCCAAAGCGAGCCCTCAGACTTTCGTGAGTATCTACGAACCTAGCGCATGCTTGTGCCTGCGCGGCGGTAAAATGGTAGAATTTAGCGGCAAGCAGTATCTCTACGATACGCAAAAATTCCTACTTTGTGCAAGCTACTTGCCGATTTTGGGGCAAGTAGAGCACTGCTCGTTTCTATCGGTAAGCATTAAATTTCAAAGCGAGGATATTCTTAAAGCGCTCAAGGAGATAGAAGGGCAGAGCCGCGCGGGCAGACTTCTGTGGCTTGTATAATTTGCGGCGCCGTTTTTTCGCGCTTTGCTCTAAACATCGGGCGAAATTTTACTCTCCGATGTGATCTGCGGCGCAGATTTTGCGCGAGGCCAAAATTTGTATCCCGCACCCCGCCGCTGTTTTACTCGCGCTCGCAGTACCGCTTTGCTCGTATCGCATGCTGCTACGCAAAGCAAGAAAGCGGATATTTCGCGGCGCTTTTGTCCGTGAGCGCAGCGAGGAAAAGAGCGATAAATTCCTCAAAGCTTTGCGCGATGACCAGGGCATCCTCATAAATCGGTTCTGCGCCGAATACGATCTTGCCCGCGTCCGCGCCCTGCGTGAGGATGCCCGCGAAGCAGCGTTCGCCTCTGACCGAAAACAAAAACGGCAAGCACTCGCTCCAAAATGCGCTCACGGCGGCTCTTTGCGCATCGTTAGCCGCGCACTCCAGGCTGTCTTTTTCAAAATCTTCGTAGTAAAATTCCGCCTCGTCCGCGCTTGGCGATGCATAATCCCTAGCGGATACGAACCAAACGGCGTCCGTAGCGTCATGCAAAGTCTCAAAAGAGCAAACGAAGCGGTAAAAATCTTCGCTTAAATTTTTAAATTTACCGCCTAAAAATTCGCTTCGCGGCAGGCAAATTTCATCCCTGCGCCGTATCTGCCAGCCGTTTTGCGCCAGCGCGTCTATAAGTTCGTCAAAAATCATCTCGCCTCCCGTAATTTGGCGCCGATTATAGCATTTTACTCGGCACGGCGGCTAAATTTATAAAATTTTACCTGCCCGCCGTGCATAAAAAGAGAAATTTTGCGCAAAATTCTATCAATTCGGCTAAAAATAAAATGACGTTTCCAAATCGCCGCTAAATTTAAGCTCGGCAGAAGGCGTAAGCCGCAGATGGAAAACTGGCGTATCGTCGCAGGAAGCGGGCGAGCCGCTAAAATTTGCGCTTTGGTATCCGCCTAAAATTTCCAAGCGGTACCGACCGCGCTTTAGCTTAAAGCTTAGGCTGTTTTGCTCGCCGATGCGGCTTATATCTTTAAAATAGCCGATGCCTACGATCTTTAGCGTGCCTGATGAGTGAAAAACCCAGCCGCGAGAGATGATTTTCGCTTCGTTTTGATTAAAAATTTCCTCATCCACCTCGCCCACGGTAACCGCAAAATCGTAATAATCGCTGCGAACGCCCGATATCGGCACGGCGATGCCCTCTCTTGTGACCGCATCGCCGTGCTCGGTCTGCGTAAAATAGGCAAGAACATCGCCGCTCGCAAGCCCGTGCTCATCCAGATAGCGCGCGAGCAACGCGAGGACCCTTTATCACGAAGCCGCCCAGCTCGGAGAAAATTCGCCTTTTCATTCGCACCTTTCTTTGATCGCCGTGCGCGTCGTGCGCAGAAATTTTACCGCTCATTTGCCCTCTTTGTCTTTGTTTTCGCAGCGCCGATGAAATTTTATCGCCGCGCCCGCAGCGAGGATAAAATTTCATCTCTGCGATCGCGCCGCAGATGAAATTTAATCCCGTTTCGCGCTCAAATTTATAGCCCGCGGTTTTTGCCGTCCATACCTTGGCACTTATCTATGAGCCAGCGCCCGTCCTTGCGCACGAGCAGGAAGCGGCGTGCAAAGCCGTGTTCGTCCTTGGCGTAGATGTAAATTTTATTTTTGCTCTCGCATTCGGCGTCCGTTAGCTCGTATCCGCCGTAGGTGCCGCCCTCCGCCATCGAGAAGGAGATGCCCTCGGGGCGAAAGCCGCTGCGCCTAACGGGCGTGCAGTAGCGTGCAAAGAGCTCGTCGCATCTCCGCTGCACTTCGCCGTCGTCTGCGTCATCGATTCGCGATGTGGCAAATTTCTCCCATTCGCTCATCGCCGCGAAAAATTCTAAAAGCACACTCTGCGCCGCCGCCAGGTCATCTGGATCAAGCTTCTTTTTGCTCTTTGCGGCGTCTCTTTGCGCCTGTTCGAATTCTGCAATTTGCTCCTTACTAAACTGCCCGCCGCCAAGATAAAACTGGATTTTAGTATTTGCCGCGGCTAGCAGCCCCGCAAAGCTCACGCGCGAATTGATTAGGCGTAGCGATTTTAGCTTCGGGATTTGTACGATCGCTTTTAGCCCCTCATCCGTGATGCCGACGTTCTCGATACCGATGTGCTCGAGCTTGGCGTGTTCTGCAAAGTATCTAAAGCCCTCGCCACTTATCTTATCGCTATCTTGCAAAAACAGATACGCAAGCTTCGGCAGCGCGGCTAGATGCTGTAGCGCCGCGTCCGTGATGGCCGTAGCTATAAAGCCCATATTTACGAGGCTTTTTACCTCGCAGATGCGGCGTACCATCTCATCGCTTAGCGCTACGTTTTCGTAGTGATGGCCTTTGCAGTAGCGCTCGCCAACCGCGTCCAAAGCCTCCTGCATCGTGATCTGCTTCATCAGCTATCCTTTAAAATTTTAGTGAAATTTTATGATTTACGCAAGGCGCTGAAATTTACGCGCGGATTTGCATGCCGCCGATGTGTTTTAAAACGCCGCCCCGACAAGCGCTAAATTTCAGCCGCCGTCCACTCGCATAAAATTTTATTAAAATCCTCTATCATCGCGGCGAAATCATACTTAAGCTTGCTTTGCTTTTGCGCGATCTGCTTTAGCGCCGTCAAAAAATACTCGCCCATCTTTCGCTTTTGCTCCATGGGCGCCAGTTCGCTAAATTCGCGCTCGAAATGTATCAACGCGCCCGTTTTGCCAGTGTCTTTTCTAAACGGCGAATACTCAAAACGGTTCCGCAGATAGTAATCGCCCGCGCGCCTCTGCTCCTCGCTCATCATTTCGTGTATCAGCTCCCAGGCGCGCTGCGAGCTTAGGCGCGGCTTATCGGGCGCGATGATGTAGTTGGTTCGGCAGTGCTCGTCATCAAAACTAAACGCGCAGCATAGCTTTATGTAGTTGATCGCGCAGCCGTAAATTTCGGGGCGCATTTTAGCGTTAAGCGCCGGTTGTAGATCCGTAAAGAGGCTTTCTATCACGGCGCGCGAGTTTTCGTAGCAGTTGCTGATAGCGCGCGTGATGCGGACCGGATTTTTGGTTATCCAGTTGC
>NZ_CALIBH010000173.1 GCF_938045775.1 uncultured Campylobacter sp.
TCTTCAAGCTTTTTAACGACTTGCGCGACGGTGGATTGTTTCTGACCGATTGCTACGTATATGCAGATGACATCTTGACCCTTTTGATTGATGATGGTATCAACAGCAACGGTGGTTTTTCCTGTTTGGCGGTCGCCGATGATGAGCTCGCGCTGTCCGCGACCGATCGGCACTAGCGCGTCTATCGCTTTAAGACCGGTTTGAAGCGGTTCGTGGACGGATTTACGAGCCATGATGCCTTTAGCCTTTTCTTCGACAAATCTAGTATCACTGGTCTCTATCGCGCCCTTGCCGTCGATCGGCTCGCCTAGAGCGTTTACCACGCGTCCGATCATAGCATCGCCCACCGGCACGCGAAGTAGCTTACCCAGTCTTTTTACGCTACTTCCTTCGTTTATGCCGCTAGTATCGCCCAAAATAACGATACCGACGCTGCTCTCCTCTAAATTTAACGCGATACCGCGAGCTCCGTTTTCGAACTCGACCATCTCGTTAGCCATTACGTTTTTTAAGCCGTAAACATTAGCAACGCCGTCTGCGACCGAAACGACCTTACCGGTTTCTTCGATATCAACGCTAAGATCGAAATTTTCGATTCGCTCTTTGATTATGCTGCTGATTTCGTCTGCCTTAATTTTCGCACCCACGCTTTACTCCTTTAAATTGCTTTTAAAATATATTCGCTCATTTTTTGTTTCAATCTATCAACTGAAAAACTAATCTCAAATCCAAGATCCTCGACTTCGATCTTAATGCCTTCAAGCTCGCTTTTAACGGGTTGCAGAGTAATATCTGCATTAAATTTCTTTGAAATTTTAGTCTCTAGCTCTTTTATTTTCGCGGCGTCTATTTCGGTAGCGGAATAAATTTTACCTAAGTATTTATTATCCAGCGCCGTAATATTCTTGCGCAGCTCCTCGACTATCTGTGGAATTAGCGCAATACGCCTATTTTTAGCTAGAAGTTTAATAAAATTTACGATTTTTTCGCTTGGATTTTTTATAAACGACGCAATAAGTTCCACTTTGGATTCCTCTTTTAGCGTCGGAGATTTTACAATATCTTGGAATTTTGGAATTCTAAATGCGCTCGCGACGCTCTCGAGCGTCTGCAAAACAGAGCATAGTTCATCTTTTTTATAGCCCAGTATCAGGGCGTTTACATATCTTTTTGAGGTGTTATTTATCATCATCCGACCTTTTTCTCTACGATTTTAACCAGTTTGTCTTGACCGAATTTAATGTCGTCCGATGCAAAAACATCATCCAGTATCTCGCTTACGACCTCTTTTTTGATCTTACGCGCCTCAAAGCTCTTCTGCTCGTCGAAAGATTTTTGCAAATTCGCAATCTCTTGTTCGGTTGCATTTTTTATCTTTCCGGCAGCGAACACGATCTCTTTTTTAGCGGTTTCGATTAAAGCTGCGCCTTGGACCTTAGCATCTTGAAGGTCTTTTTTAGCTTGCTCCTTGCGAGCTGCGGACTCTTTTAAAATTTTTTGATTAGCTTCAAGCCTAGATGCGATGCCGTCGATTCTACCTTGATATGCCGCTTTTGCGGGACCTTTTAAAAGATAAAACAAAATTCCGAAAAACAAAATGAAATTTATGCTTCGCCACAGCACGTCGTAGTCTTTGACCCCATCGTGCCCACCGCTAGCTAAAACAAACGCCGGAATTATAAATAAAAATAGATATTTTTTCATACTGAAATCCTCATACTTTAGCCACAGCGCTGCTTAGAGCATTTTTAAATTCCGGAATTTTGGCTTGCAAATCATTTTTTAGGTTGCGCTTTTGCTCATCCAAACCGCCTAAAAATTGATCGAAATCCTCCTCCATTGCGGCTTTTTTCTCGGCTATTTCTCTGGCGGCAGCCTGCTTCGCACTATCCATCGCCTCTTGCTTTATTTTAACAGCTTGCAACTTCGCAGCATCCATGATCCTTACGATTTCCGCTTTATCGGCATCTGCATCCTGTGCATTTTTCATCGCATTTGCCTCATCTTCTTTAATAATAGCCTCTCGCTTTTCCATATGCAAAAGTAGCGGTCTATAAAGCTTGATATTTAAGAAGTAAATCAAAGCTAAAAATACGACGATGGTCGTTATCATGGCGGTCAAACTTACGTCTAGCATCGCACCTCCTCCAGGTTAGTTTTAAACAAAATACGTATTTTACAATATGAAAAATTAAAATACACTATAAAAAATCATCCGATTTTCTTTAAAAACTCGGAAATTTGTAAAATTTCGCTAAATTCAATCGAAATTTTACGCTCTTTGATACTTATTTTACCAAATTGATCAAGCTTGGCCTTTAGCTTTAAAAGCTCAGGCTTGAAGCTTTGAAATTCCGCACCAGGCTTTTTCTCTTTCGGAACGGTTTTATCTTTGAGCTTTTTTACTAAATTTTCGGTATCTCTTACGCTTAGACGCTGTCCTAAAATGGTATTTAGCGCTAAAATTTGATCCTCTTTTTCGAGTCCAACCATTATCTTGGCGTGCCCTTGCGAAATTTTATCTGCACTTATTGCGTCTTGCACTTCGGAGCATAAATTTAAAAGTCTTAGCGTGTTTGTAATCTGTGTGCGGGACTTTTTGATGATGTCGGCTAACTCCTCTTGCGTAATCCTGTATTCGCCGATAAGCTCCTTATAGGACTTAGCAAGCTCGATAGGATTTAGATCCTCGCGCTGGATATTTTCGATGAGGGCAAGCTCTCTTAAATTTTGAGATTTTATGTCTGCGACTACGGCTTTGATTTTACTCTCGCCCAAAAGCTTCGTCGCTCTTAGGCGTCGCTCGCCGGCGATCAGGACGTAAGAATCATCCTTTTGAATAACGATGATAGGCTGAATAAGCCCGTGACGGGCGATGCTTTCGCTTAGCTGCCTAAGTGCCTCCTCATCGAAGCTCTGCCGCGGTTGATATGGATTTGGCTCGATTTTATCGACATCGATTTCGATAACTAAGCTATCGGCATTTCCGCTTTCTAGCTCCCTGTTATAGGAGCTTTCTACGTCATCTAAAATAGCACCGAGCCCACGCCCGAGCGCTCTTTTTACCTTGCCCATTTTTGCTCCATTATGGATTTAGCGAGGTCTTGATAAGCGATGGAACCAGCAGATTTTATATCGTATAAAACCACCGGCTTACCAAAGCTTGGGCTTTCGGCTAGCTTAATATTGCGCGGGATGATGACTAGATCATCACTCTTGCCGATACGAAAGAGCTTATCGTCGAAATACTCGCGTAAATTCGCGACCGTTTCTTTAGCGAGGTTGTTTTGCAAACTATACATCGTAGGCAAAAACCCGCGAATTTTTAAATTTTTATTGAGCGTTTGCTTAACGACTTTTACGGTATTTAGAATCAGCGCGACGCCTTCAAGCGCGTAGAATTCGCACTGAATCGGGATGATGACGCTATCGCTTGCGACCAAGGCATTTACCGTAATGCTACCGAGCGTCGGCGGCGAATCGATGATTATGAAATCATATCTGTCCTTAACCTCGGAAATTTTATTTTTTAGCATTAGTTTGAAATCTTTCTCTTCGCTTACTTCGCGCTCGATACCTACAAGTCCGATGTTTGACGGCACTAAATCCATAAACTCAAGTTCGGTCTTTTGGATCACTTCGGACATGCTCTTACGCCCCGTTAGGACGTGATAAATGTTAAATTCAAAGTCGCTGCGGTTAAAGCCAAGTCCGGTCGTAGCGTTCGCCTGAGGGTCTACGTCGATCAGTAGGACCCGCTTTTTCTTTATCGCTAGCGACGCAGCAAGATTGACCGCTGTGGTCGTCTTTCCGACGCCGCCTTTTTGATTTGCAATCGTAATTACTTCACTCATCTTAAAGCATAAACCCTTTCTTCATTTATTATGATCGATCCGTCTTCGCAAAGTTTAGCCTGCGCAAGCGAAATTTTTTCGTCGCCTAGATGAACGCTAAATTTTTGCGATTTTTGGAATTGTAACGAAAAATTTCTAAAAATTTGCTTCCACGAGATTTTATTTTCATATAGCGCAAAAAAGCCCTCTATAGCGTCTTTTGCGCTGATTTTTATATCTAAAATTCCCGCATATTCGGGCGCGCCAAGTAGGTTCATGCCGATGCCGCAGACGAGGGTATTTTTGATCTTATTCGTCATCGTCCCACCGATTTTGCGCTCATCTACATAAAAATCGTTGGGCCATTTAAGCCAAAGCTGCGAACCGAGCGATGCTAGAAGCTCCTGCATAATCATCGCAAAATATATGCTCGCCGACTGAGGCGGCACATCTGCGGGCAGATCCGTTTGAGCGACACAGAACGAAAATGCGAGATTGCCGCTAGCGCCCTCCCAATCATTGCCGCGCGAGCCGATACCCGCGATCTGACGATCCGCCGCGATCGCAAAAGGCGGCGCTATCCTGCCTTCGCGCACGGCGCCTACTAAAAACTCCTGCGTAGAGGGCATTTGCTCTACAAATTCTACTTGCAAAACTTGCTCCTTGCGTAAGACGAAGGGCTCGCCTTGAAATATTGCAAGCGTTTAAATTCTGCGCTGCGATAGAATTTTGCAACAAGATGAAATTTAGCACGATTAAATTTTACGGCATAGCGGAATTTTATGCGATGAAATTTTACGATCTTGCTAAATTTTTCGGCAACGCCGCGGATTTTCCTAGCGACACCGCGATAAAATTTTAAAGCTTTATCTTGCAAAAATTCTGCGGCACGATCATAGAATTTTAA
>NZ_CALIBH010000174.1 GCF_938045775.1 uncultured Campylobacter sp.
GAGAGCGAGGCGGATAAAATTTGCGCGCAGATGGATGGAATTTTTGCAGACAAACCCGCTCTTCGCGGCAAAAAAGTAGCGCTATTTTTTGGCTCAAACGCCACTATGGCTTTTAACGACAAAACCCTCATCGGCGACATTTTCGCTCGCCTCGGCGCTAAAAACATCGCAGACGGTCTTGAAGGCAGCACGCCCGCGGTATCCGCCGAATACATCTTGGAGCAAAACCCCGATATAATCGTCGTCGTGGGCGGCGAAACGGAGGATTTTTTAAAAGCAAATCCGATCCTTAGAAATACCAAAGCGGTAAAATCGGGCAAAATTTTAAAAGCTCCGACGCTCATCTTGCGGGGCAGCCCGCAGATCGGCGAGACGGTGGATGAAATTTACGCAGAGGCAATGAAATAGATGTTTAAAGAACGCATTAAATCCCACCATCGCTCCAAGCTTTTCGAGAGCGTCTCCGCAAGCGAAAACGAGCTGTTCAATGCGCTGGAGCAACCCGCCAAAGACAGCGACTGCGTGATCTATCTGCATGTGCCCTTTTGCGACAACATCTGCTCGTTTTGTTCGATGATGCGCTCCAAACTCGGCGACGAGCTGGACGAATACGCTAAATTTCTGGTCCGCCAGATCAAAGACTACGGCGAGATGCCCTACTTCGATACCAAAAAGATCAAAAGTATCTACTTCGGCGGCGGCACGCCGAGCGTCTTTAGCGAGACGCACTTCGAAAAGGTTCTGGGCGCGCTGCATAAAAATTTCAAGATCGCAGAGGGCTGCGAGATCAGCATAGAGACCACGCTGCATAATCTAGATACGCAAAAAGCGCTCGCCCTGCAGAGCTTCGGCGTAAACCGCTTTAGCATCGGCGTGCAGACCTTCAGCAGACAGGGGCGGGCGCTTCTAAACCGCGTGCATAAGCCTGCTCGCGCGATCGAGCGACTGAAGGATCTTAGAGAAAAATTTGACGGCATGCTCTGCTGCGACATCATCTACAACTTCCCGAACGAAAGCGTAGAGGAGGCGGTCGCGGACGCTAATTACGTAAATGAGCTAGGTCTAGATAGCACTAGCTTTTACTCGCTGATGTTTTTCGAAGGCTCGGAGTTATCCAAAAGGATCGACACCTCCTACTACGATCTGCCGACCGATAAGAAGCTGCACCACGCTTTCGCGGAGGCGCTGCTGCAAAGCGGGAATTTTGAGGTTTTGGAGCTTACCAAGCTTACTCGCAAAGGGCGCGATAACTACGGCTACATCAAGCTAAGCCACAAGGGCACGGACGTCCTTCCTATCGGCAACGGCGCGGGCGGACACGTAGCGGGCTTCGGAATTTACGGCGTGTCGGGACACAAGATGATCTCGCGAATCGATGAGCGCGAAGCAAAATACGGCGTGCTAAGCAATCTGTTTCAATACCCGATCGTAAGCTTAAACGCGCTAAAAGACGGCCTAAGCGCGAGCGTTTATGACGAAGCGCTGCAGAAACTAAAGGAATTTGAGAGCTGGGGGCTTTTAGAGATAAAGGATCAAAGATCGGTCTTAAACTTGGACGGAGTTTTTTGGGGCAACAACATCAACGAAGAGATAGCAAACATTATGAAAAAGGATTTTGTATGAAAAAAATCGTGCTTTACACCTCGCAAACGGGTAACACGAAAAAGGTGGGCGACACGATCGCCGAGCAACTAGGCTGCGAGAGCCTAAATTTCCGCGACTTTGAAGGCGAGGTCGATGACTACGACTTTATAGCCTTGGG
>NZ_CALIBH010000175.1 GCF_938045775.1 uncultured Campylobacter sp.
CGATCTCACAGGGCTCGCTCATCGCGCTTACCGGCTTGCCCGCGCCCAGCTCGCAGTAGACGCAGTTGAAGTTGCACTGCTTGCGCTGCGGGCTCAGATCGATACCGAGGCTGCGCCCGAACCTACGCGAGGTCACGGGCCCGAAAATATATCTCATTTTTGCTCCATGATTTGATTTGTGGGGTTTACTTGCGAGCAGAATTTCGCTTTAAAACTTTACTTTGCGGAATTTAATTTGCAAAATTTTAATTTGAAATTCCGCGTCGTGAAATTTTACTAAAATTTGCTTTTAAAAAATTTAACTAGAAAATCCCGCTTTTAAATTTTACGTAGCAAATTTATACTGATCTCAAGTCTCGCGCCAATAACGCTTTGTATCGAGCTTTTAAAATTCTACGTAGCAAATTTATGCCTTGAAATTTAACTTCCGCGTGCCGAAATTTAGCGCCGCTTTTATGCGAAATTTCACTTCTGCGCTCCACCCCGCTACGGCGGAATTTTAAGCTTAGAGTTTTGAATTTATCCTTAAATTTAGGGCGCGCGAGCTATAAATTTAAAGCGCAAGCTAAATTTAAGCTTGCAAGCTCGCAGTATTTTTACGCCGCTGCATACATAGCGCGTAAATTTTAAGCCTTGCTCGGCGTAAAAGCGACGTAAAATTTCAAATTTAGGCTAAATTTTAAAATTTAGCGATACCGCCGCGCAAAACGGCGCAGAATTTTAAAATTTAAAGCTTTGCGTTCCGCAGCTGTTTTGGCAGCGTGAAAGCGGTGTAAAATTTAAAATTTATGGGCAGCGGAAAAGATCGTGCGGAAGCAAAGCAGGCGACTCAAGCGAGCAAAATTTTAAATTACGGTTCTATGAAATTTCACAGCGGCGCGCTGCAAGCGAGCTCTCGCAAAATTAGGTTTTAGCGCGCGCTTAGCTCGTGCACCAGATCCACCAGATATTTGGCGTTTTGCACGCTTATGTCGGGCAAAATCCCATGGCCTAGATTAAAGATATGCGCAGCACCCTTCATCGACGCTAAAATCTCGCGCACGCCCGATTCTATCGCTCCGCGGTCGTATAGCCGCATCGGCTCCAGGTTGCCCTGAAGCGCAAATTTGCCCCCGAGCCGCTCGCGCGCAAGCTCGATCGGAGTGCTCCAATCCACGCCCCATACGTCAAAGCTTGCCTCGCCTCGCTGCTCCGCGATACGGCTCAGCCGCGACATCTGCGCGCCCGTGCCCTTGGCAAAGACGATGAGCGGGATATGCGGGAATTTCGCCTTTAAAAATTCCGTGATTTCTAGGATGTATCGCCAGCCGAACTCCTCGTATGCGCTCGGCTCCAGCGCGCCTGCCCAGCTGTCGAAGATCTGCACCGCATCGACGCCCGAGCCGATCTGACGCGCCAGATAAAGCTTCGTCGCCTCCGTAACGAGGCGCAAAATTTCATGCAGAAGCTGCGGATTTTCGTAGAGCATCCTTTTGCAAACGGCGTAATTTTTACTGCCGCCGCCCTCGATCATATAGGTAGCGATCGTCCACGGCGCGCCGCAAAAGCCGATGAGCGCTTTATCCGCAGCAAGGCACGAGCGAGTAAGCGAGATCGTATCATAAACGTATCCGAGCTCTGCGGCGGCCTTTTGCGGATCAAGGCGCGCCAGATCGCTCTGAGAGCGGATCGGATCGCTAAATTTCGGTCCTTCGCCCGCTTCGAAGCGCAGATCCATCCCCATCTGCATCGGCACGACCAAAATATCGCTAAAAAGTATCGCCGCATCGACGCCCAAAATCTCCACGGGCTGGATCGTTACCTCGCTAGCGGCGCGGTAGTCGCGACACAGGCTCAAAAAATCGCCCGCCCTCTCGCGCACCGCCATGTATTGCGGCAGGTATCGCCCCGCCTGGCGCATCATCCAAATGGGCGTGTATGGGGTCTCTTTGCCGAAGCATGCGTCGATGAAAACCATTTTTATCCTTTAAATTTACTCAAAATATACAAAGCCAAACAAACCGCAAAGATAGCCCCTGCGAGCAAAAGCATATCCAAAGGGGTAGTAAAATCGGTGTGCAAAATTCGTTTGAAAAAATCCACTACGAGCACCATTATGATGACGCTGCCGAGTTTGTGCTTCAGCTCATCCAGCGAGGCGATCTTTAAAACTTGTAAATTTAGATCCACAAACTCGTCGATAAACAGCTCATAAATTCCAAATACGAAGATTAGCAGCACTATAGCGACCAGATACAGATCGATCGCCGTTATTATCTCGCTTAAAATATCGACGTAAAGCGCTCGCTCGCTCTGCGGAGCTAGGAAAAATTCCACGATTTTATAGAGCGCCGAGCCGATTTCGTAGCTTGCCATCACAAATATCGCCGCGCCTGCCGCGATGCAAAAAAGCACTGGCAGGAGGGTTAAAAATTTGCTGCAAAGTAAAAATTTTTCAAATATAGCTTTCATTTCTTCCTTAAATTTTAATTCGGGATTAGCTGCTCGCAAACGAATGTATAAATTTAAAAGCCGCTCTATGCCGAAGCGTCCGTTTAGATTTATGCTCGTTTGCAACCGTGTAAATTTATCTCTTTTGATCGCGCCCGTTTGAGTCTTTAAAATTTTGCGCCAGGTTAAAGGCGCAAAATTTCAGCTCGCGGCATTAAATTTTAACTAGGTTGATTTGCAAATTTATTCGCGCAGCCTCGGCGCCGAAATCACGCGCGCGACTGTATCCGCGCACAAAAACTCGGCAGCCTTGCTAAATTATCCTACTTGTCTTGCTGCATATCGATCCAGCGAAGCGCGATGCGCACGGCGTTCGTAGCCGCTCCGACGCGGATCTGATCGGCGCTGCACCAAAGATGCAGAATTTTATCGTCGAAATTGTCCCTGCGGAGCCTGCCGACGTAGGTTTCGTTCGTGTCGCTCGAAAGCAGCGGCATCGGATATTCGTTTTTGTTTGGATCGTCTGCAAGCACGATGCTAGGCGCGTTTCTTAAAATTTCGCGCACGCGGCTAATCTCGAAATCCTTTTTAAATTTTATCGTGATCGCCTCGCTGTGGCTGCGAAGCACCGGCACGCGCACGCAGGTAGCCGAAACGGCGAAGTTTTTATGCAAAATTTTCTGCGTTTCGTTCACCATCTTCATCTCTTCTTTGGTGTAGTCATTATCCAAAAAGACGTCGATGTGCGGGATGACATTCATCGCGATCTGATGCGGGAAAACCTTCGGCTCGCACTCATCAAGCTTAAAAGCGAAAAACTGCTGCAACTGCTCTACAAGCTCGCTCATACCCTCTTTACCTGCGCCGCTTGTCGCCTGGTAGGTGCTTACGTCCACGCGCTCGATATCAAACGCGTCATCAAGTGGCTTAAGAATTTGAACCATCTGGATAGTTGAGCAGTTCGGATTAGCGATGATGCCTGTCTCTTCCCATAGCTTTATATCCTGAGGATTACACTCAGGCACGACGAGCGGGACATTTTCTTGCATGCGAAAGTGGCTCGTGTTGTCGATCACCACCGCGCCGCTTGCCGCAGCAAATGGCACATAGTGCGCCGAAATGGAGCCGCCCGCGCTAAAAAACGCGATGTCGATCTCGTTTTCGTCGAAGGTGCTGTCGGTAAGCTCCTTCACGACGTATTCTTTGCCGCGGAATTCCACCTTCTCGCCCGCGCTCTTTGCGCTTGCAAGCGGCAGTATGTCCTTTACGGGAAAGTTCATCTCGTCTAAGACGCGCAAAATCTCCTCGCCTACGGCGCCGGTAGCGCCTACGATGGCGATATTGTAACTATTCATCCTCTCCTCCTTTTAAAATTTCATCGCTAGGGCCGTCGCTCTGCGAATCTTTGCTATCCAAATTTGAATTTAGTAAATTTTCATCCTGCGCAAGCTCGTCTGCTTCGCCCTCGTCGCCCTCCTCGGCTTTCGGGCAGGTCGCGATACTCACTACGTCGTCGCCCTCGACATTTACGACGATGACGCCGCTGGTGTTGCGGCCCGCTTTGCGGATGCTTTGCATATCGACGCGGATCATCTTGCCGCTGGTGGTTAGCGCCATGAGATCCATCTCCTCATCAACCATCACGACGCCGATGAGCTCGCCCGTGCGGTTGGTAAGCTTCATGCAGATGACACCCTTGCCGCCGCGGTTTGTGAGGCGATACTCGCTCGCGGTGGTGCGTTTGCCGATACCCTTTTGGCTCACGCTTAAAATTTCTTGCATGTCGCTTAGAATAAACGCGGCACCGATGACCTCGTCGCCTTTTTCTTTAAATTTAATCCCTTTTACGCCGCGAGCGATGCGCCCCATCTGGCGAATTTTATTTAGATTAAATTTAAGACACATTCCCTTTTTCGTAGCGATGAAGAGCATATTTTCGTTAGCGCTTTGCGGCTCGCCCTCTTGCGCGCCCTCGTCTTGCGACATTTCATCTGAAATTTCATTCTCGCTTCCCTCTAAAATATCCTGCTCAGTTTGCTCTAGAATTTCTTCAGCCTCGCCGCCGTCCAGATCGTCGCCGCTTAGAGCGCCTTCTTTGTAGTTTTGCATCTCCTCGGCGCTGTTTGGAGCGATGAGGGCGGTTACTAGCGTATCGTCCACATCTAGGCTGATAGCGCGGATGCCGAGCGAGCGGATATTTTTAAACTCGCTTAAATTCGTGCGTTTTACGATGCCGTTGCGAGTGAAAAATACGAGCGACTTGCTCGGATCAAAATCGGTCGTAGGGATGATCGCCATGATCTTTTCGTCCGCGCCGAGTTGGATTAAATTTACGACCGCCTTGCCCTTTGCGGTGCGCGAGCCCTCCGGAATTTTATAGACCTTAAGCCAGTAAAGCTGCCCGCGGTCGGTGATAAACATAAGCGTATCATGGGTGTTGGACGTAAAAAAGCTCTCGATGAAGTCGTCATCGTACGTCGTGACCGCCACGCGCCCCTTTCCGCCGCGCTTTTGCTTCTCGTAAGTCTTGCTAGGCACGCGCTTGATGTAGCCGCGGTGAGTGATCGTAACGACCATATTTTCATTCGCGATAAGATCTTCGATGTCGATATCTTCGTAGTCATCGACGATTTCGGTAATTCGCGGGCATCTGAATTTATCCTTGATCTCCAAAAGCTCATCTTTGATGATCCCCTCAATCAGCTCCTCGCTCTTTAGGATCGCGTCAAGCCGCTTTATCTCGGCTAAAATTTCTTTTAGCTCCTCCTCGATCTTTTCGCGCTCAAGCCCCGTTAGGCGACTTAGCCTCATATCTAAAATCGCGCCCGATTGCGCCTCGCTAAGACCGAATCTGCTCATTAAATTTTCGCGCGCGACGTTGGTGTCGGCGGAGTTTCTAATCACATCGATCACTTCGTCGATATTATCTAGCGCAATCTTTAAGCCCTCCAAGATGTGCGCTCTAGCGCGGGCTTTTTGAAGCTCAAAAATCGTGCGGCGGATGATGACGGTTTTTCTGTGGTTCAAAAACAGCTTCAAAAGCTCTATCAGCGTGAAAATCTTCGGCTCCTTGCCGTCGATTGCGAGCATTATCACGCCGAAGGTCGCCTCCATCGTGGTTTGCTTAAATAGATTATTCAGCACGATCTCGCTCATCGCGTCGCGCTTAAGCTCGATTACTACGCGAATTCCGTCACGATCGCTCTCGTCGCGCACCTCGGAGATGCCCTCGATCTGCTTTTCTTTTACGAGATCTGCGATCTGCTCGATCAAGCGCGCTTTATTGGTCTGATACGGCAGCTCGTCGATTACGATGACGTCTTTACTAGCTTTTTTTTCAATATGGGTTTTAGCGCGAATTTTAACGCGCCCTCTGCCCGTTTTATACGCCTCGATGATTCCTTTTTTGCCGTAGATTATGCCGCCGGTTGGAAAATCGGGACCTTTGATCTCGCCCATAATCTCCTCTAGGCTTGCGTTTTTATTCTCAAGCAGTATCAAAAGACCGCCTACGAGCTCATCTAGGCTGTGCGGCGGGATATTCGTCGCCATTCCAACGGCGATTCCGCTTGAGCCGTTAAGCAGCAAATTCGGCACGCGCGCAGGCAGGACGTCGGGTTCGTTCAGGCTCTCGTCGTAGTTCGGCACGAAATCGACTGTCTCTTTATCCAGATCTTTTAGTAGCTCCTCGGCTAGCGGCGTCATACGCGCTTCGGTATACCTCATCGCCGCCGCGCCGTCGCCGTCGATCGATCCGAAGTTTCCCTGTCCGTCCACGGAAGGAATTCTCATCGAAAAGCTCTGCGCCATTCGCACGAGCGCGTCGTAAACGGCGGTATCGCCGTGCGGATGGTATTTACCGATGACGTCGCCTACGATACGGGCGGATTTTTTGTATGGCTGGCGAGAGCCCACGCCAAGATCGTTCATCGCATATAAAATTCGCCTATGCACCGGCTTTAGGCCGTCCCTGGCATCCGGCAGCGCACGACCGATGATAACGCTCATCGAGTAATCAAGATAGCTCGTCTTGATCGATTCTTCGACGTCGATATCGATGATCTCCTGATTTTCAAACATATTTGATTGCATAAATATCCTTTTAAATTTTGAAGCGTGATTATAGCGAATTATTCTTTTGCATTAGCTAAAACCAAGCCGCACACGGGCATAAAGCCGCCATCGATCAAACTCTCGCGCGCTTGCAGCATGCTAAGACCCGAGGTGATGATGTCGTCTACTAGGATCACGGGGAATTGCGGCGGGGTTAAAATTTTAAAATTTCGCTTGTGTTTTAGGCGAAATTCCAAACTCTGCCCGCTGTATTTGACGCGATTTTGCGCGCGCAGGCAGTGAAATTTCGGCTCAATCAGTTCGCTTTTTAGCGCGCGAGCTAAGATCGCCGTGTGCGAATATCCGCTACGAGCGTCATCATCCAGCGGCACGGCGTTAAATTTAAAAATTCCATCCGTTTTAAACGCTTCGTAGTTTCGCGGATTTGCAGAAATTTCGCGTTGCAGATCGCGCGGAAATTTTGCCAAGCTTAAAGAGGCTATGCGCGCAAGCACCGCAGCGCCGTATTCGTGATGTTTAGAAAGTATAAGCTCTCGAATTTCGGAGTAGCCGTAGTAATAAAACACGCTAAAGCCCTCCACCTGCCGCATACTTAGGCGGCATTCGGCTAAATTTGCGGCGCAGGCGGCGCAGATCGTGCGCAGGCTAAACGCGCCGCAATTTATGCAGCGCATCTAAAGCGTAGAGATGATTTGATCGGCGGATTTTTTGACGATGTCGCCAAGCAGGCTTTGCACGAAAGGATTAAGCGATCTAGCCGTGCGAAGCGCGGTAAATTGGCTCTGATCCTGCGAAACGCGCTTGGTCGTAGTTTTGTTGCCCTGCACGATAGAGATCACGATCTCGCCTCTTGCGCTCATATTTTCTTTCGAGTAGCCGTTGATCGCTGCCGAGATGCTTCTGATATTTACGGTTACGATATTCGGGCTTGCAGGATTGATCCTTACGCCGCGAGCCTCAAGCTCCGCGCGCAAAGCCTTATCGAACCACGCCGAGAGATTATTTTTTAAAAGCACTTCATCGACGAGTTTGCCGTCGTTGTCGTTTATAACGGCGATTACCATCTGATTTTCGCGCTGGTCGTTGATCGCGTTGATATTTACCGACTTGCCGCTTACGGTCTGATCGGCCTTAGAAAGATACGGATTTAGGCTGATGACGCTGCTGGTTTGCGAGCAGGCGACAAGAAATAGCGCAAATACGCCGATTAAAAATTTTTTCATTTTTATCCTTTTTCTGAAATTTGGGCGCATTGTAGCACTAAATTTAAAATTTATAGATTTTTTTGTATCATTGCAAGATCAAAGGAGAAATTTTGCAAGCACTAGCTTTAAAATACAGACCCAAAAGCTTCGAGCAGCTCATCGGTCAAGACGCCGTCGCCAAAAGCCTCGCGCACGCGCTGGATTCCGGCAGACTGAGCCACGCATATCTTTTCAGCGGACTTCGCGGCAGCGGCAAAACCTCGACGGCTAGGATTTTTGCCAAAGCGCTTTTATGCGATAAAGGCCCTACCGGCAAGCCGTGCGAGATCTGCGATAACTGCGTAATGGCAAACGAGGGGCGCCACATCGACATCATCGAGATGGACGCCGCCAGCCACCGCAAGATCGACGATATCCGCGAGCTCATCGAGCAGACGAAGTATCATCCCGCGAGCGCACGCTTTAAAATTTTCATTATCGACGAGGTGCATATGCTCACCAAAGAGGCCTCCAACGCGCTTTTAAAGACGCTTGAGGAGCCGCCTAGCTACGTAAAATTTATCCTTGCGACGACCGATCCGCTCAAGCTTCCAGTCACCGTGCTATCGCGCACGCAGCACTTTCGCTTTAAACCGATCGCTAAAAGCACCGTCGTAGCGCACCTAGAGCAGATTTTAAAAACCGAAAACATCG
>NZ_CALIBH010000176.1 GCF_938045775.1 uncultured Campylobacter sp.
ATTCGCGAAGACTCGGGCGCTCGCCTAAAAAGATCACAGCGATGATTACAACGAGTACTACGCTTAGTTTATCGATCGGTGCTACTTGATAGGCTTTGCCGATTTGTAGGGCTTTGAAATACGCTAGCCACGATGCACCCGTCGCCAGCCCACTTAGTATCAAAAATACCCAGTTGCGAGGGTTCAGGCTCGATAGCGGCTGCCAGGCTTTAGCGTAGCGTAGGAACACGGCGAGACATAGGGCAATGATGATCGTGTGGATAAAAGTTGCGAAGTGAGAGTTAATGCCTTCAAGCCCGATTTTTGCAAATATCGCGGTCAGCGCCGCAAAGAGTGCTGATGCAAGCTGGCCGGGTAAAAAACTAGAGCTCTGTTTTTAATTTAGATGCGATTGCCAAGTCTTGCTTACGATTGCTGCTAAATTCTGCCCCGCATATATAGAAAAATCGCTAAAAGCGCGCTCTCGCTTCGCCTAACGCTAAGAGAGATCTGTTTAAATTCCACTTCGACGCTCCTCAAAAACAAATGCCAGCGACGCAAGCGCATCCATCATCGTTTAAATTCCACTCCGATGCCTCTCAAAAAAGCAAACTTTAAGCCCAAACCTACTACTCTAAAAGTTCAAATTTTACAAATGAAGGATACTGAATGAAAAATTTCATATTTTCCGCACTTTTGGCTCTTGGCTTCGTAGGCTGCGCCGTAAGCACCGCTCCGACGCCTGCAGGCAACTTACGCTCGCTCAAATCCGAGATCGTAAACTACACTCGCCAAAGCTCCACAGCTTACGTCTATACGTTCAAAGATCTATCCAACGGCGAGCTCTACACCGCTCGCGCAAGCAGATATTATGCGGCTGCGGGAGATACTGCCTATATAAGTACCGCTTCAGGCGCTATCACCGATATGCGAATCATCTCGCGCAAGGCAGGTTCCGTTGTTCCGCGCGCTTATGACATCGGAAAAATCGAGACCAAACAAATGCATAAAAACGACGCTATTGCTGTACCAGAGAGCGAAAATATCAGCTTTTAGTTCTATGCGATTTTTAGCTGCTGCACCCTTTAAGGTAAGCGAGCCTGCTTTTACTTTGTGAAACGTTTTTGTGTTTGCTCCCTACTCTTATGAAGGCAATAGTTTCTGTTCTTAATCATGGCGGGCTGGCGCGATTTGCTTGCGCTTTAAAGTCCGCTGATTCTTTATGCGATTGCCTGCATAAATTTTATATTTTATAAGTTGTGGAATTTTATATTTCACAAAATTCTGTGCTGCGTATCTTGCTTCTATGGCTCGGTTACCATTTCATATCCACTTGCTTTCGCGCTTAAATTCCTTGCTGCATAGTGCCATTTTGTCCGCAAAATTCTATATTATAGAAATACAGCTGGCGCTAGAATTTTGATTGCGAAATTCTTATAAATTTTCTTTCTCGCAGTTTTTCGCGTACTGTGTATTCTCGGTGCCTGTATTCTCTACTGATAAGATGTCGCGTAGATTTTTAAAACCTACGCTTTGCAAATTTTGTGTCTTGAAATTTCATTCATAAAATTTTGTATCGTAAATTTTTATGAAATTTCTCCCGCATGAAAGAGGTGTTGCCGTCTGTTTACCGCAGCCTGATATAATCCCCACATCGAAATTAGAACTCCTTTCAATAATCGGCGAGGCCTGTGTGGGTCTCGCTTTTTTTATGCCCGTTAAATTTGGATTTTCGGTAAATACTCGGTAACAATTCGGTAAAATTTTAGTATTTTTCAGCCTATTTTAAGCATATAATTTGTCATTTTGTGCTACTATTGCGCTTACAAACTTTTAAAGGAGTTCAAAATGAAACTAGTTAAACTTAGTTTAGCGGCAGCAGTCGCTGCAGGTGCTCTTGCGATGAGTGCAAGCGCTGTTCCATTAGAGGAAGCTATCAAAGACGTGGATCTAAACGGATACGCTCGTATGCGATACACTCACGATAAAAAGACAGATGACGAGAACCATAGAAATAATTCTAGCCAATGGGAATTTAAGTCCGAAGTAGATTTCAAAGCAAAAATCGACGATAACTTCTTTGGTGTAGTGGGCGTTAGGTTCTTAGATAGAGATAATGGCGAATCGCATTCCTCTTCAAATAGCCAATATCATGGCAAACAAAATCCAAGTGACAAAGGTTCCGATTTTGATATCGCTAAGGCTTACTTAGGATACACTGTTGGTGGCACTACAATCGCAGTCGGTCGCCAAGGTATAGGTTCGTTCTTTACCGATGATATGTATGGAGACGGTGTTAAGATTACTAGCACCGATATCGAGGGCTTGACAATTACTGGCTTCTGGATGGATTCTTTAGAGAACGATAGCGATATTTCAAGCCTTAAATGGGGCGCAGCGGTAGATAATAAACTAACTACTGATCATAATCTATATGGTATAGGATTTATGGGCTCATATGATCCAGTATCTTTCCAGCTATGGTATAATGCTCTAGAGGACGTAGCACAGCTTTTCGCCGCAGAGTTAGCTCTAAACTTTGATATCTCTGATGATTTTAATCTCGGCGTAAAAGGTCAGTACGCATTCTCTGATTTCGACGGCGATTATAAAGATGCGGGCGCTAGTGATGCAGACTTCTGGGCAGCAGAGGCTAATGCTGGTTTCTTTGGCGTTGATTTAGCTGCAGGTTATTTAAAATTTGAACCTGATGATAAAGATAAAGTTTCTTTTGTATCTTTTGAAGATCAAGGCTCTTTCATTAGCCCAGGTGAAGAGTTGTTAGACTATAGAAACTTTACTGGCGAAAATCACTACTGGTATGTAGTAGCAGGCTATACTATCCCTGATACTGGTATCAGAATCGGTGCCGATTACCTAGATGGTAAAGCAGATGGTGATAATGCATATGAGGTAGTAGGTAGAATTTCTTATAAATATAATGAAAAGCTAAGCTTCAAAACTTGGTATTCTCACTATAAGATTGATGATGCTTATGGCACAGGTCTTGATGAGAAAAAAGATCGCATCAGATTTGAGGCTAAATACAGCTTCTAATTATTTACCTTATACAGGTAAAATTAGGGCGAAGCTTTTGCTTCGCCCTTTTTAAATTCTAAATTAAGGTTTTCTATGAAAATTTTTAAAATTTCTTTTTTAGCATGTTTTTTTGCCTTTAGTTTAAATGCCGCGGATAAAGCAAGTGATGACACGTATGTATTCGAAGCCAAAGGTGAGTTTGCCAAAGAGCTAAAATCCCTGATCGAAAAGCATTCTAAAGATGAAAATGTAACCGTAAATATCTACAAAAACACTCCGGTCACAGGCAGTAAAACCCATAGCGGCAAGGTAAATCGAAATATAAATTTTTTAAAAGAAAGAGGTGGAGCTATCTTTGCTGAGAAGTGCGCTTCATGCCACGGCGAGAATGGCCAAAAAAAAGCTTATGGAGTATCGCGTAAACTCAAAGATATGGACGCCAAAGAGATCTCGATAGCTATGTCGCAATACACCACAGATCTAAGCTATGGCGGCAAGATGAAAAATATTATGCAGCCGATCGCCGCTAAAACAGGCGCTACGGAACTAGGCTACATCATCGCCTATCTAAAGGGTGATGATTCATTTCTATACGATAGCCCGTCTAGTAGGAGCACGAATACTGAAATTTCGACCGCCCCGAGCGAGCAGGGCTCATACCTAAAATAAAGGAGCGTAGATGAAAGTAGCGATCGTTTTGGCAAACGGTTTTGAAGAGATCGAGGCGGTAAGTTTGATCGATATTTTGCGCCGCGCAGAGATCAATGCGGTATCTGTAGGGCTGGATAAAAAATGCGTCTGCGGTGCGCACGGCGTAGAGATGATCGCCGATGAAATTTTAGACGATATAAAAGTTTCGGAATTTGATATGATCGTTTTGCCAGGCGGCTTGCCCGGCGCGGAGAATTTGGCCAAAAGCGAGAAGCTGGGGCAGATACTGCGCGACTTCGACGCAAACAATGCCAAGATCGGCGCAATATGTGCTGCTCCGTGGGCACTAGCCACCGCAGGTGTGCTAAAAAGCTCTTACACTTGTTATCCGGGTTTTGAAAATCAGATCGCTCACCCAGGCTATACGAATTCGGCGAATGTCGTAAAAGATCAAAATATAATGACTTCGAAAGGCCCTGCTACTGCGATGGAATTCGCACTGCAAATCGTCCGTGAGTTAAAAGGCGAGCAGGTTTATTCCAAGCTAAAGTCCGATTTACTTTTTAAATAAAATTTCAAGTTAGGGTCGATTCTGGCGCGCTTTATTTTGCCATCTGTAAAACGGGGCGTGCTGATTTTGCCACGCCTGAGAACTACAAATTTTATCTTACTCTGCACGTATAAAATAGCTACAATATTTATTCTGAGTATCCGTAAACGACAAATGGAATTCTTGCAACTCAAATTTTAGATCGAAAAACGCAAAAAACTTTGTGCGTGACAGATAAAATTTTATTGGAGCTAGTCGCTATTGAAACTAAATATTAACATCGTAGCGGCGTGGAGCGCGAGTATGAAAGATATTTTGGGCGTAGGCTCTCAAAAGGAAACTCAGCTGAATAAATTTCAGTGTGGCATCTTCGCGATGCACTCGCTAGCAGAAGATGAACAGATCGCGCAAAACGTGCTAAACAAGGGTATCGGCGTGATTAAAAACGACGAGATTGCGCTGGATATAAATTTGATCAAATAGCGACGTCAATGTGTCAAGAGGCAAAACGGCGCAGTTTTTGAAGGTTTTGTCGGTAAAGCTCAGATCTATCGGGAAGAATATAAGCTTGTAATGCGCGACGAAGACGAAAGCGTTATTTAGAATTCCTAAAAAGGATAAAATTTAGCGCTTCTTTAAAATATCGTCGTTTAAAAATGCCGCGCTGCTTTGTATCGTTTTGATAACGCGGTCTTTAGAATTTTGCATTTTGTCGGGTGTAGGTCTGTGTGCGATCAAATTTACGCGCCCGATTTTCGCCGTGAAATAAAAAATCCCCAGTATCGTCGCGTTTAGAAACACTCCAAAATATATCCGTTCTAATCCCCATATCCCTATGCTGGCGGCATGAATGGGCACAAAAATTATCGCGATTAAGACCGGATAATAATCCGAAATTTTATTTTTGGCAAGGATTACGGTCGTAACGATGGCATATGCGATGAGCGTAAAAGGAGAGATAAGCAAGAGTGCAAAAAGCGCGTTTATGCGCTGATAATCTTCGTGCCCGATTAAGACGCAAAAGCTACAAAACGCGAGCGTTATGAGAAAAAATAAAGGTAAAATCCACCGCGTTTTCACGTCGCGCCCTTTAAGTAGCGATAAAAAGAGCAGATGAGAGCCCAGCGCAATACAATAATAATCAAATATAACCGACGAGCTTAGAAACGTGAGCGGTATGCCGAGCAGTGCACCCGGCCCGTCAAAATATACCCCACTAAACATGAGCCACGTGATAAAGAGCATAAAAGCATATTTAAGACCCGCATAAGTGGCGCAAACACAGATACTAGCAAGGATAAATCGTATAAATTTGCTCATTTGCCTTCCCCTAAATTTAAGTGATTATAGCAAACCGCGAAAAACAAACGGCGCAAAATTTTAAATTTAGCCGTGCGCTCGCCAAATCCGCTGCTGATTACGAGCTCGTGCGCGCTAGAAGCACGCTCAATGTCTTCGCATTATTTCATCCGCGCCCGCGCCGCAAGATCAAATTCATAAATTCTAAATCCGTTTTGCGTTATCATTGCGCTAAATTTAAAATTTTACGCAAAGGGGATTATATGAAAAATACGGCATTCATCACGGGCGCTACGAGCGGCTTTGGTGAGGCGATCGCCAGGGCGCTTAGCGCGCAGGGCTATAAGATTATTGCGCTTGGGCGTCGCAAAGATCGGCTACAAAAGCTAGCCGGCGAGCTCGGCAATACGCATATTATCGCCGCGGATATTCGCGATAAAGCTGCGGTGTTTGACGCCGTAAGCGCGCTGCCTGCAAATTTCAAAGACGTCGAGGTGCTCGTAAATAACGCAGGCCTTGCGCTCGGGCTTGAGGGGATCGCGCAGACGCCCGTTGAGGATTTGGAGACGATGGTCGATACGAATATCAAAGGCGTGCTGTATTCGACCAAGGCGGTGCTGCCGCTGATGATCGCGCGCAAAAGCGGCTATATCTTCAATCTCGGCTCGACTGCGGGCGCGTGGCCCTATCCGGGTAGCCACGTTTACGGCGCGAGCAAGGCGTTTATCAAGCAGTTTAGCCGCAATATTCGCAACGACCTGCGCGGCACCGGCATCCGCGTAACGGAGATCGCGCCGGGAATCTGTAAGAGTGAGTTTAGCGAGGTGCGCTTTAAAGGCGACGTAGTGCGCGCTGCGGCCGTGTATGAGGGGGTCGATGCGATCCTGCCCGAGGACATCGCGCAGATCGTGCTAAGCTGCCTAGCGATGCCCCGTCGTGTAAATATCAACGTCGTAGAGGCGATGGCGACGCAGCAGAGCTGGGCTGGGCTTTTTATCGAAAAGCATTAAATTTTAAGGCGAGAAAATGAAAAAAATTCTATTACTAATGTTTTTATCGGTTGCCACGTTTGCGGTAGATGACGCGACCAGACAGCATAATGCCGAGCTTTTCGGCATCTGGACGCTGGTGCCGCCCGTCGTGGCGATCGCGCTTGCCTTTATTACCAAAGAGGTGATCCTATCGCTTTTCATCGGCGTTTTTAGCGGCACCTATATGCTTGCAGTCGTCGGCAACAATCCGATCTCCGCGCTTGTGGGCAGCTTTACGGATCTGGTCTCGCGCGTGGTGAGCTCAATGGCTAGCAAAGGCAACGCGGGCGTGCTTTTACAGGTGCTTTGTATCGGCGGCGTGGTCGCTCTGATTAGCAGGACGGGCGGCACGAAAGCCGTGGCGCTTTGGATTAGCAAGCGCGCCAAAACCGGTATCTCGGCGCAAATTTCAACGTGGATTATGGGTCTTTTCGTATTTTTTGACGACTACGCAAATGCTCTGATCGTAGGCCCCGTCATGAGGCCGATCACCGATAAATTTAGAGTCAGCCGCGAAAAGCTCGCCTTTATCATCGACGCCACCGCCGCACCGATTGCGGGTATCGCGCTAATTTCTACCTGGGTAGGGCTCGAAGTCTCTCTGATAAGAGCGGGATATGATCAGATCGGCGTGCAAAACGTAAACGCTTTCTCGATCTTCGTGCAGACCATGCCGTATCGCTTCTACAATCTTTTCATGCTCGCTTTCGTGCTTTACGTAGCGTTCATGCGTAGAGATTTCGGACCAATGCTCTCCGCCGAAAGGCGAGCGGCGAGCGGCGAAATCCACTCCAAAAATTCTAACATCGCCGAGCTAGAAGATAAAACGCTAGAGCCCAAAGAGGGGATCAAGCCGCAAGCTTCAAATGCCGTCATCCCGCTTATAGTGCTAATCTGCGGTGCGTTTGCAAGTTTTTATTTCAGCGGGCTAAGCAAGCTTGAGGGCGATGCCCTCGCGGCCGCAAAAGCCGCTCCGCTAAGCTTTATGACGCTTCAGGCGACCTTCGGCAACGCAAACTCGTCGGTCGCGCTTTTTCAAGCGGCGCTTCTTGCTACGGTCGTGTCTATATTTATGAGCGTTTACCGTAAAATTTTTAACGTCAGAGAGGCGATCTCTACGTGGATAAAGGGGTGGAAGACAATGATCGTCACGATCGTGATCTTGCTGCTTGCATGGTCGCTCAGCTCTGTCATCAAGGAGCTCGGCACGTCGCGCTATCTAGTCGATATGCTGAGCCAAAACACGCCGAAATTTTTGCTTCCGGTAGCGATTTTCGTGCTGGGCTCGTTCATTAGCTTTTCGACGGGCACGAGTTACGGCACGATGGGAATCCTAATGCCGCTTGCCATACCTTTGGCAAACGCCGTGGGACTTCACTACGGGCTTTCGGGTGATGCGCTTCACGCCTATATGATCGTAAATATCTCTGGCGTGCTTACGGGCGCCATTTTCGGCGATCACTGCTCGCCGATTTCGGACACCACGATCCTTTCGTCGATGGGCGCGGGCTGCGATCATATCGAGCACGTAAAGACGCAGATGCCTTACGCTCTATCCGTCGGCGCGGTCGCCGTGGTGGCGGGCTATCTGCCCGTAGCGCTAGGGCTTAGCGTCTGGATCGCACTGCCGATGGGGCTTGCCGTTACGTGGGCTCTCGTGCGGTTCGCAGGTAAAAAAATAGAGGAGTAGCTCCCGCAAATTTTAAATTTGCTTTTAAATTTTGAATTCCGCAGCGATGCGGAATTCTACTGGGCGAAATTCTAATCCGCCTCGCGGAATTTCACTCTGTAAAATTCCGTCGCGCTAGTAAAATTTTAAAACGAAATTTCAAAAAGCGCGAGCAAATTTTAAAA
>NZ_CALIBH010000177.1 GCF_938045775.1 uncultured Campylobacter sp.
TCCAAAAAACGCCGAGACAGACGCCGCGGTGCAGCATCTCGCAGATCTGCGCGGGCTACAGATCGAGCCCGTAGATATGGACGTTGAAATTTAGAGCTTTGCTTTTAAATTTAAGGCTCGTAAAATTCTCGATATAAATTTAAAATTCTAGAATTTCGATATGTAAAATTCTGTCTCTAGAATTTAGGTGGTGGTGGCTTTTTCTCTTAAGGGGGAAGGGGCGCTACTTGCGAGGCGCTCCCCTTTCCCCTTAAAATCCCCTAACCCTTGGCACGCTCAAGGGGCGAGCTTTCAGCTCGCGTTAAATTTATATTGGAAAAGCACGCAGTTTTTACGTTCGTCTATTTAGTAAAATAATGTCTTATTGTGTCTCCAATAAAATTTTACGGAATTTTATTTGTGGCTAGTAGTGTAAAATTTTGGCTAAATTTCTGCGTTCAGCTCGTCGTTACGCCTCGCGCATCTCCTCTGCTAGGCGCTTTTTGTAGGCGCGCTTGAAATAAAATGCCCAAATTAGCGGAAATATTATCTCCAGCCCTTTCCAAAATGCAAACCCGCCATACTCTCCAGGAATGGTAAAAAAACCTATCCAAACTGCATAGTAAGCAGCCACATAGCTTATCACGAAAATAAGGCCCCAAATTAGTACTTCGGAGCCGGTCGTAACGATCCAGATCGCAATCAAATAGATTAAAGCGCTTGCTAGCGCGGTCGAAAAAAACCAATTCAAAACGCCTAATTTTTGATGGTCTATATCCGCGCCAAGATAGCCTACTACGCACGCGATAATACACAGAGCGCATAAGATAGCGCGCAGCACGGCTAAATAGCGCAGCCCACGGGGTTGTATCACGCCTTCATAGTCGCTGTTTTCGCAGCTACTACTTTGGCTGTTTTTTCCGCCGCGCCCCGAGACATAGACAAGATGCGCGCCCAACGCTATGAAACACGCACATTGAATGAAGTCCATAAATATGAAGCTGCCGAGTGCATCACTTTCGCCTACATTGCCTATTAACCTAGGCCACAAAAATTTTACTATGCAAAACGTAGCCGCGAGCAAAATCGGATGTAGCGCGAGCTTGCCGCTTCGCAAATCAGAGAGTAAATTTTTAAAATATCTCATGCTTTCCCCTTAAAATTCCGTGGAATTCTAAAATCCCGAAAGAGCTCAGCGCACATAGTTTGCGAATAGAATTTTAGAATTTCCAGATGCTAAATTCTATCGCTCAATTTAGAATTTTACGGCATAGGGTTTTGAAATTTGACGTAACCCCGCCCACTTTTCATTATTTTAAGGCGCGGTTCGGAGCTGAAATTTTAAAGCCACTTTGCTCGTTCATTGCTAGGATCCGTTTCGTTGCCGATCGCTTCGTAGCGCGAGTAGTAAAACTTCACAAACTCCCGCACCTGCGCCTCGCACGGCAGATACACGCCGCCGCTAAGCTCCGCAAAGCGCGATAAAAATTCCGCCGCGTCCTTTTTGTCGC
>NZ_CALIBH010000178.1 GCF_938045775.1 uncultured Campylobacter sp.
GATCTTTATTTGTCCGCTCATTAAGAATTTTTAAAATTTTAAAGCAGGATTTGATCAAAATTTTATAAAACTCGCCAAATCAATCGATCCGGAGACTGAAAGATCTACAAATAGATCTTAAATTATATTCACTTGATAAAATTTTTTAAAACAATATTAGTATTATTTTATAAAAACTATTGACTTATTTAACCCTCTTTTGATAAACTATCGCATCAATTTTACCGCAAAGGAAACACAGATGGATCAAAATTCCCCCCTATATAAGGTGCTTAATTGCCTGTCCAATTCGCAAAGCATATTTGTAAATTGCATAAGGTTTGCAATTTTCGTCGTCATGATCTGGATAGGCGGCCTAAAAGTCGTGCAGTATGAGGCGGACGGCATCGTGCCCTTCGTCACGAACAGCCCGTTTTTCAGCTATCTGATGAAAAATAAAGACATAGTCGACAACGGCAAGGGCAAAATGGTCGCAGAGTATAATCTGCACAAAAACCCCGAAGGCTTGGTCGTGCCGGATAATATCAAATGGCATAAATCAAACGGCACCTACACGGCTTCTTACATTATCGGCGCGACGATTTGCTCGATCGGCATCTTGATGCTGCTTGGCATATGGTTCCCAAAAATTGGCGTCGTAGGCGGACTTTTGACCTTCGGTATGGCTATCGTTACGCTATCGTTTTTGATAACGACGCCCGAAACCTGGGTGCCGAATTTGGGCAATCCCGCCCTCGGCATAACGGAGAGCCCGAACCACGGCTTCCCGTATCTCTCTGGCGCGGGCAGGCTGGTGATAAAGGATCTGATAATGATGTGCGGCGGTTTGATAGCGGCTGCGGATGCGGCTAAAAGGTGGCTACAAAGTCTTTCGAAGTAAATTATAAAGCTAAAATTCTACCTCGCGGCGGGCGCAGAGCTAAATTTAAATTTACCGCCGCGAGCGCTAAATTTAACGCTCCGGCATTTTTGTTTATAAGCTAAAATACGCAGCATTAAATTTCGCCGTTGCGCTTTGCGGCGCGCTACCGCTAGACTTGATCTGTGGTTTGATTTCTTTGAAGTAAAAGAGCGCGAAAGAGCTTAATTGCGGCCGCTTTTTTTAAATTTTCCGATTTGCTCCTCGCGGCGTATTTATTGGGCGCGATGTAGCCCGTGCTTTTATATGCAGCGCCACGCAAGTTTTGTAAATGTGGATTTTAAGCGATGCTTACAATTTTGCATTCAAATACGGATTGAGGTCGTCAGCGCCGATGGATGCGCTGAAATTTGCATCGATAGAGCCGATGAAGCTCTATAATTTTAGAGATTAAATACCCTCTCGGTCAAAGCCGGTCGAGCTGTTTTTGAGAGTCACATATCGATAGGCGCTTGTAAAAAATTTCAAAGCAGGAGGCTGATGCGCGATTGGGTATTGCTCTGTGCAGATATTGGAGGGCACGATCAAAGCGACGAATTTAAAAAGAGAACCTACTTTTTTATTATAAAAT
>NZ_CALIBH010000179.1 GCF_938045775.1 uncultured Campylobacter sp.
TAAATATAAAATTTGGAAGCGAGTTAAACTTAAGCGAGCTGAAAGAGGAAATTTTGCGCCTGGGATACGACGTGCGCGACATCGTCGAAAGCATGGGCGAGGTTAGCTTCCGTGGCGAGATTATCGATATTTTTTCGGTAGGGAGCGAAAGCGCGGTTAGAATTCTACTCGACGGCGAGACGGTCGAGAGCATCAGGCGCTTTGACGTCGCTACGCAAAAAAGCGAAAAAGATGAGCTTGCGCAAGCCGAGATAGCGCCGTTTTTGGCAAATTTAAGCGAGGACGAGTTTGAGAGCGTGAGCGAAAAGATATCGCGCGCGGACAGCGACGCGTTAGCCCGCGATCTGGGCTCGCTTGGGTTTTGGTTCATCGAGGGCTTCGTAGATTACACAGAGGCGTTTGATTGCGTCTTGCTGCACGAGATCAAAAAGGATGAAATTTTTTCCGAGCGCAATTTGGATTTTTTAGACGCGATCGAGGTATTGCCCGCGGCGCGTAAATTTAAAGACCTCGCCGTGACGCCGTCGCAGGAATTTTTTGAATTCCACCGCAGCGAGGCTATCACGCTGATCGCGCGAAACGACGCACTGCTCGCGCCGTTTGATCTTAGCGGATTTAGCAATATCGAAATTTTACGCGAGGATTTCGTCGTAAATTTAATAAGCGCCGAGCGGATCATCCTTTCGCTAAACAAAGCGGCGCCTAAAAAGCGCGTGCGAAGATCGAGCCTAGCTCTGGATGAGCTAAACGTGGGCGATTTTGTCGTGCACGAAGATCACGGTATCGCTAAATTTAACGGGCTTGAGCTTATCGAGGTGATGGGGCGCAGCAAGGAGTTTGTATCCCTGCTCTACGAGGGCGGTGACAAACTGCTGCTGCCGGTAGAGTATCTAAATAAGATCGATCGCTACGTCGCAAGCGGCGGCGCGGTGAGCTTGGATCATCTGGGCAGGGCGAGCTTTTCAAAAATCAAAGAGCGAGTGCGCGAAAAGCTCTTTACGATCGCTTCAAAGATCATCGCGCTGGCGGCCAAGCGCGAGCTGGTGCGGGGGCTCGTCATCAAAAACGAAAGTGCGGACTATGCGAAATTTTTAAGCGCGAGCGGATTTAGTTACACGAGCGATCAGCAAAAGGCGGTAAGCGCGATTTTGGCGGATCTGCAAAGCGGCAAGGTAATGGACCGCCTACTTAGCGGCGACGTGGGTTTTGGAAAGACTGAGGTTGCGATGAATGCGATCTTTGCCTGCATCCGAAGTGGGCATTCGGTGCTGTTTTTTGTGCCTACGACGCTACTTAGCTCGCAGCATTACGCCACGCTTAGCGAGCGCTTTAGGGAGTTTGAAATTCCCGTTTTCAAGCTCGATCGCTTCAGTAGCGCGAGGCAAAAGAGTGAAATTTTAAAGCGCTTGCAAAGCGGCGAGGCGATCGTCGTGGTCGGCACGCACTCGCTTTTAAATTTAAACCCCGCAAATTTAGGGCTCATAATCATCGATGAGGAGCACAAATTCGGCGTTAAGCAAAAGGAGCGGCTCAAAGAGAAAAGCGCCGCCTCACACCTGCTTAGTATGTCTGCCACTCCGATACCGCGCAGCCTGAATATGGCGTTAAGCTCGATTAAAAGCTACTCCACGCTGCTTAGTCCGCCGCAGGACCGCCTGGATGTGCGCACCTTCGTCAAGCAGTGGGACGAAAAGATCATAAAAGAGGCGATCTCGCGAGAGCTGCGACGCGGCGGGCAGATTTTTTACGTCCACAACCACATCGCGACGATGCAAAGCGCCAAAAAGAAGCTGCTTGAAATTTTGCCGAGCCTTAAAATTCTAATTTTGCACTCCAAGATCGACGCCAAGACGACGGAGGATGAAATTTTAAAATTTGTAGCGGGCGGATACGATCTGCTGCTTTGTACTAGCATCGTAGAAAGCGGCATCCACATGCCGCGCGTAAATACGATCATCGTCGAAAACGCTGATAAATTCGGTATCGCCGATCTGCATCAGCTGCGCGGTCGCGTCGGGCGCAGCAATAAACAGGGCTTTTGCTACTTGTTGATCGAGGATAAAACCGCTCTTACGCAGGATGCGCTAAAACGTCTCGTAGCGCTTGAGAGCAACTCATTTTTGGGCAGCGGCTCGGTGTTAGCGTATCACGATCTTGAAATTCGAGGCGGCGGAAATCTGCTCGGAGAGGCGCAGAGCGGGCATATCGAAGCGATCGGCTACTCGCTTTATCTAAAGATGCTAGAAGAGGAGGTCGGCAAGCTGCTAAGCAGAAAAAGTGCCGCTGCAAGCGTGGAGCTTAAAATTTCGGTAAACGCCTTTTTGAACTCGGAATTTATCAGAGAGGATCGCCTGCGCCTGGATCTTTATAGGCGGCTTAGTAAGTGCGCCGAGGCGAGCGAAGTGCTTGAAATTTTTGGCGAGATCGAGGATCGCTTCGGGCGCGCGGATATCTACACCAAGCAATTCATCGACGTGATGATGATTAAGGTTTTGGCTACGAAGCTTGGCTTGCGCGTGATTTCGAGCATGGACGAAAATATCTTAATCACCCTTGCAAACGGCGATAAGGTGCGATTAAAGGCACAGACGCGCGACGATGACGACGTGATAAATGAAATTTTGATCTATCTGCGAAGGGAGCTAAAAAATGCGAACCTGCGATGAAAATATCAAAAAAAGCGCGAGCAAAAGCGGGAGCGAAGAGTTAAATTTAAACGCGGCGAGCGGTTTAAATTTAGCGTCGCAAGCCGTCCTAAAAAACGCGCAGAGCGGTGCCGGCGAGCAAATTTATTTCAGCGATTTTAGCGCGATTGATTGGCGCGCGGTACAGGTCGTCGTCTTTCGCGCGAATAAAAAGGCGCTAAAGATCATCCGCGACATCGATTTTACCGATCTTGACGCGCTTGTGGGGCTAGAGAGTCAAAAATCGGCTCTTATAAAAAACACGGACGCCTTCCTGCGCGGCTGCAGCGCCAACCACGCGCTTTTGTGGGGCGAGAGCGGCTGCGGCAAATCAAGCCTTGCAAAAGCGGTTTTTTCTAAATTTATCTCGCAAGGCCTTAAGATCATCGAGATCGGCAGGGATGATCTGGGCTATCTCGTGGAGATAATCGACGCGATCCGCGAAATGAACTTTAAATTTATCATCTTTTGCGACGATTTGAGCTTCGAACTCGGCGAGAGCGGCTACAAGCACCTAAAGCCGCTACTCGAAGGCTCACTAGAGCGCGCGCCGCACAACGTGCTGATGTGTGCGACGTCCAACCGCCGCCACATCGTAGGCGAATGCGCGAGCGATAACGACGCCGCGCAGATAAGCCGCGGCGAGCTGCACCTAAGCGACGCGGCGAACGAACGAATCAGCCTGAGTGAACGCTTTGGGCTACAGCTAAGCTTTTACGGCGGGAGCATGCGGGAGTATTTAGGGATCGTAGATGCCTATTTTGCGGCTGCGCAAAGTATAAGCGCGGCGGAATTTCGCTTGAGCTTTGCTGCAAATTTAGATGAGCTGTACGCAAAGGCGAGGGAGTTTGCGATGCTTCGCGCAAGCCGAAGCGGCCGCGCGGCAAAGCAGTTTTTCTTGAGCTTTGGCGAGGATTTTTTTGCAAATTTAAAAGGTGGCGGCAGATGAATACGGCGCGCGAATTTAAATTTAGCGTAAATTTTATCGCAGTGCTAGAGTGCGCGCAAAAAATCGCCGTCGCCGCGCGAAATTTTAGAAACGATGCTAGAAATTTCGGAGGTACGAGATGAGCGCGACCGAGCTTTTTATCGCGCTTTTTCGCGTCGTGAAAATCAAGGATTTTCGCTGGTGGCCCGCGTTTGGAAGCTTTGAGGTGGTCGTAGGGGCGATTTTGATCCAAAATACGGCGTGGCGCAATGCCGATGCGGCACTGCAAAACCTGCGTAGCAAGGAGCTTTTGAGCTTAGAAAGCATCGCCGGGCTAGACGAAGCGGAGCTTGCGGAGATCATCAAAGTAAGCGGATTTTATAATCAAAAAGCTAGGCGCCTAAGCTTGCTTTGCAAAGCGATAATCGCGGATTTTGGGGATTTTGAGAGCTTCAAAGCGGGCGTTAGCCGCGAGTGGCTGCTAGCGCGCAAGGGGATCGGCGCGGAGAGCTGCGATGCGATCTTGTGCTATGCGTGCGAGCGTGCGGTGATGGTCGCGGACAGCTATTCGGCGCGCCTGCTGGGCGCTTTGGGCTATGAGTTTGAAAGCTACGACGAGCTTAGCGCGTGGCTCGGCGAGCTGGAATTTGAGCGGATCTATGAGTTTGTAAATTCCGCCAACTCTCCCTGCGATGCGGCGGCAAAAGCAGGAAAGCTGGAGAACGAAAATGGCGCGTATGCATTATTTCATGGGCTCATCGTGGAATTTTGTAAAGCACATTTGAAAGGTAAAATTTTCGACGAGAGCGCGAAAATAATTTTAAATGATTTGAGGTAGATATGTTTAATACTAAAATTTTAGAAAATTTAATGGTTGCTTTTTGTTTTTGTATAACGCTTGCGTTACATTTGCTGATATTTAACCATTACTTCTCACTCCAAGAAGGATGGTGGGAAACCTATGCTTATTTAGTAAATAGAGGAGAGGTGATAAATAAAGATTTTTATTTGGCATGGACTCCATTATTTGTCTATATAAATGCTTTTTATCAAAAGATATTCGGGATAAATTTCTTTGCTTTTGCCTGCATTGGTGTGGTAGCCGCAATGATACAGGTAATTTTATTGTATTTGGTTTTAAGAGAATTTTTTTCTAAAACAAGCAGCGCCGTGGCTGCACTTTTTGCGACATTTTTAAATATAAATAGCGGCACCTATATCGCCAAAGATTATCATACATACGTATATATTACAGAATTTTTGACATTGCTATTTTTTATAAAATATATCAAAAATTACAATTCTAATATGGGTAGAATTTATCATATAATTGGAATTTTGTTTTGTATTTTATTGTTTTTCATTAAACAAAATGTGGGTTTGGTTCTTTTTGCTAGTTTGTTTGTCGCATATGCTTTTGTTGCTACAAGTTTTAAAGATTATATAAAAAGAATCGGTTTTTTACTCATTACCTCTGCTATATTTTTTACTATTATGAATTTTGTCATTCCTTTTAATTTATCTTCTATAACAGAAAATGATTCCAAAGGCAGCTTTTTCGCTATGGCTACTAGATTTATCACATATCCTTTAAATCAAACGATACTAAAAAACTCACTTATTGTATCGATAGTTGTACTCATCTTATATGTTATAAGATCAAAAATAGCGGAAATTTATACTAATTTATATGAAAAAGCTATAGCCAAAACTACAAGAGAATTTCGTATATTAATGCTTGTAATATTACATATAATTTTAATATATTGTATGTTTATTAAGATGAGCGGTAGCGGGATAGAAATAAAGAATTTTATATCTCTTTCAATAGGTATTATTCTATTTTTGCTGTATATATGTTTCAAGAGGAACGATGTAATTGGCAATTCATCAAAGATATATGCCTTTATGATTGTAGCCATGGCCGCCATATCTTATTCGGGTACTTTGGCTGATGCTTTTACGGCGAGTGGTAATATGATATGTATAGCTTTTGCCAGCGCATTTATTATAAATATAAGTAGATTAAGACAAATAAAATACATTACTATATATATACATTTAATAATAATATTTTTTATGTTTTTAGCAACTATAAGAATGCCGTATTATTGGAATTTCAATACTCAGGTAGATATCTTTAGCGCCAATTCTAAAAGTTCATACGCTCAGTTAGATGGTATTTATATGGATGAGAGGATATCGGAAATCTTTGATTATTTCGATAAGTATGTAGCTGTTAAATCTAAAAATCAAAAAGATTTTTACTTTTTTAATTTTCCCATAATGTACTTATTGAATAATAAAATTCCACCGTATTATTTAGTAACTCATTGGCTAGACGTATCGTCATCTAAGGCCATATCTAGGGAATATGATGAATTTATTAAATCTCCTGCGCAGAACGTTGTTATGTATCAATATCAGACATTTTTCTTTACTGTGCATCGAAATTTTCAAGTTAAAAGCTCTTTTAAACAACTTGATTTTCATGAAACTATGAATCAATGGGTACGGGAAGGAAGATATAAATTTATAAAGTCGTTTGTAGTTCCATACGATAATGTACCTGCTGAAGAAGAAAAAAACCATATTCTTAAAAATATGCTCATTATTTTGCAAAATGAAAAATTTTTCGGTATGGATAGATTACAATTTACGGAGTGGTTAAAGGAAAACGGTATAACATTGGTTGCTATTAGGCGTGATAAAAAAATAGCTACTGACCAAAATGAGACAAAGCAAGAAGATGACCGTTTGCAAAATGGTGATGTATTACAAATGGACGGTAGTATTGTTGATCTGTGCAGGGTATTTCCAACTCTAGGAGTGGCTCCGACTGAAGCGACTTTTTTTAATACTATTAATGTATATGAAAAACAAGGGGACCGTAGTGAATAGCTCTGTTATAGATAAATTTGTATTAATACTGTGCTTGAGCATAACATTAATACTACATCTCTTCATCTTTAACCATTACTTCTCACTCCAAGAAGGCTGGTGGGAAACCTATGCTTATTTAGTAAATAGAGGAGAAGTGATCAATAAAGATTTTTATCTAGCGTGGACTCCGTTATTTGTCTATATAAATGCCTTTTATCAAAAAATATTTGGAATAAATTTCTTTGCTTTTGCCTGCATCGGTGTAGTGGCCGCAATGATACAGGTAATTTTATTGTATTTGGTTTTGAGAGAGTTTTTTTCAAAACCGGCTAGTGCTATAGGAGCCACTTTTGCTAGCTTTTTATGGTTTAGTATGGAGACATATATACCGAAGGATTATCATACTTACGTCTTCATCATAGAATTTTTACCCTACTATTTCTAGTAAAATCCATAAAAAATGAAAATTCTAAAAAAGGTACCATATATCAAATACTTGGAATCTTATTTCTAGTCCTACTTTTTTTCATAAAGCAAAATGTGGGATTAGTTCTTTTTGCTAGTCTTTTTGTATCTTATGCTTTTATATCCAGTAGCGTAAAAGATTATTTTAAAAGAATAGGATTTTTACTGCTCTTTACCGTTATATTCTTTGTATCCGTAAATTTTATAATGCCTTTTGATCCCGCATCTATAACCGATAATGACTCAAAAGGAAGTCTATGGACTGTAGCGACTAGATTTATTTTTGAACCAGAGCTTAGTCGGATATTAACAATAAGCGTATCGGAATTTTTTATAATATTAATTCTTGCATATTTTGGAAAAAATATTGTATATCTATATGATGTATTGGTAGGACAAATTGCAGCAAGAACAACTATCTTATTTCGATTTACTATCGTAGCTATTGGACTGACTGCGCTTACTTATATTGTTTTATTTCATAATACTGTTATATTATATATTATTAAATATATCTCTTATATTAGCTTTTCCATAGCTGTGATTTTGTATATCATGTTTGCTGCTATGTTCTATAAAAATAGTAGTATTTTTGGATCAAAAATTTACATTTTCATTACTTTTTGTGTTGCTGCTATAGTTTATAGTAATACTTTCACTACTATCGCCTTAAATATGAATAGCATTCTTTTGTGTGCAGGGTTGGCATTCAGCTTTTTATTAAATCAAAATTTGCGCAAAATAGCTAGGATTTTACTGATCTATTGGATGCTTGTAATGGTATCTTTCATAATATACGTAAAATTTTTAATACCATATAATTGGCTTGAAAATTATCAAGGTAGTGTATTCGAGGCTAAATCCGAGACCTCATATATTCCTTTAAAAAATATTTATATGAATCAGAAATTATCTTATATTTTTGACTATATTCATGATTATGTACCTAAAAATACAGTATCTGACAAAGATTTTTACTTTTTTAACTTACCGATAATGTATCTTTTAAATGATAAAATTCCACCATATCACTTAGTAACACAATGGTTTGATGTAACTCCAACAAAACTGATTAAACAAGAATATATTGATTTTACAAACAGGCCAACCGAGAATATCGTTTTATATCAATATTACAAGAAGGCGTTTGATATAAACAAAAGACTTTTGAGAAAAGATGATTTTATTCAAGAAGATTTTTATAACTCTATGAATGAATGGGTAAAACAAAGTAGATATAAATTTATAAAATCATTTGTAGTACCCAATAGTTTGATGTTTAATAATGCATATAAAAATTTAAATATTCAAATAGATGTAATAATTCAAAACAGTAAATTTTTCGGTCAAAGTTATGAAAAATTTTATATATGGCTCCAGGGGGAAAATTTGAATCTTATGCGAATCACTAGAGATGGAGCCGCCTTACAAGATATTAATGATGTAATTAGAAATTCCGATATAGTAACCTTGAGTGGCAATGCAGCTCATATAATGGAAGTTTTTCCTCAACTTGGGGTTGAACCGATTAATGCGGCGAATTTTAATACTATAAATATCTATAAAATAAATAATAGATTATGATTATACGTAAGAATTTACCTTTTGCTAGTAGATATTTAAATACTACGAATTTACTTATTTTAGTCATCCTCTTATCTTATGATTTTCACGGTTTATACAATAATTAAGCTATATAAAATAATTCTACTGCAACCGATTTGCTTAATTATGGCGATTAATATAGGTGAGCTAATATAAATATAGAAGATAGATATTGAAATAAAAAATTTATTTGCAAATTATATAACCATGTATAGATTCGTAAAGCTCACAGTATAGTAATAACAGCACCAAATATCAAGAAAAAACAATAAACTATAGTCTTTTGAATTAGTGATATTTATATGGGTAGCAAGGAATTGGTAAAATTTAAACAAATTATCTCATAATATAATAAAATTCAGCGAAGCAGTAGTAAAAAGTGTAATCTTGATTTATAGCAGTGGCGTACGCATATCGTATATAGATTGTATATATCACATGTTTGGCTAGATACTATAAAGACTTGTATAAAATTATATATTGCAAATATTTTTTGATAAAAGGTCTGACACATAGCGATAATAGAGGTGATATGATTTAGATTTTATAAATACTTAAGGGGGATAAGTTATAATTCTAGCGGTAAAATAAATAGTTAATTTGTGGATTGCGCACAAAATTTATAAGATTTTTAGATGTAATACCACAGAAAATAGTGTATCTTGGGTAAATCTAATAAAGTTAGATTATACATTAGGAAAATATTATGACGAAAAGAAAAATTTTAATAGTATTTGGGACGCGCCCGGAAGCCATTAAGATGGCTTTGTTGATAAAGGAATTTCAAAAGTACGCGGAATTTGAAGTGAAGGTTTGCGTCACGGCGCAGCACAGACAGATGCTAGATCAGGTGCTTGAATTTTTTGAGATCAAGCCTGATTTTGATCTAAATTTAATGAAGCAGGCTCAGGATCTATACGACGTCACGTCGGGGGTGCTGCTCGGCATGCGCGGGATATTCGAGCGCTACAAACCGGACATCGTATTTGTCCACGGCGATACGACTACGACAAGCGCGGTATCGCTAGCCGCATTTTATCAAAAGATCGATGTGGCGCACGTCGAAGCGGGTCTTAGGACGCACGATATCTATTCGCCGTTTCCAGAGGAGATAAATAGGCAGATCACCGGCTTGATAGCCAAATATCACTTTGCGCCGACCATCGATGCTAGAGACAATCTATTAAAAGAAGGCAAAGATTCAAAAAATATAATCGTTAGTGGTAACACCGTTATAGACGCGCTTTTGTGGACGATAGATAAAATCGAAAACAACGAGCTGCTAAAAAATAAAATTTTATCCTTTATAAATTCCAAATATAAGCTTAGTGATAGAAAATTTATTCTCGTTACAGGACACAGACGAGAGAATTTCGGAGAAGGCTTTGTTAATATTTGTGAGGCCTTACGTGAAATAGCGCTAAAAAATGAAAATATCGACATCGTTTACCCCGTGCATCTAAATCCAAATGTAAGAAAGCCTGTGGGAGAAATTTTATCGGGCATTTCGAATATATTTTTAATTGATCCGCTAGAGTATGATAGTTTCGTCTATCTTATGAGCAAGTCATATATGATAGTAACAGATAGTGGCGGCATCCAGGAGGAGGCACCGAGCCTTTGCAAGCCCGTTTTAGTTATCAGAGAAACTACCGAAAGACCTGAAGGGATAAGAGCAGGATGCGTTAAGCTTATCGGCACCAAGCGCGAAAATATAATAAAAGAGGTGCAAAGATTATTAAATTTAAAAGACGAATATGATAAAATGAGTAAAAGTGTAAGCCCATATGGTGACGGTAAAGCTTGTAAAAAAATACTGGAATTTTTAAAAGGAATATTGTGAAAAAAGTTTGCATATTAGGTCTTGGGTATATAGGACTACCGACGGCGGCGCTTTTGGCAAATAGGGGCTATAAAATCCACGGCGTTGATGTAGTGCAGAGCGTCGTAGATACGATCAATGAGGGTAAAATTCATATCGTCGAGCCAGAACTTGACGTATTTGTTAAAAAAGCAGTGCAGAGCGGAAATTTAAAAGCAGACGTTAAGCCTGATTTCGCAGACGTTTTTATCATAGCTGTTCCGACGCCGTTTCGAGACGGATACGTGCCAAATATCGATTATGTCATAAGTGCGGCAAAATCTATAATACCATATGTAAAAGACGATAATATGGTCGTTTTAGAATCCACTTCGCCGGTAGGTACTACCGAAAAGATAGGTGAAATTTTAAAAAATGGCGGTGTTGATATTTCTAAAATTTATATCGCTCATTGCCCTGAGAGAGTTTTGCCCGGTAAAATTTTAAAAGAACTCACCCAAAATGATAGGATCGTGGGCGGAACTACAAAAATTGCTACTAAAAAAATAGCGGAATTTTACGCAGAATTCGTAGAAGGCGAAGTTTTACAGACTGACTCGAAAACTGCAGAGATGTCAAAGCTTACAGAGAATTCTTTCCGCGACGTAAACATAGCCTTTGCAAACGAGCTTAGCATTTTGTGCGATAAATTCGGCATTAACGTCTGGGAGCTTATCTCGCTAGCAAATCGCCATCCGCGAGTTAATATTTTAAGCCCGGGCTGCGGCGTAGGTGGGCACTGCATAGCGGTCGATCCATGGTTTATAGTGCATGCGGGCGGCTACGAAGCGAGGTTGATCAAATCCGCAAGAGAGGTCAATGATCACAAAGCTGAGTGGTGTATAGAAAAGATCAAAAACGCCGCTTTGAAATTTGAGCTGCAAAACGGCAGAAAGCCTAAAGTCGCGTGCATGGGGCTTGCTTTTAAGCCCGACATCGACGATTTGCGAGAGTCGCCTGCACTAAATATAACCAAGCGCCTGATCGCAGACGGCGTCGATGTGGTTGCTGTAGAGCCTAATATCAAGGCTCATAAAGATTTTGAGATAGTGGATTATAAAAAGGCTATCGAAATTTCGGATATTATCGTATTTTTGGTAGGACATAAGGAATTTAAAGGGCTGAAAATAGAAAAAGAAGTTTTGGATTTTTGCGGAATTTGTAAATGAGTTTTCAAAAAGTAATAGATAGAGATAACCACCTAAATTTTTTTAGATTACTTTTTGCTTTACAAGTGGTATATATGCACTCGACGGAATGGCTAAAAATACCGCTTTTATGGGGGGGGGCACGTGGATAAGTTTCTTAGGCTATTTCCCGGCGTTCCATTATTTTTCCTGGTTTCGGGATTTTTAATTACCGATAGTTACTTAAATAGCGGCAATTTAAAAGAATATTTTATAAAAAGAGCGCTTAGGATATATCCGGCTCTATTTGTAAATATTTTAGTACTTGAGTTAGCTATGTACGTGGGCAAAAATTTTAATGATATCTCGGTATTAAAATACGTGGAATACTTCGTGCTCTATGTCATTACCGCCGCTTCAGGCATAGCGGGCTTTATAATTGGTATAAAAAACGGTGCTTTATATAATTATGACGGCTTTTTTAGCTCTTATCCGAGCGGCGTTTTATGGACACTTAGCGTCGAATTATCGTTTTATATCGTCCTTCCATTTATTTTGTGTATTAGAAAGGTGATAATAAGAAATTTATTGTTAGTTTTCCTATTTTTTACATCAATGATAATTCCAGCAATCGCCGATGAAAATTTTTACTCCGCTTCAAATTTAAATAAGCTTCTTGAGCTGATATGCTTGCCGTTTTTGTGGATATTTATCATCGGCATGGTCATGAGGCTTTATTGGCTGGATATAAAAAAATATCTCGTAGGCTACGGCTTATATTATATTGCGCTCTATTTGATATTTTGTTTTGCGGCTATAGAGTTTGGAAGAGGGCTTGGAGATTATAAGAGAGGCTTGGAAATTTCTACTGTATTTCAAATTTTCCTTTTGGCGCTAGTGATCTTTAGCATGGCTTTTTCCTACACAAATTTAAAGATAGCTAGAAGCACCGATCTCTCTTATAGTACATATCTTTATCATATGCTGATAGTTCAAATTTTAATTAGTCTGGGCTTTGGCGGCTCTTTATGGCTATATCTCATAGTGGTGGCCGCGACGCTCACGGTAGCTTGCGTTTCTTGGAATTTTATAGAAAAGCCGGCATTGAAATTAAAACAAATAAAGGTCGTAAAATGATACAAGCAATAGTTAAAAAAGGTAAGGTTTTAGCGGAGCAGATACCGGCTCCGAGCGTTTCAAAGGGATGCGTTCTTATAAAAGTAGTAAATAGCTGCATATCGGCGGGCACCGAGATAAGCGGCGTATCAAATAGCGGTAAGAGTCTGATCAGAAGGGCTTTGGAGCAGCCGGAGAACGTAAAAAAAGTCATCAATATGGTGAAATCCGACGGCATAGCCAGCGTCTATGCGAAGGTAAAGGGCAAGCTTGATAGCGGAAATCCGACCGGCTATTCGCTTAGCGGCGTCGTCATAGCGGTCGGAGAGGGCGTTTCAAATTTTGAGATCGGTGAGCGCGTCGCCGCAGCCGGTGCAGGGCTTGCGAATCACGCAGAATACGTAGACGTGCCTAAAAATTTAGTTATGAAAATGCCGCAGGATATGGACTTTGAGCGGGCTTGCACCGTGACGCTCGGCGGCATAGCGATGCAAGGCGTTAGGCGGATCGATCTAAGGCTGGGCGAGACCTGCGTAGTCGTGGGAGCTGGGATTTTAGGGCTTCTTGCGGTGCAGATGCTTAAAATTTCAGGCGTAAGGGTTGCGGTCAGCGATTTTGACGATAGGCGCTTGCAGATAGCTAAAGAATACGGCGCCGAGCTAACTATCAATCCTTCAAAGGAAAATTTGCTAGACGTCGTTTCGTCTTGGAGCGGCGGATACGGCGCCGATGGAGTGCTATTTACCGCCGCTACGAGCAGTAGCGAGCCGCTATCGCAAAGCTTTCAGATGTGCAAGAAAAAGGGCAGAGTGGTGCTCGTAGGCGTTGCCGGCATGCAGATCAATAGAGAGGATATGTATAAAAAGGAGCTCGATTTTCTCATCTCCACCTCTTATGGTCCCGGTCGCTACGACAAGAGCTACGAAGAGGGGGGGCTTGATTATCCGTTTAGCTACGTCAGATGGACTGAAAATCGAAATATGAGCGAGTATCTAAGGCTGGTAAATGAAAATTTGATAAAGCTGGATAAACTCATAGACGCAAAATATCCTATCGAGCAGGTAACGGAGGCGTTTGAGTCGCTACAGACTTCGCAGAATAAGCCGCTTATGGTTTTGCTCGACTACGGCGAGGCAAATTTAGCCGAGCTTGATAGCTATCTAAATCACGATAAAAAAATCATCATAAGCTCCGCGCCAGTAAACAGGGACGTGATAAATGTCGCGTTCGTAGGCGTCGGTGGATTTGCCACAGGGATGCACCTGCCTAATATCTCAAAGCTTACGGACAAGTATAAAATTTATGCGATCATGAACCGAAGCGGACATAAGGCAAAGGCGGTGGCGCAGCAATACGGAGCGAACTACGCTACTTCAAATTTAGACGATATTTTAAATGACAAAAACGTTGATCTGGTGATCATCTCCACAAGGCACGATAGCCATGCGGAGCTTACTTTAAAGGCGCTTGAAGCGGGCAAAAACGTATTTGTAGAAAAGCCGCTTGCGACAAATAAAGATGAGCTGGAAAAGATAAAGAAATTTTACGCTGAGGGAGGCGACAAGCCCCTTTTATTCGTAGGATTTAACAGGCGATTTAGCGCCTATGCGCAGGAGATAAAAAAGCATACGAGCGCTAGAATAAATCCTATGATAATTAGATATAGAATGAACGCAGGTTACATACCGATGGATCACTGGGTGCACGAAAACGGCGGCAGAATGGTGGGCGAAGCGTGCCACATAATAGATCTGATGACGGCGCTAACGGGCAGCGAGATAGAGAGTATATTTTCACAGGCGATCACGCCGAGTAATGAAAAATATAGCGCCGAGGATAACAAATCCATCGTCTTAAAATACAAAGACGGTTCGGTGGCAAATATCGAGTATTTTGCAAACGGTAGCAAGGAGCTAAGCAAGGAGTTTATGGAGGTTCACTTCGACGGCAAGAGCATCGTTTTGGACGATTACAAAAGCCTAAAAGGATATGGAGTGGGCTTGAAAGAAATTTCAACGAGCGTAAGCCAAAAGGGGCAGCTCGAAGAGCTTGAGGCGCTATTTGGGGCTCTAAAAGGAAGCAAAAAAGGCTGGCCGATAGAGCTTTGGGATATGGTGCAGACGACGGAGATTTCGTTTTTGATATGATTGACAGTATAAAAAAAATTATTAAATCAAACTATATTTTAGAGGCATTTGCAAGAAGGCTTTATGCCATTATACCATATAGGATTAGAAAGTTAAATAGAGAATTTTACGATTTCTATAACCTGCTTTTGAATAACGAAACAGAAAATATCAAATATATCGAAAAATATCAGTTTGAATCATTAAAGCATATTGTTGGTATCGCATACTATAAAACAACATTCTATAAAGAAAAATATGATTCTGCCGGCTTTCATCCTTCCATGTTAAATGAAATCTCTGATTTAAAGAAAATACCGATATTAACAAAAGACGAAATAAGAAATAACTCTAAAGATATGGTGCGTAGTGACGTTTCTATAGCGCATTTAAAAAAGGCTTATACGAGTGGAACAACTGGAAAAACATTGGAAATATATGAGGATAACAAAACTAGACTACGAGAATTAGCATCTATTTTCTATCAATGGAAGAGAATTGGTTACGTTCCTGGCGATGGCAGAATTGAATTTAGAGGTTTTGTAGATGGCAATAAAGATTTTATTTTTCTGCCAGACGAAAGAGTTTTAAGAATTAATATTATAAAAATGGATATTCATAATATAGATATTCTTATAAAACGTATTTTAAAAACAGGATATAATTTTATTCATGGGTATCCATCGGCGATAGTTAAATTTGCAAAATTATTAAAAGAATCAGAAATACACTATCAGCCAAAAGGAATAATGCTAGCATCAGAGGTGCTATACGATTGGCAAATGAGTATTATAGATGAAGTTTTTCATTGTCAGAAAATTTCGCATTATGGCCAGTCTGAAAAAGTGGCATTAGGTGCATGGAATAACGATAGATTATATCATTTTATACCGACATATGGTATATTTGAAACAGACTATGAAAATAAAATTATTGCAACAGGTTTTATAAATGAGGTTATGCCAATTATAAGATACCAAATGTCGGATGTAGCTGAAGGTGTTTTAAGTAGCTCAAACGATGCTCTATATCCAGTTATTAAGGATATAATCGGAAGACAGGAGGATTATACTTATAATGAAAATGGAGATTTGATTCCGCCCGCAGTCGTCACATTTCCGTTTAAGCATTTATTTTATATTAATGCTGCTAAAATTATTCAATATGAGTTAAAATTATTTGATTTAGTTCTTGAGGTAAAAGATCAAAATATATTGTTAGATAAACGTTTTAAAGAAGAGGTAGATACGCTTGTCGTGGATTTAAAGAAAATATATGGGCAAAGTATAGATATAAATATAAGGCATGTAGACCGGATTGATTTTGCATCAAATGGTAAGTTTAGATGGATAGAGAATAGGATAAAAAATTATGAATAGCAATATTTTGCATATAGGACCTATGCCGCCTCCACTTGGAGGAATATCCGTTTATCTATATAGATTATCAAGGTCCAATAATGATAGCTCTATAGGCTTTGTTAACGAAAATAATATTAATAGGATCGATTTTATTAAATTAATTTTTTTAAATAGCGATAAAACTTTTATTTATCACTCTCCATCAATGGTAAAAAGAATTGCATTGCTTTTTTCAAAAATATTTAGAGGAAATAAATATATTATAGTTTCTCATGGAGAAGGTTTGCAAAATAGTTATAAAAATAGTAATTTTATAATGAAATTTTTATTAAAAAATGCCATTTTTAAATCAGAATATATACAGGTAGTAGGTCCTCATCTTGTAAAATTCTTACTTGATTTAGGGCTACAAAATGATAAAATCATAGTAAAAAATGCTTTTTTACCACCTATATTGTGTGATGAAGAAAGCATATTAAAAACCTATCCGCAAGAAATTTTCGATTTTATATCAAAAAAAGATAAGTTATTGGTAGCGAATGCGTCTAGTTTGGTTTTTTATAAAAATACCGACTTATACGGACTTGATATGTGTATAGAACTCACGGCCAAGCTAAAAAATGTCTATCCAAATTTAGGGTTTATTTTTGCGCTAGCAAACGAAAAGGTTAATACCGAGTATATAGATAAAATGCGTCTGCGTATAAAAGAGTTAAATTTAGAGGAAAATTTTTATTTTCTGACGGGGCAAAAAGAGCTTTGGCCTATATTTAAAAAGGCTAGTCTAATGATAAGACCTACGAATGCCGATGGGTATGGTGTTAGTATTGCAGAAGCCTTATATTTTGGATGTCCTGCGATAGCAAGCGATGTATGTGATAGGCCAGAGGGAACAATTTTGTTTAAAAATAGAAATTTAGATGATCTGTGCGATAAAACAAAAAGGGTTTTGGATGCAATGTAAATTTTATAAGGACTTGGTTATTGATTAATAGTTACTTATTTAAAATATTAATTTTATTATATTAAGGATGGATAAATATCATGATTGATAAAGCAAAATGGTTTCTAGATAAAATTTGTCCTATCATATTGGGGATAGATGATATTACAAATTCAATATGCCATTCGCGTTTCCTAAGAGAACAGTGCGATTGCGGCTATCTTGGGCTAAATAATAATGGCATATATGATTATTTTATGAATTATCTATTAAAAAAATACCCAGAAATTAGAGTTACATATTTTTTAGTTATGGGACCTAGCTCGGCATATCTTGATGGCGCCAAAACCGATACTATATATAAAAATGATGGCTTTTTAAGATTATTGCAAACCATTCTAGATAGATCTGATGAGATAGCATACCATGGACATAATCATGGATATTCCAATGCTACATTGATGGATAGAAAATGGTGTAGAGAATTTGAGCAGTATTCTCCGGGTGAGTATTTTAATATTATAAAAAATGATTTAGATCTTTTCAAAAAAACATTTGGCTACCAAATTTTAGGAGGAAGAACTCCATGCTATAGTTTTAGAGAAGATTTGGTTGGAGGACTAATTGACTTAAAATTTCGTTGGTGGTCCTTTGACTTTAAGCCTTTTACCAATAATATTTCTTTGAAGTATGGCGATGATAAAATTATAGAAATGCCGTCAAATATAAGCGGCGATGCTTTTATATATGGAGGAAATGCAATAAAAAGTAAAATTAAGCACTTGCTAAATATCGTAAAGATAGAAAAAATGATGAAAAGTAGATATGTGATTAGTATAGCGGAGCATTTTATGAATGCTAGACCAGATGGAAAGAGGCAAACACCAAATGTTTATGATGACATAAATTCTTTAGATTTTCTTTTTGGATATCTAAGAAATAAAGATGTTTGGTATGCTACTTTTAGCGAATGTGCTAATTATTACGAGAGCTATAATAATACCTATATTTTAGATATGGGCGATGGAGCGTTCGAAATAAAATATAAAGGTGACTGGAAAATGTTTCTAACATTTATCTCGGAGCATAGATACCTAGAAAACATACAAACTAAAGAAATTTATGAAGGCTTTATGAAAAATAATAGATGGTTTTTTAATGATTTGGTTGAAGGAATATATAAGGAGCGCAAGGATGTATTTCGATAGACATTTTTCTTTGATTACCGGATATAGATTTTTATTAAAAGACGTTGTAAAATATATAGCAACAATAGATTCTTTTTTTGATTCTAAGTATAAAATTTTAGATATAGGTTGCGGAAAAAAACCATATAAGAAATTACTAAAAAAATCCGATTACGTAGGTCTTGATGTGTGTGAATGCGAATATGCAAATCCGGATATAATAGGTAGCTCTGAAAATATCCCTTGTGATAATTCTAGTTTTGATGCAATTATGACAGTTTTTGTTTTAGATGATTCTTTTTATATTAAGAAGACTTTTTATGAAATTTCAAGAGTGCTTAAAGATGGTGGGTATTATTTCGCTCTTGAGGCGCAAAATGCAAGCATACATAATCCCCCCTTTGATTTTTTTAGATTTGCTCCAAATGCCATGATTAAGCTAGCAAAAGAAGTAAATTTGGAACTTATAAGATATGATACGTATGGCGGAGACTTTGCAAACGTAGGCTTTTGTTTTATATCAATTATACGAAATACACTAAGTAGTCTCAGGATAGAACCCATTTTGGGTCCTATATTTTACTTACCGATAAACGTAATTTTTAGACTTTTAGATTTAATAGGTAGATTAAAGGTATTTAAAAACAAATATAAAAATAATTCCTTGGGGTATTTCTACGTTTTTAAGAAAGTAGAGAATGCTTAAAAAATTTATTAAGACAATATCTTTATATGCTATTTTCTTAATGATTGAAAAAATTTTATCGGTACTATTTTTTTCATATATTGCTCACACTTTAAGCATGAATGATATGGGTGAATATGGACTGTACATGACTATATATGTATTTTTATCTTTTCTACTATCGCTAGAATTTAAATCCGGATACGCAAGATATTACTACGAATATTCTACAGAAGAATCCAGATATAAATTATTTTGCGGCATCGTTAATGTTACATTTCTTTCTCATGTAATTATGGGTATATTGTTATTGTGTATTATAAATTATTTTAATTTATTGAGTTGGAAAATTTTTATTGCTTTGTCTATTTTGTCATTTTCTGATAGCCTGATATATCTTATACAGTATCAAAAAAGGTTGGAAGAAAAGGATATGCAATATGGAGTAATTATAATTAGTAAGATACTCTTAACAATTATATTTTATTTTATTATAAAAAATTACGATATAGGGGGTAGTGCGATCAATATAATATATGCTATGTTGTTTTCTAGTACAATTGTCTCCCTGGTTAGTTATTTTAGCTTTTTTATTAAAGGTTGGCTATTTAGCGTAAATTATCACATCATAAAAAATTCCTTTTTATTTTCCATAAAAATTGCGCCCGGTATTGTCGGGTCATACCTATCATCATTAAGCCCACAATTTATCATTGATAAAGTTTTTTTAAATAGAGAATTTAATGGAATTTTTTCGGTTTATCAAAAAATCGCATCAACTATTTATATTATGTTTGATCCGCTTTATATAGTTTTTTCTCAGAGAGTCCTTAAATTTTATAAGGAAAAGAATTTTATTGGAATCTACAAGATGATGCTTAATATAATTTTTAACGGATATGGATTTATGATGTGCATTTTTATTTTAGGCTCATATTATGTCGTATATATATTTGCCGGAGAGAAATATATAGAGTATCAACACTTCTTATTCGTATTTTTATTCAGCGGATATTGCACATTGATTTCGAGAATTCTTGAATTAAATATCCAGATTTCTGAGAAAAATCATTATTTTTCTTATTTAGAGATATTCGTAGGAGTGTTAAGCGTATCTTCTCTTTTGCTTTGTGCATATTATTTTGATTTTTACTTCTTTATATATTGTATAGTGGTTATTTCATTTTTTAGATTCGTTGTATATATGATAGTTTCCAAAAAAATATATCCAAAATTATTTTTAGGGTATTTTTATTATTTGTTATTTTTATTCTTTCCTAGTATAATTTATATCTTTAAAATATTTGACTTGCTATCGGAAGTTTTACTATTTCTATTAACTCTAATTTTTTATAGCTGGTTAGCTATCAGGGCAATTAAAGAATATAAAAGCTGTCCGCGCATAGGGGAAGCATAATGTTATATTATTTAAAGCGTCTCTATTCTACTCCGTTTCGCATAGTTTTAATAAAGTTATTTAATAAAATAACTGTTTTTTTAAATAACTTTATTAATCGCTGCATTGATTTTATAAATAAAAATACTCACATAAATTTTAACATTCCGATCATAAAAAATAGCTACATAAATATAAAAGAGCTCGACCTGTCAAATATCGATCCGGATGTCGCAAAATATCTATCCAAAATGTACATTGAGCATAAATTTGATCTGCTCGGTAGTGGGTGGGTAAAAAATAGCTATGATAGCGCGGCGCTCGGGCTTGAGGGTTATAAGTACGATATGAATGTCACCGCGCCCACGAGCGCGCCTAAGGGCTGCGAGCCGATTGATTGGCAAAAGGATTTTAAAAGCGGCTTTCGCTGGAGCGAAAAAAAATGGTACAAAGATCAGCGCATAGCCCATAAGCCCGGCAGCGATATAAAGGTGCCGTGGGAGCTTGCGAGGTTTCAGCACTTGCCGCAGCTTGCTATTTTTACGATAGTGGATCCGAGCTTAAAAGAGCCAAATTTAAAGGAATTTAAAAACCAAATTTTAGATTTTATTCACAATAATCCGCCTCGAATGGGCGTAAATTGGACCTGTACGATGGACGTGGGCATCAGGGTCGCTAATATGCTGGCGGCTTACGATATGTTTTGCCAGATGGATGAGAGTGGGATTTTAGATCAAAATTTCAAACAGACCTTTTCAAATAGCGTCTACGAGCACGCGCTTCACATCGTAAATAATCTGGAGTATTCACCTCAACTAACGTCAAATCACTATCTAAGCGACATCGTGGGCTTGCTGTTTGCGTGCGCGTATTTGGGTGGCGGCGGCGAGATAGACGCGTGGCTGGCGTTTGCCGTGCAAGAAGTAATCGGCGAAATGAAAAAGGAATTTTACGAAGACGGCGGAAATTTTGAGAGCTCTACGAGTTACCACCGCCTAAGCGGCGAGCTAATGGCGTATGCGACGGCTCTGATACTGGGTTTAAAAAGAGAAAAAATTTTATCGCTAAAAAATTATGATGCAAAGCTTTGGCGCAAAAAGCCAAAACTCATGCCGCCAAACGAGCAGGAATTTAAAATTTTAAACGGACAAATATCGCTGCCGCAGTGGTTCGTGGACAGACTGTACAAAATCGGCAGGTTTACCGCAGACATCACGAAGCCAAACGGCGAAGTGCCGCAGTTCGGCGATAACGACAGCGGCAGGTTTTTTAAATTTAGCCCAAACGGCGAGTTTTTGAGTAATGAACAAGCCGCGCGAAAATATCTAAATTTAAGCGGCTCCCAGGGCGGGGGCGAGCCGTTTTGGGATGAAAATATCTTAAACCACTCCACGCTAATTAGCTGCATGGGCGGGATTTTTGACGATGAGATATTTAAAAACGATATCTGCTTTGAGCGGAGTTTTACGAGAGCTCTTGCAGGGCGCACGCTGCAAATAGGAGATAAAACATACAAAAGCCAGGTCGCTTCGGGCGTGAAATTTGGCGAACTGCCGCACCGAAAAAGCATGAAATTTAAAATTTCAAATTCGCAAGAGATCAAAAATCTATTTTATCCGGACAGCGGAATTTTTATCTTCAAATCTAGCAAATTTTACCTCGCCGTCTGCGCTACGCCGCTTGGGCAAAGGGGTCACGGCGGACATACGCACAACGATAAGCTGAGCTACGAGCTGTGGGTAGACGGGCTGGATATAGCAAGAGATCCCGGTACCTATCTTTATACGCCGCTTCCAGATAGGAGAAATGAATTTAGAAGCGTCAAAGCGCACAATGTGCCGATTATAGGCGATTTGGAACAAAATAGTTGGGGTGAGGGGGCGATAGGACTATTTGGAATGTTTGCGGAATGCAGATGCGAGGTGGCGGATTTTGGAGAAAATTTTATAAGTCTCGCTGCAGAATATAAAGGCGTAAAAATTATTAGAAAATTTGAGATAAAAGAGGACAAATTGGAGATTATCGATATGGCAAACAAGGAATTTTATTATAGTAAATTTGAGTTATATTCAAATGGGTATGGGAAGTTGATGAAAAATGTCTAAAAAAATACTATGGTGCGGAAATTCTTATTATGGATCTCCATTTAAGGTAGGTTGTAATTATTATAGTGAATTACTGGCTAAGGAGGGAAACAAGGTTTTATTTATCGCGCCGCCCATTTCCCCCTTTCATAATAAGATCAACGAAGCCACTAGGTTGGCTCAGTCAAAAAAAGGCGTGCATGAAATTTGTGAAAACTATTTTATATATACCCCATTTGCACTTATTCCGCCGTTTAAAAAGCTGCCGTCCCAATTTTATTGGTTTATAAAAATATGGTATATTTTTACCTTACCGAATTTTAAAAATATGCTTAAAAATTATAATTTCTTAAATGTAGATATTTTAGTGATAGATAATTTCGTATTTCTGCCCTTAATAAACATCATAAAATATAAGAAGCTGATTGTTAGGGTTACCGATAATCTTAGCGGCTTTGGTGTAGGAGCAGCAGCTATCAAGGCAGAGGAGTATCTAATAAAAAAAGCAGATAAAGTGATATATACATCATCAAACCTTAAAAACTATATAGAAAAATTTAATAAAAATTGCCTCTATCTGCCAAACGGAGTTGATTTTAATAAATTTCAAAAAGAATACGATAAACCGGATTTTTTTTACACAATTACAAAACCGGTTGCTATTTATGTGGGCGCTATAGAAAGCTGGTTTGACTTCGGTCTATTAGATTATATCGCCGAAGAGCTAAAAGATGTGCATTTTTTAGTAATTGGAGCTATAAAATTCAAACCCGACAATTTTGATCAAATACGATCTAGAGAAAATATTACGTTTTACGGCAAGGTTGATAATGATTTGATTGCCTCTTTTTTGCAATTTTCAGATGTCGGTATAATCCCGTTTAGACTGGATATGGATTTGGTTCATTCTATAAGCCCTCTAAAACTATATGAATATTCTGCGGCTGGGCTTCATGCGGTAGCAACTAAATGGCAAGAGTTAGAGCAGCTTGACAGTCCTGCTTTATTGGCGAGTTCAAAAGAGGACTTTGTAAGATATATAAAAAAATCTCTAGATTTAAGTAAAAGCGACAAGACTGAAATTTTAAATTTTGCCAAGGATAATGATTGGAGAGAAAAGATACGACATATCATTTAAAATTAGATATAATTTCATTTATAATATTTTTAAATTTAAACGATGAGGCGAAACGAAAGTAATAAATGCAGTATAAAAAGTTAGTAATTGATTTTCGTATGCATAAGGCATCTGGTATAGGTACATATGTCAAATCACTACTGCCTTTTTTAGTGGAAAAATTTGAGGTTATTCTGCTTGGTAGTAGAGCTGAGATACAGGATTATGCGTGGAGCAAAGGCGTTAAAATTTTAGAATGTAAATCCAAAATTTATTCTATAAAAGAGCAGCTTGAGCTGCCTTTAAAAATTCCTAAATGCGATATCTTTTGGTCTCCGCATTACAATATTCCAATTCTACCAATAAGAGCTAAATTTAGAGCAGTTACTATCCATGATGCATTTCATTTGGCCTTTTATGATACGCTAAATTTTATGCAGAAAATATATGCAAAAACGATTTTTAATCAAGCACTAAGCAGAAGCGATATAGTTCTTAGCGTTTCAAATTTTTCGCGGAACGAGATATTAAAATATACTAAAACCGATAAAAATATTTTCGTTGTGCCAAATGCGATAGACGAGAGGCGCTTTAATCGCCATTGCGATTCAAACGCCTTAGAAGTGGTGGCAAAGGACTATGGTCTTCCTGAGGATTTCGTTTTGTTTGTAGGAAATGTCAAACCGCATAAGAATTTAAAGAATTTATTATTTGCATTAGAAAAGATGGATTTAAATTTAGTCATAGTAGGGAAAAAGGATGGCTTTATAACGGGCGATAGCATTATTTCTGAGATTATTCGGAGAAAAAATCTAAGTAATCGTATATTTTTTACGGGCTATGTTAAAGACGCAGATATCGCTGCTATCTATAATTTGGCGAAATTATTTGTGTTTCCGTCGTTATACGAGGGGTTTGGTATTCCGCCGCTTGAGGCGCAAGCGTGCGGTTGTCCGGTCGTTTGCTCAGATGCGGCAAGCCTACCTGAAGCTTTCGGAGACAGCGTCGTGTATTTTGATCCATACAGCGTGGAAGATATGAGGGATAAAATTCAAATGGTTTTGAATGACGAAAATTTACAAAACGAGCTTCGCGCTAAAGGTTTTGAAAATGTAAAAAGATTTAGCTGGGAGCGCTCGGCTAAGCAGATTATCGAAATAATGGAGAATTTGCAATGAAAAAAGCCCTTATCCACGACTGGTTCAGCACCTATGCTGGTGCGGAGAAATGCGTCGAGAGTTTTACCAATATATGGGATGATTTTGAAATTTACAGCCTCATCGACTTTTTAAGCGGCACCGACCGGGATAAAATTTTAAAAGGCAAGCACGCTCACACGAGTTTTATCCAAAAACTTCCTTTTGCAAAGGACAAATACCGCAACTACCTGCCGCTATTTCCGCTTGCGATCGAGCAGTTTGATCTAAGCGGCTACGACGTCGTGCTATCCAGCTCGCATGCCGTCGCAAAGGGGGTACTGACGCATTCAAATCAGCTTCACATCGCTTATGTACACACGCCGATCCGCTATGCGTGGGATCTGTATTATCAGTACTTGCGCGAAAGCGGGCTAGATCGCGGTCTAAAGGGTATGCTGGCGAAGTATTTTTTACATAAAATTCGCCTTTGGGACGCGAGCACCGCAAACCGCGTAGATCACTACGTCGCAAACAGCCGCTACATCGCGCGCCGTATCAAAAAAACCTACGGCAAGCCTAGCGACGTCATCTATCCGCCCGTGGACGTGGATAAATTTACTCTGCGCGAAGCCAAAGAGGAGTTTTACCTCACCGCCTCGCGCATGGTTCCGTATAAAAAGATAGATCTCATCGTCGAGGCATTTTCGCAGACGGATAAAAAGCTGCTCGTTATCGGCGACGGGCCTGATATGGCAAAAATAAAATCAAAAGCGGGCAAAAATGTCGAGCTTCTGGGCTTTGCGAGCGATGAAACGATGGCGGATCTAATGGGGCGGGCAAAGGCGTTTGTTTTTGCCGCCGAGGAGGACTTCGGCATTACGCCGGTGGAGGCGCAGGCATGCGGTACGCCGGTGATCTGCTTTGGGCGCGGCGGCGCTCGCGAGACGGTGATTGACGGCGAGAGCGGGCTTTATTTTATGGAGCAAAACGCAAAGGAGCTGCTCGCCGCCGTAGCTAAATTTGAGCAAAATTATGATAAATTTGAGCCTGTAAAAATAAGAGAAAATTCTTTAAAATTTTCGCGCGCGCGCTTTGAGGCCGAGATCAAAAGCTACGTCGAGAAAAAATATGAGGAATTTAAGGACGGCCTAAATGACTAATATAATCCTAAGCGGGGGCAGCGGCACGAGGCTGTGGCCCATCAGCCGCACGCTTATGCCAAAGCAGTTCGTGCGCCTCTTTGACGATCGCTCGCTTTTTATGATGAGCTACGAGCGAAACTCCCCGCTATGCGAGCGCACGCTCGTCGTCTCGAACGAACAGCAGTATTTTTTGGCGCTTGATCAGCTTGAGGCCCTGGGCGCGCACGGCGTAAAATTTTTGCTCGAGCCCGTCGGCAGAAACACGGCTCCTGCGATCGCGCTTGCGTGTTTGAGCTTAAAGGCCGAGGAGGTCGTTTTCGTAACGCCGAGCGATCATCTAATTAGAGATGAGGCAGCGTATAAAAACAGCGTCTTGCGCGCACGCGAGCTTGCGAAACAGGGGTTTTTGGTAACGTTCGGTATCAAGCCCGCGGATGCAAATACGGGTTATGGCTATATCGAAGCTAGCGGCGAGGACGTGTTGAAATTTCACGAAAAACCTGAGCTTGCGGTAGCGCAAAGCTACATAGCGGCGGGGAATTTTTACTGGAACAGCGGCATGTTTATGTTCAAAGCGGGCGTATTTTTAGACGAACTAAAGGCGCAGAGCCCTGAAATTTATGAAGCCTGCGTTCGCGCGCACGAAAATTCTAACGCTGAAAATCCGATTAGAATTAAGCCCGAAGATATGCAAAAAATTCCGGCAGATAGCATCGACTACGCGGTTATGGAGCGCACGAGCCTTGCTAAAGTCGTGCCCGCAGACATCGGCTGGAGCGATCTGGGAAGCTTCGATAGTTTAGACGCCGAGCTGCCTAAAGATGCGAACGGCAACACCACAAGCGAGCAAAATATCACTCTAAATTCCAAAAACAATCTCATCATCGGCTCGGGCCGCACGATAGCCACCATAGACGTCGAGGATCTCGCTATCGTCGATACTAAAGACGCTCTGCTCGTATGTAAAAAAGGCTCTACCCAAAAGGTAAAGCAGGTGGTGGAGCAGCTGAGGGATAGCGATCTAGCGCGCGTGCACGTAACGACGCACCGTCCGTGGGGTAGCTACACGGTGCTCGAAGATGAGCGCGGCTACAAGATCAAGCGTATCGTCGTTAAGCCCGGCAAGCGACTATCGCTGCAGAAGCACTATCATCGCAACGAGCACTGGATCGTCGTTAGCGGCACTGCGACCGTGACTGTGGGCGAGCGGAATTTCTTGCTGCGCGAGAATGAATCGACGTTCATTAGGATGGGCGAGGTCCACCGCCTCGCAAACGAGGGCAAAATCCCCGTCGTGCTAATCGAAGCTCAAGTCGGCAGCTACACCGGCGAGGACGATATCGTGCGTCTGCAAGATGATTTTAATAGGAGCTAGGATGAAAAAGCAACTCTGCGTTTTGATAATCTTGGCTGTCGATATTTTCGGCATCTGGCTTTGCTTCGGACTTGCCGTGGTGCTTAAAAATCTGCTCTACGGCGATAGCGCGCTGCTGGACATCGGCAAGTATCAGGGTTTCGCGCCATCCTACGTCATAATGATATTTTTGTTTTTATATCAGGGGATCTATTCGAGGCGATATGATTTTTGGCACGAGAGTAGAATTTTAGTGAGAAGCTGCTTTTTTGGGCTTTTACTCAGCCTTGCGTTGCTTGCTTTAATTAAAGTCAATTACGAATTTTCGCGCGCCAGCTTTATTCTGAGCTTTGCCTTTATGGCGGTGGTTTTGCCCCTTTGTAAGCTCATAACGAAAAGGAAGCTTTTTAAATTTGGATTATGGCAGAAGAGGGCGAAAATTTTAGGCGAGGGCGAGGAGTTTGAAAACGCCGTCTTAGAAAGCGCGTATTTAGGATATGTTAGAGCTCTTGGCAACGATTACGACGTGCTGTTTATCGGCGGAAGCAGGCTTGGGGCGAAAGCCTTGAACGAGCTTATCGAGCATAATATCAGAAAAAACAAAGAAATTTTATTCACCCCCGTGCTGCGCTCATACGATTTTACGCAGGCGGATATTTACAGCGTTTTTGCCTCGCGCACCAGCCTCTTTGCGATACGAAATTCTCTGAAAAGCCCTTTAAATTTAGCTCTTAAACGTGGACTTGATTTGGCGCTTATAATTTTGGCACTTCCTTTGCTGGTGCCGATTTTTGGCGTAATCGCGTTGATGATGAAGCTAAAAGAGCCCACGGGACGCATATTTTTTTCGCATCAAAGGATGGGATTTGGCGGCAAGCCGTTTGGGTGCCTAAAATTTCGCTCGATGAAAGAAAACGGCGATGAAATTTTATCTCAGTACCTAAAGCAAAATCCGCAAGAGGTGGAGTATTTTGAAAAATATCACAAATACGAGCACGATCCGCGCATCACGAAGCTGGGTGATTTTTTGCGCAAAAGCTCGCTCGATGAGCTTCCGCAGCTGATCAACGTCCTAAAGGGCGAAATGAGCATCGTAGGTCCTCGCCCGTGCGCGCAATACGAGCGCAAGGATATGGGCGAATACGCAGATCTAATTCTGTCCGTCAAGCCTGGCATTACGGGGCTTTGGCAGGTGAGCGGGCGCAGCGACGTGGATTTTGCGACTAGGGCCGGCATGGATACGTGGTATATGAAAAACTGGTCGATCTGGAACGACATCGTAATTATTTTCAAAACCTTCAAAGTCGTTTTAGCGCGTGAAGGGGCAAGCTGATCGGTTATCGAGTCCTTAAGACGGGGTCTTTCTTTTGAGATAAATTTTACTTGATTTCTGCTTTCGTACGAATACTGCAATGTAAAATTTACGCAAGACGGATAAATTGCCCTTACTTTCGTGCCGACGAATTTTAAAATTTTAAATTGCCTATCTCGCAAAAACCGCAGCTATTTTAAAATTTAGAGAATCTACGGATAAAATTTTGATCTATTTGAGGATAGAGGGATAGTGCTAAGAAATTCTAACGGCATTACCGATGAAGGAGAGCTAAGCTCGCTTGCGGATAATAATATCAAAAGCACCGATCTAAACTACAAAGAGATAACGATAGACGAGAATTCCAATACCGCAAAAAAAGCTCTAAGATTGCTCTTGTCTATGAGCTGATCTACGAATGGGTGGGAGTAAGTGAAGCGGCTAAGACTCACGGGGAATTTATAGCTGCTTAAGTAAGATGGATATAGAATTCGTAAAAGCAACCAAATCAAGGCGAGAAAAGGACTGAGATTTTATAACATTCGCTGTCGGCAGATTGCTCGCTTGCAAAGTTTACCCGCAATGACGAGAAAAGCAGAGAAAATGGAAGGATAAAATTTGGAAAATTTTGAAAACTGGAATAAAAATGTTAAAAAACGGGATTTAAACTCAAATGAAAACGCAAATTTAAACGATTTCAATCAAAAAGACTACGATAAAGAACCGATTGTTATAAAAAATCCTTACGAATTCTTTCTTTCAAATTTATTCTTTTTTTCTCATTGCGGAACGGTGCTTGTTTTATTGGTTTATGCTGATTATATGGGGATTGCAAATGTTAGCAATATTTTTCTATGGGCTTTTTTTGGAATTGGCGTTTTGCATATCGTCGCTACATTTTATTATTACATTATCAAAAACAAATGCGAAACCAAATTCACAAATAGAACGATAGAATTTATCATAAATGGCGAAACAAAAAGGGTTAAGAATTTGGTTGATTTAGAACCTGTAGTAAGGACATTTAGATTGCTTACGCCATCATCGCTAATTGGAATTATTGTTTTTAATCTACTTATATTTTTTATGGTTGCATTAGTAAAAATGGTTCATTATCTTATCGCCTATTATGTCATTTATTTACTTTTAAATTGTTTATTTAAACTTATTTTTCATTTGATTTTAGGCGGAAATTTGAAAGATTTTACATTATTTCCCGCTTTTATATTTGATTATGGAGAACTCATATGCAAAGGAAGGTCTAGTTTAGATATTCTTAAAGATAAATTTCATATGGTTTATATAATTCATAAACAAGATTATTCAGATTTACAAAAATATTTTTCTGATAAGAAACATATAAATTTAAATTTGGTTGAAAAGAAATTTTAACCTAAAAAGGAGAAAAACATGAGTAGAGAATTAGTTGCTAAACAAGAATTAGACAAAGCAGAAATAAGACTTAGAAAAAATAGTGATTTGGTTAGACAATTAACTGAATTATTGAAAGATGCACTTTCTGGTGCCGATATGTCATTTACTGGATTAGAAAAATATGTTGAGATAAATGGCAAAAGATACGCAGAAATTGAATTAGAAAAACTAGACGATTATATCAAGAAAGTAGGATTAGCAAATGGTTTGGCTGGTATAGTCGATGATATGGCTGACGGTCAAAGCTTCGGTCATACCGTCGTGGGCGCAGCTGTGGATTTCGGACTTATTGCAATTACAAAATTCATCCCTGTTGTCGGTTGGATAACATATGGTATGACATAGGAAATTTATTAGATAAGTTGGACGGAAAAGATAGTGGCATATTTGATTTACGTAAACAGGCACAAAATTTATGGGACAAAATAACGGACGACGGACTATCAGATATTGATATGAACGCTTTGCAAAAAGGTATTCTAAAAGTAACAATGCCCGACAAAACAGTCTATGCAAGACCTTTATCGTCGTCATTTTTCCCTTATGGCGTAACCCCAAGCGGACTTCTTTTAACGGGCGACTACAAAGACGATGTTTTATTGGGCGGATATGGCGATGATACGCTAATGGGTAAAGGCGACGGCGATTTACTAATAGGTGGATATGGAAATGATAGGACAAATTATAAAAGCTTCCAAAGAGTTTAACAAGCTTAAGAGCACTATGCATTTTTTAATATATAGTAGTTTCTCTTAAACCGCCTGTATAATCTAGCGTTTTTAGCATTTGAAATTTTTTTGAAAAAATTTCAAAAACCCATGATGTAGGGCTTTTAAAAAAAATCAAAAAACTAAAAATAGGGGGAAAATTTGATAGATGGTGTCCCGTGTAGGATTCGAACCTACGGCCGCCTGATTAAGAGTCAGATGCTCTACCAACTGAGCTAACGAGACAAGAAACGTAATTGTAGTGATAAAAATATAAAAAACTGATTAAATTTTATAAAAATTTCGTTAAATTCCATAAAATTCTATCGGCTTTTATAATATCTAAATGGCTCATAAAAATTAAATAAAATACTTTAGTAAAGAACCAATAAATCTTTTTAAAATGACCCATGCGTTTCGATTTCACATATAAACGCTCTTGCGCAAACTCAACGCAAAGTCCAAAACAAGAAGCCCCATAAGCGGGGCTTAACTCGATAATTTATTTTGCTTTTTTAGCCTTTTTGCTTCGCGTAGCCTTAGCATGAGTTCTAGGAGAGCGGTTTGAGATGATCGGCTTACCGTCAGGATATTTTTTCTGCACGTGATTTACAGGTATCGCCGCACTGCTGCTAGCACCGTATTTCTCGCCGTTTGTGAAATACTTCCTCATCACTTCTTTCCATCTTTTTGCGTATTTATTCGCGCGCGGAGAATCGTTTAAGATATCCTCGTAGTCGTAAATTCTCTCATAGAAGTCGTTAGTTAGCTGATCGTCGATAGTTATTCTGCCGTTGTCGATCGATACGCCTAGGTAGACACCTGTTTGCTCGCCCGGGCTTACCATCCATGCAGAAATATCAGGTAGATCGGTTGCGCGACCTGTTCTTCTACCTACGCCGCCCGCCGCAGCACCTACATTGATCTCAAGGGTGTCTGTGCCAGTAAAAATGTCTTGATATGACTTCGTAGTATGGAAGATCATCACGATGTCGCTCGTCTCATAGCCTGCTTGCAAGCCTACGCCGTAGCCTTTATATTTGATAAAAATCGGCGAACTCCACTCGCCGTTCTCGCCTTTGACGCTAAAAATTCCATCGCCGTATTGTAGTGATGCGCCCGCAGCTAAACGTTTTACGTCGGTTAGGATTGCGACGGCTTTGGCGCTAGTCAGATAGCGCTCATCGGTGCCGAAGTTATTAGCCGCTACGAAAGATCTAACGACGTTAGTCGCCGCTATAACCTCTTGATTTGCCACGACGTCCGCGTGCAAAAGACCGCAAAGTGCAACAGATGCTAGAAGCAAAAACTTTTTCATCATTTAATCCTTTTAAAATTGAATTTTCGTTATTATAACAGCAATTTCATTCTTTTTAGCTAATTTTTAACAAAAAATTGATGAAAAATAACGAATTTTGGAAAATTTATGAAATTTCTAGCTATTTTTGCACTTTTGGCGATCAAAATTTTCGCTTTAGACATAGTAAACGGCGACGTTATTATCTTAAAATTAGATAAAAGCACGACCGAGTTGAGCTTTGGCTCAAAGAAAATCCCCCTCATCACGGCGCCAAATTCTAGCGATAAAATCGTCGTTTTGGCGGCAAACTACCGCGCTAAGGGAGATTTCGCGCTGCGGATAGTAGATCAAAGCGGCAGCCACGAGCAGATCGTTGCTTTGAAAAAGGGTGAGTATAAAAAAGAGGCTCTAAGTGTCGCTCCAGGCAAAGTTAAGCCACCTAAAGAAGCCGTCGCGCGTATCAAAAAAGAGCTCGACGAAGCTAACGCGATCTATGCGATCACCACGCCGCGCTATCTTTTTTCCACGCCGTTTGAGCTGCCTTTAAACTCCAAAATAACCTCTGCGTTCGGCAATGCCCGCACCTTTAATGGCGAGCTTAAAAGCTATCACAGCGGCACCGATTATCGTGCCGCGGTAGGCACTGCGGTGCGCGCCGCCAACGACGGCGTCGTAGTCATCGCCAAAGACCGCTACTACGCCGGCGGTTCGGTCGTGATCGATCACGGCGGCGGCATCTATTCGCAATATTATCATCTAAGCGAAATCAAGGTGACGCTTGGCGATCGCGTTCACAAAGGTGATGAAATCGCGCTTTCAGGCGAAAGCGGTAGAGTTAGCGGTCCGCATCTGCACTTCGGCATCGCGATCAACGGCGTGAGCGTCAATCCGCTAAGCTTCGTCGCTAAATTCAACGAAGTGGTTTTTGGCGAGCGCTAAAATGCCCTACAATCCGAAGGAGTTGATGAAAAAAATTCTCGCAGGCAGCGATTTTAAGCTAAAAGGCTCGGTCAAAGGTCGTGTGCGCGTCGCGAGTAGGGACGGAGCGATCGTAAATTTTACCGCCGCAGACTTCGGCGTGCAGAGCCTAAGCGACAAAATTTCGCTCAGTGGCGAGCAGTTTGAGCGGTTTCGGGCTAGAATTTTTGGGATTTTAAACTCTGGCGGACGCGAGCTTGCAGGCAGGCTCACGCTCTCTTCTACGCCCAAAAAGAAAGCCCGCGCAGATCGTCTCCGCGCGGCAGATGGCTATGCGGAGTTTGACGGCGCCTGCGATTTTGGTAGCTTTTGCGAAGGAGATTCGGGCGCAGTTTCGCCAGAAGCTGGCGGCAGCTTGGCAAAGACTTCGTATGCCACAAACGCAAGGTGCGGCGAGCGAGATTTTTCTGCGCGCAGCGCTCAGAGCGCGCGAGATTTTGCTTCACGAGCAGAATTTCAAGATGCTTCGCAAGCAGAATTTTATGGCGCAGCTCGGGCGGAATTTTGCGCAGATACCGCGTGGGATACGACGCGCGAGAATTTAATTTCGCAAAATGATGCTGCGCAGGATGACATGAGTGTGGGGCTTGCTGCTAGTTTCGAAGAGAGCGCAAATGCGAGGAGCGAAAATTTTATGCCGCAAAGCTCTGCGCCTACGAATTCTGCCAAAGGGCGAAGCTTCATTCTTGCATCGCGAAATTTTATTTCCGCGCAAAGCTCTGCGCTCGTGAAAGATTCCGCATTTGAGTCGCAAAATTCTAATTTTATGGCGCAAACGGAGAATTTTGTGGCTGAAAATTCGTTTGTAGCAGAGCAAGGTGCGAACCTACGAAGTAAAAATTCTACGGCGCAAAGCTCTACATCAAAAAATCCCACTTTCGCAAATTCTGCGCTTGATATAAAGTGCGCAAATGATTGTGGGTCTCAAGGCTCCGAGTTTTCCAAGGGGCAAAGCGCTAATTTCGCTGGCCGCCGTGCCGCAAATTTTGTCTCAGAAAATGCCTCGGAATTTACGCCTCAAGATGAGAATTGCGTTGGTGAGAATTCCGCGTTTTTGGCAAAAGGGCAAAATTACGCGCTAAAAAATTCCGATGGGCAAAATTTAGCACAGAAAATCTCTGCACAAGAGTGGCACCCTTTAAATTTGCCACCGCAAGCGGGAAATAAATTTGTGCCCGAATTCGAGCAATCCGCGCAGTCTGCGTTAACGGGTGAGAATTCTACGTTTGCTTCTTCTATGGCGGAGGGGGCGCTTGGTGATGAGCCCGCGTCTGCTGCTTTTGGGAGCGAATCAACTTTTGCGACTAAGCCCGTAAATTTCTATGGCAAGCCTGCGCGCAAAGCGCCTACGAAAGAGCGCGCGAGCCTTCGAGAGCGTCCGCAGGCTCTGCCTATTGCAAGCACTTCGCGTCCTATTTCGCTACCGCAAGCGTCTAAAGCTAGGCTCATCGAGCTTAAGCCGCGTTTCATAGGCATCGCGCATAGGATTAAAATTTCGTTTTTGAAAAAGAGCGCGAGCGAGCCTGGCGAAGGGGTTTTGGCGCGCGTTCGTATTCCGCTTTTGATGGAGAATTTCGGTCTTAATGATATTTTGTCGTCCACGGCGAGCTACCAAATGGCTAAAAAAATGGTGCGCACGATCGCTGATCTTTACATCGCCAAGGATCTGCGCGGCGTGCATATCGATGTGCCAGTACGCCTTGAAATGGGCTTTAAAAGCGGTATCTCCGACGTCAGCAACCACGCCTTTATCTTTAAGCTCATCGAGGACAGCCTCGTCAAAAACGGCGTCATCGACGATGATAACGCAGATATCGTGCGCGAGATCAAACTCTTTAAGCAGGACGTTTTCGACGGGGTTTTGGTAAACCTCGTGCGGTTTGAGTAGAGACTTTGCAGGGCCTTGCGTATAAATTTTAAAAAATTCGCGTTACCGCATGAAATTCCATCGTTTTCGAGCTTTAGCTCGCACCGCAACAAGCGCTTTTTAAAATTTTTTTGATCAAACCAGTAAAAATTTGAAAGGATTGAGATGCAAAAAGCCTTTTTTAATTCGCCCATTGGAATGCTTGAAATTTGTGATGACGAGATCGGGATCTGCAGTATCGACTGGGTCAAAAGCTCTGTCTGCGAGCCCAATGATGAGATCTTTAAAAAACACGACGCAGAGCTTAAATTCGGCTTTGTGTGTGCTGTGGATGATAAAGGACGCGATTTAAAGCTTAGTGATTTAAGAAAGAATTTGGCTCTTTGCACCGACGAGCTTAGCGCCTATTTTAGGGGCGAGCTTGAGAGCTTTAGCGTTAAACTGAGCCAAAATGGCACGCAGTTTCAAAAGTCCGTGTGGAGCGCGCTTTTAGAGATCCCCTACGGCGAGGTCGTAACATACGGCGAGCTAGCCCGGGCTATCGGCAGACCGCGCGCAAGCCGCGCAGTAGGTAGCGCAAACGGCAAAAACAAAATCCCCATCATCGTGCCGTGCCACCGCGTCGTAGCTGCAGGCGGGCTCGGCGGATACAGCGGCGCGGGCGGCGTAGCGACCAAAGCGTGGCTACTAAACTTTGAAAGAGAAAGCTTAGCCAAATTTGGCAAGTAAAATTCCATTAAATTCTGCTTTGCAGGTACGGCGTTTATTTTAAAATTTTACCGCGCGACGCTGCGAAATTTCATAAAGCGATTTTGCAAATTTCTAGTCTTACGGCGACCAAGGTAGTTAAAATTTGGCAAGAAGCCTGGTAAGCCGGCTGAAGCTCTAATTTGGAATTTATCGCGCCTTAGACGCCTACTATGAGCGGTTGAAATTTTTCGCAGTGATAAATTTAGCCTTGCGAAATTCTGCGCTGAAGTCCTTCGATAAATTTTTATCTTGCGTGCATTTAGTGTAGCAGCACGCGAGGCGGCAAATTTTGAGCCTTTTTCGTGCAAATAGGGCGAGCATAGCAAGGTTTTGCGGCAGAATTTTGCATAGCTTAAAAATTCTGCGTCACCGCGCTGCAAGGTAAAATTCAACGCCGCCGTATCAAAGCAAAGTAAAAATTTTAATTGCGCTTGTCAGGCATGGTTAAAATCCGCGCAGAAGCGGTAAGCGGGGCAGAATTTATCTCAGCGGCAACGTGACTAAATAAAATTCTATAAATCCACGAAGCGGGCGGTATCCCAGCAGAAACGGCATTGTCTTAGCCAAGCTTCTTGCGTAAGCAGCGGGCGCGTCAAAGATAAAATTTTTCACGAAGACGGCAAAGTACAGCAGTATGTTGCTAGAGACACCTGACGAAGATGAAATTCTACGCAAAGAGAGCGAGATGAATTTTGCGCAAAGACCGCGCTATTTGCTGAAATTCGCGCAAAAGCAGTATTCTTTTAAAAAATTCCTAGTAGGGACAGCATTATCGTCGTCAAAGCTCACCTTTGAAGTGGCGACGTTTAGCTAAGGCTTCTTTCTTGCGAAATCGACGTTGCATAGCAAAGTAATTGTAAAAGCGGCGAGCGTGCTGCAGATAAAATTCTTAGCAAAAGCGGCGTAGCAGGGCAAAATTTCTACGCAATACGCACGGCAGAGATAAAATTTGCCAAGCAGCTACGAGCGAAAACCCTGGCAAATTTGGCGAAGCTTGGCAGAACGCAGAAAATCTACGCAGCTTTGCCAAATTCCTAAATTAGCCAAAATTTTCTATCAGATCGCTAAAAATTTTAGCTAAATTTTCGACGTCGCTAATCTCTACTCGTTCGTTGATCTGATGGATCGTGTCGTTTCGCACGCCAAACTCCGCCGTCTCCACGCCAAACTCCGCGAAGTATCTCGCATCGCTCGTACCGCCTGCGGTGTTTAGCTCGGCTGCTGCGCCGCAGATCTTCTGCACGCTAGCGCTTAGTTTTTGCACGATTTTGGAGCTTCGCTGAGTTAAAAAAGGCTTTGAGGAGCTTTTTAGCGCGAGGTGTAGCGACGCGCCTGCTCGCAGCTGCGCGGTGCAGCTCATTTCTAGCTTGCCGCAGGATTCGCTTTCGTTGCATAGCGCATCTTTTGCGTCCAGTTCAAATAACCCCAGTACATAGTCTCGCACGTCTTCTAGCCCCAGCCCTACGCCGCCGCGTACGTTAAACATCACGCGTACGTCCTTGGGTGTTACGTTTACTACCTGCGAACCGCCGCGAATGTCGGTGATGACTATCTTGGCTGGAGCGAAATCATCGCTGCCAGCGTCCAGATCATGCCCCGCGAGGCTTGCAAGCACCGGCGCTAAAATGTGGACAGGATTGATGCATTTATCTGGGTAGGCTGCGTGCCCGCCGATACCCGTGAGTGTGAGGACGCCGTTAATCGAGCCGCGACGGCCGATCTTAATGGTATCACCGAAGCGCACTTCGCATGTAGGCTCCGCAACGATTGCGAAGTCGGGTAGGGCACCTTGCTCGCGCAATTTAGAGAGCATTTCGCGCGTGCCGTAGATGCCGTCGCCCTCCTCATCGCTGGTTAGCAGCAGGCTTAGCGTGCCCTTAAAATCGCGTGCCGCCGCTAGCGCGCAGATTGCCGCTGCGATGCCGCTTTTCATATCCTGCGCGCCGCGCCCGTATAAAAAGCCATCCGCTTCCACCGGCACAAACGGATCGCTCGCCCAGCCCTCGCCCGGCGGCACGACGTCGATGTGCCCGGCAAAGCACAGATGCGGACCCTGTCCGAAGCGCTTGGTAAAAATCGCGTTAGTTACGCCGTTTAGCTCGAATCTATCCTCGCTAAAGTCCGCCAGCAGCATTGAGACGTAGTTGAAAGCTCCGTCGTCGCTAGGCGTGAGCGAGCGGAATTTGATGAGCTCTTTTAGAATTTCAATCGGTTTCATAAGCCTTCCTTTGGTTTAAATTTTAGCGAAAATTATAGCGTATAAAAGCTTTAGCGCAAAAAATGTCAAAATAAACGCCGAGATATATGCAAATGCCCGCACTACTATATTTGGAAGCTTGCTACGAGCTAGATATATTGCAAGCGGAAAAAGCGTGATCCAAGCTAAAATTCCGCTTACAAGCCCCGCAAGAGCAAGCGCGAAATTTGCTCGCGCGGTACCGGCAGAGACGCTGAGCCAAAACATAATGACGTATGGATTTAGTAAATTTATTAAAAAGCCTTTGCCGTAAAGCGCCGCGCCCGAGCAAGGCTCGACGCTTGTAGGTTGCACCGAGCTAGCCGTGCTATGCCAGATCTTGTACGCCGTGTAGATCAAAAAGCACGCGCCAAATACCGATATGCAGGTAAAAACGATCGGGATTTTAGCTAACTGCGATATGCCAAACGCCGATAGCGCTAGATACAGCATATCCGCACTCATGGCGCCGAAGCCCAGGCACAGCGCCTTGGTGTAGCTTCGCAGCGCGTAGGACATTATCAGTACGTTTACCGGGCCGATCGGCACGCTAACGCCCAGCCCCATCAAAACCCCTTGTACGAATGGTTGCATCCTTTTGCTTGTACTCCCCAAACTGCTCTAAAATTTCGGCGTGCGATGCTGCGAAAAAACCTATGGGCGCGGCTTTGCGAATAGATCGATCTGAAATCTCGCGCGACCTGCGATCGGTTTTAAATTTAACGCAACCGCCGCCGTAATGCGCCTTGGCTTTAAAATTTTAACGCAAGCGTCGTAGCGCGCTCGGATCTAAAATTTTTAACGTGTGTAGTTGCATGGGCTTCGGATTTGAAATTTTAACGAGCGCTTCACATACATGCTCAGTCGCAAAATTTCAATATGAGCATTATGTGCTTGAAATTTATACGAGCATTCGTGCGGTGGACCCGCTTACTAGACTTCAAATTTAGTTTTTAAATTTTAACGCATGGATCGCGATTTAAATTTACACTTTAAATTTTGCGGCTAGAATTTTGCGAGGCAAAATTTGCCGTTTTGCTGCGTCGCTAAGTTTTCGAGTTAAATTCCGCAAGGCAAAATTTAAATTTCATCGCTGGTAGCAGAGCCGTCACTCTAGTCGTGAGCTAAATTTAACAAGGCAAAATTTAAACTAGCAAAAGATTGGCGACGAACGACGGCTTGCGCAAGTCGGTAAATTTTAATCGCGTAAATTTAAAGATCGCGGCGGTAAAATTTAGCCCGCCGAAATTTTGCTTTGCGTAATTTTGCATATTTGCGCTCATAAACGGCTTATGATCGCAGATAAAATTTTGCGAAGCGAAATCGCGCCTTAAAATTTTATCCGTAAATTTTAAAAACTCAACGAAGGATACAATCCCGCCGTTCTGCCTGTCTTAAAATTTTATCCACAAATTTTAAAAATCCGACCGCGGAGCCCGCTCAACGTTTGTCCGCTTCAATTAGCCGCGTGCCGAATTAACCGTATGTGCGTTTGAAATTTAGCCGCGTGCCTGCAATTTGGCTACACCTTCATTTTGAATTTTATCGCCCGCCGTAAAATCTGGCCCGCAAAACAGGCGCGCCTCAGAGCATATTTCGCCGCAACGCCAAATCGCGCCGTAAATTTTATCGTTTCGCAGCGGAGCAAATTTTTTACACTGCAAAGCAAGAGCCTGCGCGCCGCCGGATTAAATCTGCACCGCAGAGCAAATTCCGCGCCGCAGCTATTTTCGTGAAAACCTCGCGACGCAAGAGGAAGGCGGTGGTATATTTATACCCGAATTCGTAAAAATCCCTCGTCGCATCGCAATAGCCAAATTTAAAACGAAAAATCCCCCGTCGCGCCGTGCGACATGCTCTCATAAACCGCCTTGACGTATTTATCGCGCACGGCGCAATCTAGCAGCTTCTCGCACTCCAAGCAGCTGGTGAGATTGTGCTCTGCCTGGCAGGCTTGCAGCGCGGCTAAGCTTTTATCCAAAATTTCGTCGTAAACGTCGCGCGGCGCGCTGCTCTCGGTATCCGCCATCAGTTTTTCTCGCCGTAAATTTCATGCATTTTCGCGATCTCGTACTTCGAGCCGAAAAAGCAAGGGCTGCTTTGGTGGATTTTCTCGATTTTAAGCTGCAAAAGCGAGCCGTTCTCGCCGTCGCTAGTGGCGCCTCCTGCGTGCTCGAAGATGAACGCAAACGGCAGAACCTCGAAGGTTACGCGAAGCTTGCCGCGAGGATGATCGCTGGTAGCGGGGTAGCTGAAAAGTCCGCCGCCTTTTAATAAAATTTGATGCAGATCGCTTACCATCGCGCCGCTGTAGCGCAGGCGGTAGCCCTCATCAAACAGCGCCCGCACGAGCTTTCGGTGCGGCTCGCTCCAGCCCTTTTGCGTCGCGCCCGTGGCGTTTAGTTTGCCTTTTTGCTGTAGGCGCAGGTCTTTTACGAAGCTAAAGTTGCCCTCGCGATTTAGGCGGTAGAGCTTCGGCGCGTCCTCGCAAACGACCATCTCAAGGCGCGGTCCGTAGATGCAATAGATCGCCGCTTTTAAGTTTGCGGGCGAAATTTCATCCTCGTAGATGCCAAATATCGAGCCCACGGCGAAATTTACATCCACCAAGCTCGAGCCGTCGAGCGGATCGTAAGCGATGATTAGGCGCGCGTCTTTTCGAAGCTCTAGCGTCTCCTCTTTCTCCTCGCTGATTAGGGCGCGTACGAGCGGGTTTTTGCGAAATTCCGCCTCGATTATGGCGTCGCTTTTTACGTCGAGTTTGAGCTGCGTATCGCCCGTGCTGTTGTGATGATCTGTGTAGCCGAAGTCTGCGTATTTCAGTTCCTCGGCGATTTGTAGCGCGATATTTTGGATTGATTTTACGATCTCTTGCATTCTGTTTCCTTTACATTTTTTTGGCGTTTTTTAATATCCATTCGCTAATGCCCGCAGCGTCGTTGATGTCGAAATTTACGCGGCAAAATTTATCCATCTGCTCACCGCTTAAATTTGAAGCGATCGCGTCTGAAAAGGGCAGATACGCTGGATCGATCCTGTCGCGAAACAGGCTTATGCGCGGCAGCGGCAGCGTCTTTAGCCCCTCTACGAGCAAGATATCAAACTCGCCTAGCATCCGCACGACCTCGTCAATCTGCATACAGCGCTGCGAAAAATAGCTCGTCCGCGTAGGGCTCATCACCACGGTCTCGGCGCCGAGCTCGCTAAATTTGGCGCTGTCCTTGCCCTCTACGTCAAAGCGCGCCTTATCGCCCGGATCGTGCTTTACGATCGCAGTCCGTAGACCGCTAGCGATAAAAATTTTAGCGATCTTGCAGATTAGCGTCGTTTTGCCGCTGTTGGAAGGGCCTGAAAATGCGATGGCAAGTCTTTTCATTTTTAAAATCCGGCTTTTTAAGATGTGCAATTGTAGCGAATTTAGCCTTTTAAAAAGCAAAATTCGTTAAAATGGGCCTAAAATTTCAAAGGAAAATCGATGAAGAAATTTGATTTTAGCGGCGCGCTAAACGGCCTGCTGAAGGGCTTGCTCTTAGCCGCGCTAGCGCTATTTTTAAACTCCTGCTCCGCGAACGATCCCCGTCACGATCCGCTTAAAAACGAGTTTTTGGCCTACACGCAAAAATTTGAATCGGTGCGCGCGGGCGATCGCTATTTGGCAGTGGCGACCTATCTAAATCCCGTCGCGCCAGAGCTTAGAAACGCCGCTGGAGACGAGGTGTTTTTGCTCACCTCCTATCCTAAAGAGATTCAGATCCTCGCGGTGCAGATCAACGGCGCTAACGCAAACGTAGTGCTGCTGCACGACGGGGATCCGCTTTTGCAAAAGGAGCTTTTTAAGATCGCGTGGGCGAGCCGCTACAAGATTACCGCACCTAGGAGCGATAAGGACGAGTTGGTGCTTAGCTACCGCACCTCAAATGGTCTGGATGCCACGATGAAATTTCGTAAAATTTCAAAGTCGCTGTATTGGCAGCCGCAGATCGATCTAAAAGATTAAAGGGTAGAAGGTGGGTTACGATATAAGCTATCACGCGATCGGCAAAGATGAAATTCCGCAGTGGTATTTTAAGCCGCTAAAGCTCGCGCAGAAGGGAGATTTTGAGGCTATCGCTAAAATAGCGCGCGAAGCGGGGGTGGATGAATTTTACGCAGAAAAATACGCGGACGGCTTCCGCTCGGCGCTACAGTACGGCACGCAGGGGATTTTTAATAAAACGCACGGATTTCATATAGCCGTGGTGCAGGGCTATTTTAGAGAGTATTTTTACACGCGCGGCACGGCGTTTAGCTTTTTGGCGGAGCAAAGCTCTAAATTTAAACCTTACATAAGCGATTGGCGCGAGGTTTTACCGGCGGAATTTTTAGCGGAGTTTAGCGGGCAAATTCACAACGAGATCATCGAAAACTACTGCTGCGGCGCGTACCTTGGCGCCGATGGCGTGCAGAAACTGCTGCGCGATTACGAAGCGGACGGCGAGATAAAAGAGGCGATAGATGAGTTTTACGCGCAGAATTTGCCCGTGTTTTTAAAGGCGCTAAATTTGGCGCGCGAGCTTGGAGTAGGGCTGCTTGAGGCTACCGAAGTGGTTGAGCCCAATCCGATCGATCTGAATAGGTCCGAGTCATTTTCAAATCTTTTTAATTGCGATACGCAGGGCGCGCTGATCTACGCGGATATTGCGGCGCAGCAGATCGGCGAGGCGATAGAGCGAGATAAGGCATGCGGAGGCAATAGGATGGTTAGAGAGAATTTTACCTCGCGCGGCGTCGATGTAACGGGCGGCGGCAGTGCAATGGAAGCGGATGGCGGCGCAATGAAGGCAAACGGCGAGAATCCCGTCCCGTACAGCGGCGATACGATAGAAGGCGGCGACGAGAATTTCGCCGCAGAAGATCATAAAGACGCAACCTCCGCAGGCAGCGAGAAGTCGCTTTTCGGCAAGATCAAAGGGCTTTTTAAATAGCAAATTTGATCGCTTTATTCCGCCGAAGCTCGCGCGGAGTTAAGGTCGTAAAATTAAATCATCTCACGTCCGCAGACCCTGCGCGGTTAAATTTAGCTAAAACGGCGCGGCAAAGAGGCGTAGATTTAAAATTTAAAACTTGCCGAAATTTTAAAACGGCGGCTTGCATATCCGAAGTTACGAAATTTTAAGGCGTCTCAAACAAGCAAACAAGCTGCAAAGCGGCTAAATTTAAACCTGCCACAGCCTTTGCGGCGGATAAGCTGCGGATAGGTTATATGTTTAAATTCCATAACCAAAAGCGCCCGATTTTGATTTCATGTCACTTAAAATTATACGTTCGGGCGCTAATTTGATCGCTCACAAAACGCCGCGATAAAATTTCAATGAATTTTGAATTTTAAAGCTCGTCACCTCAGAAATAAAGCTCGAAAAAAGCAAGCGCAAAGATAAAAAGACTATCAGCGCCGCGCCGCCCGCTCGGACGCAGCTCTTGTCCCCTACGCCGAATTGCACGCAATACGTAAACGTCATAAAAAACAAGCAAGCCGCTAAATTTGCGGTGCGTTTCTTTTCGTCTTTAAACGACGATACGCACAAAATGGCGGCTATTATGAGAACTACGGTCGCGATAATTTGCATGGCACGCCACCTTTCGTGCAGATCTGGAAATGGTCGTCATTAGGCATTAATAGATAAAATTTAACCACTGAAGTCAAAATAAATTCGCACGATTTTATAGCGCCTTGCCTACTTTTGCGGTAAAATTTCGCCGTTTTGATCTGCTCGTCTAAGCTATTGGCTGGCAAATTTTGCGCTTTTGGGGCGGCGGCTTTTAAAATTTCTCG
>NZ_CALIBH010000180.1 GCF_938045775.1 uncultured Campylobacter sp.
TCAAATCTACTTAACTTGTCGGGCAATGTCTTCTACGCTCATATTTCCTCTAAATATAGAACCTACCGCCTCTGTAAAATTATTAGGGATACCATTTTCCCTATTAAAAGAGGCTTGTTTTTCGGCAATTTGATTTTCAAGATTCGCTATCGCATTTTCTAGCTTTATTTTTATAGAATACAGCTCATTTAATTTTATACTTCTTTGTTCCTCGAAATTCTTATATCGTTCTACAACTTTTTGATTTTCTACTTCGGCTAAGTCAGCAAGTCCTCTAGTATATAGATCCATATCAGGCATGAAGGGATTTGTTCTATTCTCTAAAGATTGTATATCTCTTTTTATATTAATCAATTTATTGATCTCTAGCTCCTTTTGTCTTTGTAGTTTATTAATTTCTGGCATATATTTCGTCTCGGTAGTCTCTCTTCTGTGCTTATTATAAGTCCTATAAATATCTGATAAATCTTTATCTTCATCTTCTTTTAAACATTCGAAATAATATGCTATTATCATAAATGGAACACCACACAAAAATGCTAATTTTAAAAACCAATCTATATCTACAAATACCCAAATTATAAAAAAATATATTGCTGCGATGGTTGTTATTATCTTCTTCTTTGTATCTCTTTTATATTGATTTTTTCTATACTTTTTTAAATTTCCTCTCACTTCGCTAATGCTAGCCATATTATCGTTCCTCCCTTACTCTAATCGCCTCTTTGATGATTGCAATCGCATAATAAGGCTGTAGAATATTCGGTATAATTTTTAACTTTACTGCTAGCCATGAATTTTTATAAGTTCCTATATGATGAAAATTTATATCTTTTAAAAATACAATAACTTCCCTATTGCTGCCAAATCTGTTATATAAAAAATTTAGTTCATTACTGATTTGGTCCTCTAAATCTTTTAATATAAACAGAAGGCTAAAGCTATCTATAAAATTACGTTCTATAGTCTTAAAATTTTTTAATTCACTTCCCCATCTCTCAATATATTTTAACAAGAAGCTATTAGATTCAACAAGACCGCTGTCAACAGCCATATATGCAAGTAAAAGCGTTATAAATGCTTTAGAAAAATTATTATTAATATTATGATTTATAGATACTCTTCTCTTAATATCTTGGAATATACCGTTTCTATATGGGTTTTCAACTATATAAAAATGAGGCAAAATATTATATGAAAAATCTTGATATACTTCACTATCTATTGAATAAATTCTCTGTATTTCAGCGTTTATTATGCTAAATACAGCATCTTGATCAATATTATTTGACGTCAAAAGCTCATTCCTAGACCGTTCCAAGAAACCATCCAAAATAGTTATGTAATTAACTTCTTCCATTTATAACTTCTATTAAAATTATAGACTACTAACTATAGTTAGTTGATAGCGGATTATAATCCAAATATACTTATGGTTAGTTTAATTATAGGTAGGCGTATTTGAAGGATTGCACGATAACCGATGAGAAGATGGACGCTATTTACAAGGCTATCGGCGATAATGTCAAGCGCATCAGAACGGCAAAAGGTATTTCGCAGCTTTCACTCGCCCTCGCTATTGGACACAAAGCCGTAGGAACGATCTCAATGGCTGAACTTCATATCAACAAAAAACATTTCAATATCGAGCATTTGATAAAAATAGCAGATGTTTTGGAAGTAGATATTTCAGAATTTTTTGCTTTTGATCCACAGCCACAAGCCGATTAAATTTTATTCATCACAAAGCCGCAGAAACGCCCCGTGACGCCATCTCTGCGGTATGAAAAATGTCGCTCGCTCTCAAAAGTGCAGCGCGGATCAAATTTAACGTTTCGCACCCCCACAGCTGCGAGCTCGTCGCGCAGCGCGGCGTTTAGATCGAAATGCCCCTGCGTTTTGTAGCGCTCAAACTCGCCCAGTTCAAGCCCGCCGAGTTCGTAGTTTCGCACCTTGATATTCGCGCCCACGAATACCTTCAGCTCCGCAGCGACGCAGCCAAAGCGCTCGTTCATTAAATTTATCGCATTGGTGCAGATCCGCTGGCTCACTCCAGCGCGCCCCGCATGCACCACAGCAACCACGCCGCGTCGCTCGTCCGCGATCAGCACTGGCGAACAGTCCGCTACCAGCACGCACAGCGCCACACCGCGCAGATCGGTCACAAGCCCGTCGCAGGGCGGGATTTCATCGCTACCTGCGCGTAAAATTTCAACTTTGTTTGAGTGG
>NZ_CALIBH010000181.1 GCF_938045775.1 uncultured Campylobacter sp.
GGCCGGCATCGACATCATCATTAGCGGCGCGGGGCTTCCTACCAATCTGCCGGAATTTACAGCCGATTTCCCGGACGTCGCGCTCGTGCCTATCGTCTCCTCCGCCAAGGCTCTTAAGATCATCGCCAAGCGTTGGAAGCAGCGCTACGACAGAATTCCTGATGCCGTAGTGCTCGAAGGCCCTCTTAGCGGCGGACATCAGGGCTTTACCTACGAGCAGTGCGGCGATCCGGCGTTTGCGCTGGATAATCTGATTCCGCAAGTAAAAGCGGAAATCTCGCAATGGGGCAGCTTCCCGCTCTTTGTCGCAGGCGGAATTTGGGATAAAACCGACATCGATCGCGTGAAATCTTTGGGTGCGGATGGCGTACAGATGGGTACGCGCTTCATCGGCACCTTTGAATGCGACGCCGCGGAGGAATTTAAGCAGGTGCTTCTTAATGCCAAAAAAGAAGATATCGAGCTTCTAAAATCGCCCGTAGGCTATCCCGCGCGCGGCATTCATACCAATCTGCAAGATATGATCGCCGCAGGCACGGCGCCTAAAATCCGCTGTATCAGCAACTGCGTAAGCCCTTGCGAGCGCGGCAAAGGCGCTAACGCCGTAGGATACTGCATCGCCGACCGCCTAAGCGACGCGTATCTGGGCAAAACGCAAAGCGGTCTGTTTTTTACCGGCGCGAACGGCTGGCGATTAAACGAGATCATATCCGTGAAGGAATTGATAGAAAAACTTGTAAATGGCGAAGATAGTTAAAATTTTTCTAATCGCGGCTTTTAGCTGCGTATTGGCGTTTGGAGCTTCCAGCGAGGCATTTTTTGCGAAATTCGATAAGGATTTCATCGTAGCGACGCCGAATTACAAGCGCTCGCTGCACAAGGAGCTAAAATCGCTCTACCAAGGCGCGTCCGATAAAGAGGTCCGCATCAAAGCGCTAAAGAGACTGGTTTACAGCTCGAAAAATTTAGGACTCGACTCCTCGCCTTATGAATCTACGCTAGCCAAATTACAGGGCAAAGTAAGCGATAGCAGCGCGAATTCTAAAAAGCTCAAAGATGAAAACGCAAAAAATTCCAAAAGCTCGGACGAGAAAAACGCTTCAAATTTAGCGCATAGCCCCAAAGCCTCCGCCTCCAAAAATTCTAAAAATTCAAAAAATTCCACTTCCAAAAATCTCAAAAATACGCGCGCGCCAGAAGAAGCCGATCTAAGCTCGCTATCTAGTGAGGATTTGGAATTCTTACGCTCGACTAGGCCCCGCGGCGCAGACGACGCACAAAATTTAACAGACGATGCGCGTAGCAACGACGCGAGCGAAAATCCCGTAGAAACTAACGAGCCCTCGCAAGCGCATAATTCTGCAGATAGTGCTGCGACCGAGCGATTAGATTCTGAGCTTCGCAAAAGCAGCGTAAAAAAATCCTCCTCCGATGCCAAACTCGCTCTAGCATCGCTGCGCGGCGATGGGGATGAGATCGTGCTTGAGTTTAACCGCGATCTAAAGCGCGGCGATTATAAAGATTTTACGATCGCAAGTAGCGATAATTTTCGCTTCGTGATTGATTTTAGCGCACGGCAAAAGTCACAAAAAACGCGGCTTAAAGATAGCTTCGTTAGCGATGTACGCGTCTCACAATACAACGATAAGACCGTGCGCATCGTACTTAGCGACCCGAAAGAATTTAACGCAAACGTTGAAATTAGCGGCAATATGATGATTTTAAGTACAGCTGAAGGCTTAAAAGCCGCAAAAGCCGCGCGCGCAGAAAAAAACAGAGATCAAAAATCAGGGCACAAGCGCGGGCGCGAGCAAGATAGCGAGCCGCAAATCAGCACGATAGAGGAATCAAGGGGCGCCAAATCGACCTCCGTGGCCGCCGGTAAAATTTACAAATCGACCAAAGGCAAGCTCATCGTAATCGATCCGGGTCACGGCGGCAGCGATTCGGGCGCGGTCGGAAACGGACTGAAGGAAAAAAACGTCGTGCTAGCCACATCCAAAAAGCTTGGCGCGTTGCTTCAAAAGCGCGGCTACAGAGTGCTTTACACGCGCAGCACCGACATTTTTATAAATCTACGATCGCGCACTGCTTTCGCCGCTAAAAAAAACGCCGATATGTTTATTTCGATCCACGCAAATGCCGCTCCTAACGCTAGCTCAGCACTTAAAATGAGCGGCGTGGAGACCTTTTTCTTAAGCCCGGCTAGAAGCGAACGCAGTAAAAACGCCGCCGCGCTCGAAAATAGGGGCGATTTGGAGGATATGAATACCTTCTCGAAGCAGACCTTTTTAAATTTCTTAAATCGCGAGAAGATAATATCCTCAAACAAGCTTGCCATCGATATTCAAAGCTATATGCTAAGCTCGGTCAAAAAGAGCTTCTCAAGCAGAGACGGAGGCGTGCGCGAGGCGCCGTTTTGGGTGCTGGTGGGCGCTACGATGCCCGCGGTGCTCGTGGAGATGGGCTACATCACGCACCCGCAGGAGGGTAAAAATTTAGGCAAAAGCGCCTATCAGGACCGCATCGCTCAGGGTATCGCAAACGGCGTGGATGCATACTTTCAGAAAAACAAGTGATGAAATTTTACGCGCTGCGATTTTACGAGCGAGATAAAATTTTATTTCGGCGCGAGATTTGCTCCGCGGATATAAGTTGGGTGAGCGGCACAGATCTTGCAATAAACACAGCGCGAAGGCGGTAAATTTAAAATTTAAAACCCGCCGCGCTAAATTTAAAGCAAAACATGCGGCGCTTGCATGCAAATTTCGCTCGCGTGTCAAATATTTACTGCGAGCGGGTAAATTTTGCGGAGCGTCTTGCGGCATATGCGAGCTGAGGACGCATACGGCTTAGACGCGGATTTTAATGCGGCTCGGCTAAAATTTTAAAGCACGGACTTGGCGCTGCTCTACGCAGCAGAGTGCGGCTGGTAGTAAAATTTACCGACAGAATCACATTTAAACCGCGCGAAAATAGCGATTTGGTCGCGCTAACGCAAGTCGTGTTTTAAACCGCGTCCGCGCAATTAGGATTGCGCTTTAAGTTATGAGCGTGTATATTGCGCCAGTCGCGCTTAAAACAGCACGGTCGCGCCCTAAAATTTCGCGCCATGTTCGCAGAGCGGCGATATTTACATAATGCCGCGAACGCGGCAGTTGCAATGCGCCGATGCCTGCGCTGTATATGCATTAAAGGTGCAGCTGAATCGTAAATTTAAAGATAAAATTTAAAAGGTCCAAAATGAAAAAAATCGTATTTTTGATCCTGCTTTTCGCAGCCGTCGCGCTCGCACTCTACGTCACTTCGCGCGTAAATCCGAACCTTTTTTCTGAGATCAAAATCCTAGGCGCACTGCTAAATGCCACGATATTCGGCGTCGCGCTCATCGCCTTAGCGATCGGCGAAAAGGAGCTCGTGCGCTTTCCGTTTCTTACCGCCTCGCTGCTGGCGCTGTTTTCAGGGCTAGTGGAGGGCGTGCTGCTCTTCGAAAACCGCTACTACATCGCGATCACCGCGGTGGCGTTCGTCGCCTTTGTCTTTTATCTGCAGATCAGGCACAAAAGATTTTCAAACAAAGCTTATAAAAATTCTGCGGACGGAGGCTCTAAAGATTTAGATAGCAGCGAGAGCGAAAATTCCAAAGAAAGCGGCGAAATTTCAAATTCTCAAAGCGAGGATAAAATTTTAAACTCCAGTGGCGACCTCGGTGAAAATTTCGCGAGCGGCGCCGATGAAAATTCCGACAAAAATTTTAAAATTTTAAACGGCGGCGCGGGTGAAGGTAGCGCAGACGAAAATTCCGCGCAAAATTTCAATCAGGGCGGTGAAAATTCCAAGCTATGCTCGAACGAAAATTCCGCGGATGGCGCAAGGCGCGATAGATGATCAGATCCGCGCTGATCGCGCTTGCGGTAATATTTTTGCTGCTTTTAAATTTAGCCAATCTTTTCGGCATGGTAGGCATAAGCGGGCCGGTGCCTGCGATGATCTGGTTTGCGATCAGCTTCTGCGG
>NZ_CALIBH010000182.1 GCF_938045775.1 uncultured Campylobacter sp.
CTGCGAAGGACGATTATATCGTGCCGTTTAGCTTCAGCCGTGAGTTAGCGGGGCAGATCGATGCTAAGTTTTACGAGGTGCAAAAAGGCGGGCATTTTTTGGATAGAGACGGCTTTACAAGGTTTGATCTTGTGTATGAAATTTTAGAAAAAATGATGAAATTAAAGGGCTAGGCTTCGGACAAACGCGCCTGCACCCGCGCCCGCTAGCCCGGTTTTTTTGCTTTTGCGTTCGCGCTGCTCGCATTTTTCTATGCTAAAGCTCGGATTTGCTTTGCGGGCTAAGATAAGGGTCTCGTCTTTAGCTCAAAGTTCGCTGCCCGCATAAATAAGCCTGCGGTGCAATCGCCGTTTGCGAGGCGAGTTCCGCGCGGTTTTTTGAAATTTTGCAAACGCCGCAGCGACAATAGGCGCGTATCGTGCGAGTGCTAAAGCACGGCGTGTGTAGTGGCGGCAAGTAGGTTTCGAATTGCGGCAAGATAAAATTTAGCGCCCGCGGCGGAGCTTTTGCGACGATAGAATTTTAAAATTTTAAAGCAAGCGGGATAAGCTAAATTTTAAATAGCACCCAGCTCGTAGGCGTTAAATCCGCGCCTAAGCCCGTGCTACGCGAGAGATAAAATTTGGCGGGCGCGAAAGGCGCATAAGTTTAGCTTTTCTTTTCGTTAAACATATACGAAACCACGAAAACGATCAGGCAAACGGGCGCGAACGCAAATGCAAACGCCACGCTCCAGCCGGCGGCACGCTCGCCCCAAAAATACCCCGCCGCGAGGCATGCCAAAAACCCGCCGTAAAAAGCGCCGAGCGATAAATTTTCTACCGCAAAAAGCAGTAAACTGAGATTTGGATTTTCTACAAACAGCTTGCTTAGCTTAAAATTTTTATACCTTTTGAACAAATACCAAAGCAGCGCGCAAGCCAAAATCGCAAATATTGCCGCAAAAACGGCAATCCTTAGCGCGCCCTCAAAAGGCAAAACCGCCAAAATCAAAGACGTCACCCACCAATCAAGCAAGAAAACCACCCGCTAAGCGAGCAAATGTCTCGCCGTCCTGTGAATTTATACCTTTGCTCCGCATCCATCGGTCTTAAGTCCCTTAAATTTTTTAATAAAATTCATATTAGAGATTAGCGCCTCTCTATATCTC
>NZ_CALIBH010000183.1 GCF_938045775.1 uncultured Campylobacter sp.
AAAACTTATAGGAGAGTAGAGTGCAAAACATTACTTTGCAAGAAAAGCTGGATCTACAGGGCGTCTTTCGCGTTATTTATGAGAAAAAAGAGTCGAAATTTGCGATCTTTTACAAGGCGCTTTTGAAAAAATTTTTTAAAAATTTTAAAAAATGAGCGCCATTCGGGAGCATATTATTATGTTTCCCAGCGGCAAATACAGATCGCGTTTGTAGCGCAGATATCTCTTTCTTGCGCTGCGGCCGCGCGCGGCATTCTTTGACACAAGGCTTAAATGAATGCCGCCAACCTCTCTCGCTTTAAAATTTTGATTTACTTGTTTACTTTTTGGGTGCCGGCCGATTTGATTCCAAATTTTATACTTCGGCATATACGATCTTAAATTTAACTCGCAATCGCTTCTTAAAATTTGATTTAGTGCCTATAAATTTTGATATAAATTCTGCGCGCCAGCAAAGCCGCCGGATGAAATAAATTTAATTCAAGACAAAGCGAAGTAAGGCTTCCCCTGGCAAACGTAGCTCGATGAATCAAAATTTAATCGAGCACTGGTGTGCCGGAATTTTAAACTCAAACGAAATAAATTTACCCGTAGCAGGAGCCGGCGCGCATACGGGCAGATGAGGAGCTCGGCAAAGGCGGCTTAAATTCGGCTTCGATCAAAGGCGATTAAATAGCGTTTTATAAAAACTAAGGCAGCTCAGAAAAGAAGGATTTTAATCAAAAGATGGGGCAAGCCGTGCGCGAGAAAAGGCTTTAATCAAAAGATAGTTAAGCTGGGCTTTTAATCGGAAGCAGGAGAAGTGCGAGCAAAAATTTTAATGAAAGGAGGCGGCAAACTAGGACTTTAATCAAAAGCAAAGGCAGCCTAGCCGTGGAAGCTTTGGTTAAAGCAAAATAAGACCCGCACTACTTTTACTGCACCAAATATTTTTCCAAAAACTCTCTTTGGCGAAATCCAAGCCCAATCCGCACCGCAAATTCCGTCAAATTCTTAAAATTTAACCCTTTTTCTTATCCTTCTTGTTCTTGCGGGAGGGGCTTTCCAGCTTGCGCCAAGCCTCGCTTTTTTGGCTATCCTCCATTAGGACTATCTCCCTGGTGCCGTTTCGCACGAGGTTTGGATCCACTGCAAGCTCCTTCGCACCAATTTTTTCGGGATAGTCTATGCGTGAGAGGATGCAGCGGAAGGCGTTTAGTCGCGCGATCTTTTTGTCGTTGCTATCAAGGATCGTCCACGGCGCAAACTCGGTATTTGAAGCGAGCAGCATCGAGTATTTTGCGAGCGTGTATTGATTCCACAGCTCCTGCGATCTCGCATCCACCGGCGAGAGTTTATACTGCTTCAGCGGGTCGGTGCGGCGCGATTCGAAGCGCCTTTTTTGCTCCTCTTTGGAGACCGAAAAGTAAAATTTAAACAAAATTATCCCCGCACTTACCAAAAGCTCCTCAAATTTAGGCACTTGGCGCAGGAAATCTTTATGCTCGGCGTGGGTGCAAAAGCCCATCACCGGCTCAACCATCGCGCGGTTGTACCAGCTGCGGTCAAAGATCGCAATCTCGCCGCCGCTGGGTAGGTGCGCGACGTAGCGCTGGAAGTACCATTGAGTCTTTTCGACGTTGCTCGGCTTTTCGAGCGCTACGATGCGGCATCCGCGCGGATTTAGATGCTCGGTTAAACGCTTGATCGTGCCGCCTTTGCCCGCCGCATCGCGCCCCTCCATCAAAATCAAAATTTTTAGCCCCTTCTCTTTTACGAATTTTTGCAGCTTCAAAAGCTCGATCTGGTATCTCTCAAGCAGCGTTTCGTAGTCTTTGAACGAGATTTTTTCGTACTTTGAGCTTTTAAATTCTATCTCTTTCAGTGCTATTTCGCCTGTTTCGGTTTTGATCTCTTTGCTCATATCGCCTCCTAAAAATTTTAAGGAATTTTACAAAAAAGTTCTTTATATTACACTATAAATTCATACTTATTACGTTAGAATGTAGGAAAAAATTTCAAAGGATAAAATTTGATCAGATCACTTATTTTGGCAGCGTTTCTTCTTTTAGGCTTGGGCGCCGAGCCCCTGAAACCCTCCGATGCGTTCAAGCTTAACGCGGCGGCGCAAAGCGATGGCGTAACGCTAAGCTTTGATATCGCGGACGGGGTCTATCTCTATCAAAACGAGATAAAAATTTTCATTGGCGGCGCGGAGGTAACGAATTTAATAAATTTGCCCGCCGCGACCGAATACAAGGATTATAAAATTTACGAGGGCAAATTTAGTATCGCCGTGCCTTTGGGCCTCGTGCTTGCAAATGCCGCAGACAGCGATGATTTCGTACTTAACGGCGATTTTTTGGGCTGCACGAAGTCGGGCTTTTGCTATCAGCCGCAGCAGTTCGGCTTTAGCTTCAAGCGCGTGGTGGAGGGCTATGAGATCAGCAAAATTTCAAACTCCGAGCTGAAAAGATACCGAAGCGGCGTAAATTTCGCGCAGATTTCTGCCGCAGACAGCGCGCAGAGCGGGGCTGTAAATTTTAAAAGCAATACTACAGCAGCGGGCGCAGAGACAGATTCCATGGCGGACTCTCACGTAGTGGGAAATTCCGCGGCAAGCTCGGCGGAAAGCGCTGCTTTAAATTCCGACGAAACCTCCGCGCAAAAAACTTCTCGCGGCGCAAATTCCATCTCCGAACAGGATAAAATTTTAAACGTTCTTAGCGGCAAAAGCTTCATCGCCGCGATCGCGCTGTTTTTCGGCTACGGCGTGCTGCTCTCGCTAAGTCCTTGCGTCTATCCGCTCATCCCGATCCTCTCGTCGATCATCGTGGCGAAAACTTCCTCGAAGCCGAGCGCGAAAAAAAGCCTCGCCGTAAGTCTCGCGTATATTTTCGGGATGGCGAGCTCGTATGCGATTTTAGGGGCATTCGTGGCGGTTTTCGGGCAAAATTTACAGGGCCTGCTGCAAACTCCGCCCGCGCTGATTTTAACCTCGCTCATATTCGCCGCGCTCGCGTTTTCTATGTTTGGATTTTATGAGATTCGCTTGCCTGCACGCTTTCAAAGCTTCTTAAATAGCAAAAGCGAAAATGCTGGCGGCCTGATCGGAGTTTTTTCGATGGGGCTTATCTCGGCGCTCGTCGTATCGCCGTGTATCTCCGCTCCGCTTGCGGGCGCGCTCGTTTACATTGCGGGCAGCGGCGACATCCTGCTGGGCGCAGCGGCTCTTTTTGCGCTGGGGCTCGGAAGTGGCGCGCTGCTGCTTGTAGTTGGGCTTGGCGGCGCATTGCCTAGGCCCGGAGCTTGGATGGAGGCGGTGCCTAAAATTTTTGGCTTTTTGCTGCTTTTTACGGCGGTGTGGATTTCGCGCACGCTCATCGGCGAAAATTTAAGCCTGCTGATTTACGCGGTTTTAGGCGCGATCTTCGCAGGATTTTTGGGGCTATTTGACAGCGGCGCGGGCGGGATCAAGCGCGCTTTAGCCCTTGTGGTCGCTTTGTATTCGGCGCTGCTGCTCGCGGGCTTTGCCAGCGGTGCGAAAGATTTTTCCAGGCCGCTTGGTAATCTAATTCCGCAAAATGCGAGATATTTTGAGGGCGATTTGGGCGGCAAGGGCTTGCAGGCAGGTAAAATTTCTAGCGCTCAAAATTTTAGCGGCGCGCATTTTTCGTTTGTACGCGATCTGGCGCAGCTGCAGGGCGAAATAGAAAATTCCAAAAAGCCCGTGATAGTCGATTTTTGGGCTAGCTGGTGTAAAAATTGCGAGCAGAGCGAGCGAGCGTTTGCAGATCCTGCGCTTGCCGGCGCGCTTGATAAATTTAGCCTTTTAAAGATTGATCTCAGCGAAGATAGCGAGCAAAATAGGGCGATAAAAACGCATTTTAACGTATTCGGTCCGCCTACGATTCTGTTTTTTAAAGAGGGCGCCGAGATTGCGAGCCTGCGCCAGATCGGCAGCGTAAATTCCGAAAAGCTGGCTGAGATTTTAACCGAAATTTAGTGAAATTTAGATAGATTTCAAACAAAATTTAGTTTTAAGGATTGCGCGATGATAAGCAAAAATAGGGCTACGAAAGAGACTAAAATCGAGCTGGAGCTGGAGCTTTACGGGCGTGGCTCGGCGCAGATACAAACGGACATCGGTTTTTTTGATCATATGCTTAGCGCGTTTGCCAAGCACGCGTGGATCGATCTGAGCTTGCGCTGCGAGGGCGATTTGCAGGTCGATTTTCACCACAGCGTCGAGGACTGCGGCATCGTGCTCGGAAGCGCGATCAAAGAGGCGATCTATCCCGCGCAAAACATCGAGCGCTTCGGCGATAGCGTCGTCGTGATGGACGAAGCTGCCGTAAGCACCGCGCTTGATTTTTCTAATCGCGCGTTTTTGGTATTTGATTGCCCGAGCCTAAAGCGCGGTAAGATCGGCGAATTCGATGCCGAGCTCGTGGAGGAATTTTTCCGCGCTCTGGCTTTCAACGCAAATTTAACGCTGCATCTAAGCCAGATCCGCGGCGAAAATCTGCATCACGTAGCAGAAGCCGCGTTTAAGGCGTTTGCCGTCGCATTTCGTCGCGCGATAAGTATCAACGAGCGCGCCGGCGTGCCTAGCACTAAGGGCGTTTTATAGCGGCAAATGCGCGCTAAATTTAGCAAAATTAGCAATTCGCGGTTTTGAAATTTTATCGACGTTTGAAATTTTACTCTCGCCGCTCGCTTAAAATCCGCGAAATTCCGTCTTTGCTAGAATTGATTTGCAAAGGCGCGCCGCTTGGCTGAAATTTTAAACCAGCGGCGTGCGTATAGGCTGTCTAAAATTTTGCGCTCGCATTGCGTCGAAATATCGCTTTGCGTATTAAATTTTGAAGGTGAGATATGGATTCTTTCTCGATTTTTATTTTCCTTTTGTTCGCGCTGCCGATCGTTTTGTTTATTTGGTTCGTCGTGCGTTTAGTAAAATTTATCAGATCAAAAAACGAACCCGCGCGCTGCAGAAAGGATAAAATTTTTCTGATCCTTTCTGCGCTTGCGCTTGCGTGTTCCACGGGCGCGGTGGTCGGCTTTTTATGGCTACTTGACCGCGCGCTTGCGCATATGTGAGGCATAAAATGAGCGATGAAATTTTTCAAAAAACGATCGCAGTAATAATTACGGCGTGGGCGATCAGCGTTTGCGCGCTAACCGCAGCGGCGCTGTATCTGCAGAGCAAATGCTCGATCATCTCCTATATCGCGAACGGCAACTAAGATGAAGCGTGCAATTATCGCCATTTTGCTGCTGCTTAGCTTGGCGGCTTTCGATTTTGCGTTTTACCGCCTCGTCGTGAAGCGATACGTAAATCAAAGCAGCGTCACGATGCAGGCTAAATCGATCGAGCTGCATAAATTTCTGCCGTTTGAGCAGGGCTCGCAGATTGTGCGTGTTAGCTCTAGCTTAAAGCTTAGCAGCGATCTGCCGATAATCGACGGAGCAGCCGCGCTATATCCGGTGTTTTCGGCGTTCGTCGCGGCGAACTATCCGAAGGAAAGCGTAGAATTTGACGGGCAAAATTTCACGAGTGCTAGCAGGCTTAAATTTAGCAATACCCGCGGCGCGTACAAGGCCATAAGCGACGGCGAGGCGGATCTCATTTTCGTCGCCGCACCTTCGAAGCAGCAGCTCGATTATGCGCGCGAAAAGGGCGCGCGCTTGCGCTTCGTGCCGATCGGGCTGGAGGCGTTCGTCTTTATCGTAAATGCGAATAACAAAGTATCTAATTTAACCGTGGATCAGGTGCGAGGGATCTATTCTGGGAAGTTTGACGATTGGTCGCAGCTAGGTGGCGAGCGTATGCGAATAGATGCCGTGCAGCGAAACACAGGCAGCGGCAGCCAGAGCGCGTTTTTGAAATTTATGGGCGAGACGCAGCCTAAGCGCAAGATCACGGGCTTTTTCGGCAGTGCAATCGGCTTTTCGTTTCGCTATTACGTCGAGGGGATCGTGCAAAACGGCGGCGTGAAGATGCTTAGCCTAAACGGCGCGTATCCGAATAAAGAAAATATCGCTAGCCGTAAATACCCGCTCGTAGCCGAAATTTACGCGGTTTACGATGAAAATAACAAAAACGAAAATATCCGCATCTTGATAGATTGGATCCTTTCGCCGCAGGGGCAAAGCATCATCGAAAATAGCGGCTACGTGCCGATTAAGGGCTAAGATCGCGGCTTAAATTTATATGGCATTTGCCAAAAATTCAGCCAAATTTCGTTAAAATCACAAAATTTCAAAAAACGGAAAACGAAGTGATAAAGATCATATTTTTAGACGTAGACGGCTGCCTTAGCGACGGCGGGCTGTACCATTCAAACGGCGGCGAAGAGATGAAGAAATTTAACGTAAAAGACGGGTTTGGCATCCAGGAGTGGCAGCGGCTGGGGCTAAAGGTCGCGATCATCACCGGCAAAAGCTCGCAAATCGTCGCAAACCGCGCGCGCGAGCTAAAGATCGATACGCTCTTTCAAGGTGAAAAAGACAAGCTCTCAAGGGCGGAGCAAATTTTAAAAAATTTTAACCTAAGCTTCGATGAGGCCGCCGCGATCGGCGATGATATAAACGACGCGAAGCTTTTAAATGCGGTCGCGATCAGCTTCAAGCCTGCCGATGCGCTAAGCTCGCTAAAAGCGGACGTCGCGCTAAGCAAAAACGGCGGCTGCGGCGCAGTGCGCGAGATGATCGAAATACTCGTCGATAAAAACGGCATGCGCGAAGAGTGGAATAGCAAATGGCTGTAATTTTGCAAGCGCGCGCGAGGGGCAAAATTCTGCGCAGATCAAGAAGGACCGAGCGATGGTGATAAAAATTTTCTACGTCGCGATTGCGATCTTTTGCGTCGCGATGGTGTTTTTAAGCGTGCAGACGCCGTATTTTAGCGATATGTTTAGACAGGATCTAAGCATTGCGAATATGGAGATGAAAAAGATCGTCGATTATCAGATCGGCGAGCGCGTGGATGCTAAATTTACCGCGGACGGCGGCACTCGCTATAAGGATCGCGACGAGTTTGTAAATTTTAAAGCCGAGGAGATTAGCGCAGATCTAAATCACACTTTGGTTTCAAAGACCGCGACGCGCGCAGGCGAGCTGATAAAATTTAACGGCGATGCGCACTATGTAAATAGCAGAGGCTTTGATTACACGGCGCAGGAGATCATCTACGATACGAGTAGCAAGATCGTCCGCTCCGACGTGCCGTACGTGCTACGCCAAGGCGGCGACCGCATCACGGGCGCAAGCATCAGCTACGACACCAAAACCAAACAAACAAACTCAAAAGGAATCCACGCATGGTATTTAATAAAAGATCAAAACTCCACAAACTAATACTTTCAGCTGCGCTAATTACTAGCTTTGGCGCGTCTAATCTCAGTGCCGCGCAGGAGCAGGTCGAGGTCACGGCGGATAATTTTTTCGCCGACGAGATCAAGCAGATCAGCGTGCTGACGGGCAACGTTCGCATCAAAAAGGGCGCTTATGATACGCTAAATTCCGATAAAGTGACGATCTACTTCGACGCCAAGCGCCAGCCTACCAAATATGTCGCTACGGGAAACGCAAATTTTAAAATTTTACTCAATCAGAAGCATTACGACGGCAAGGGCGGCGTGCTGACCTACGATCCGACTATCGAGGCCTACACGCTCGAAAACAACGCCTATCTGCACGAGGCCGAGACCAAAAAGGAGGTTTACGGCGATAAAATCATCGTAAATCGCCAAAAGGGCACCTACGAAGTAAAAAGCGGCGGCGGCGAGAAAAAGCCCGTGCGTCTGATCTTTCAGGTCGAAGATCAAAACAAATGATCTATCCTAGCAGCGCGCAGTTTATCACCTCCGCCGCAAATATCGCGGGTGCGCCCGAGTTTGCTATGAGCGAAGTGGCGTTTTTGGGGCGTTCAAACGTCGGCAAAAGCAGCCTGATAAACGCGCTTACCGGGCGCAAAAATCTAGCCAAATCAAGCTCGACTCCCGGCAAAACGCAGCTGATAAATTTTTTTGAAGTTAAATTTAAACAAAAGCTTGCCGCAGATTCGGACGGCTTGCAAACCGAAACACCGCCCGATCTGGCGAGTAAAGGGGCTTTAAACTCGGCTGCAAATTGCGCGCAAGAGCGCGCGGAGGCTGCGGCGTCTGAGCGAAATTTAAAGCAGGAATCCGTTTTAAATTTAAAAAGCGCTTCGGCAGATTTTAGATCGGATCGCGAGACAGATCTTGCGGCAGGTTTTGCGCCGAATTCCGCGCAAAACTCCGAATTAAATTTTACAGGTAGATCCGCGCTAAGCTTAGCGGGCAACCCCGCCTTTTCGGATCTTGCGAGCTTGGGTGAAAATATCTCTTTGATCTTTGTGGATCTGCCTGGGTTCGGGTATGCCAAGGTTTCTAAAAAACTGCATTATATCTGGCAAAAAAATCTCGACGAATTTATCAAAGAGCGCCTAAATATCAAGCTTTTCGTCCATCTCATCGACGCGAGGCAGTTTGATCTTGCGATAGATAAAAATTTGCAAAACTATCTCGCTAGTTTTCTGCGCGGCGATCAAAAGGTCGTGAGGCTCTACACCAAAGCCGACAAGCTCAACCAAAGCGAGCGCGCAAAGCTTTTGAGGTACGATCCGCAGGCTGTTTTGGTCTCGACGCTAAAAGGCAGCGGGCTTGCGAAAGCGCGCGAAATCATCGTGCGGGGGGCGTTTGGATTATGAAATTTCTAAATTTAAATACGTTAAATTTTGCGGCGCAGAATTTCAAAATAATTAAATTCAGCGGATATAAAATGCGCCGCCAAGATCGCGCAAAGATTAGGGAAAATTTTAGATGATACGGCTAAAAAAGGCGCGCCTTTGCGATATTTCGCGTATGCAGGAGCTCGTAAAAGAGGAGGTGCAAAACGGCGTAATCTTGCCGCTTGAAAGCGATGAGATAGCTGCCAATATCCGCTCATACGTGCTGGCGTTCGGCTGCGATTCTAAGGCGGATACGAGCTTTTATTCTAAAGAGAATTCCGATTTAAATTTAGCCGAGAATTCCTACTTAAATTTAGCGTGCGGCTCGGATTTAAATTTAATACAAAGCTCCGCCGAAAATTTTGCTGAAAACCCTGCTGAAAATTCGACTGAAGATGCCGCGGGCAATTTCGCGTCGCAACTAGCTACGCCGCAAAGCGCAGCGCAAGCCGTATCCGGGGCGAGCCGCGCACAAGCGGGCAAAGAGCAAATTTTACGGAGCAAATATTCGCAAAGCGCGGGCGTTTTTCAAACCAAACGTTCGCAGCCCTGCGAATCGCAGTGCCTAAAAGAAGCCGAAATTTTAGCGGGCTTTGCTTCGCTTAAAATTTTTAATGCAGATCTTGCCGAGGTGCGCTCGCTCATCGTCGCTCCGCAGTTTCGCAGGCAGGGCATTGCCAGGGCTATCGTAAACGAGCTGCTAGATGAGGCGAGATTTTACGGGCTAAAAAGCGTATTTACGCTCACCTATCAAAAGGAATTTTTCGAGCGGCTGGGTTTTACCGAAATCCCAAAGGATGAGCTGCCCGCGCAAAAAATTTGGGCTGATTGTATTAAATGCAAAAAGTTTCCGGTATGCAACGAAATCGCACTTATCTATACGTTATAGCGGACACGCTTTTTAGCGCGGGAGTTCTTTTTTACCTGCTTCTAAGTGCGGTGTATAGAGGCTTGCCGCCGCTGATTGGATTTTTTTTCACGGCGATGGTGGTGCAAAAATACGAAAACGACGTGAAATTTAAAAAGTTCGGCTTTACCTGGTTTTTCTCTATTTTTTATCTATTTTGCGCCGAGCAGATCCACGGATTTAACCTATTTAGCGTGGCTATCGCGTATTGTATATTTTATTTCGTGGTCTATGAAAATTCATTTAAATATATTAAATTTAGAAATTTTTTGATCTGCTTTTACGTGATGATTAGCTATGTTTTGGTCTTTGTGGTGAGCAACGCGATCTCTACGATCAAAAAGAGCGAGTATCTGCCCCTAAGCGGCGAGTATTTAAATTACATCGTGATTGAAATTTTGCTTGCTCTGCTCTTTTTTAAGGGGCGGCTGGTATGAGGCTAAAGTTCGTATTTGCTTTTGTGATACTATTTTTTAGCATGCTTTTGGTTAGAATTTATTATCTTTCGATCAAATCAAACGAATTCTACGAGCAGGTCGCTAAAAACAACGTCATCTCTACCGAATACATCCCACCGGTGCGCGGTCAAATTTTAGACGCCAAAGGCCGCCCGCTTGCGATAAACAATCTCGGCTTTTCGCTATCCATCGCGCCACATCTAAAAGACGCCGCGCTGCAAAGCGAGC
>NZ_CALIBH010000184.1 GCF_938045775.1 uncultured Campylobacter sp.
AATTTGTCGCAGGCGACGCGGATATTATATTCGCCAGACTTTCCGTTATCATCGTGCTTGCCGTGATGGGCAACTACAAGTGGTTTGAGTTTGAGGTGGAGGCTTTAAAGCCGCTTTTTTCGCAGACGTGGCTTTCGTTTTTGCCGTCAGCGCTCGGGGACGCCGGCGCGAGCTATTTTTTGGGCGTGGTGGAGACCGTGGGCTATCTCTCGCTCATCGCGGGCTTTTTCAAGCCGAAGGCGGGCATCGTGGGCGATCTCATCGTGATCGTCATGGCGCTGAGCACGCTCAGCCTACTGCCGCAGCTGGGCAAGATCGACGGCTTTATCTTTAAAGACCTTTTCTTGCTAGGCCTTGGCTTGGTGCTGCTAAAATACGACCTGGCGCGCCTTTGCCGCGGAGAAAAAAGCTGCGATTGAGCCGTCAAAACATATTGGCGTCGGTTCCGACGCAACACTAAATGATCGCGCACGGCGAGTTTGAGGCGTTTTGATTTAAAGCCTGCTTTGCTAGCGGTTGCGTGCTTGAGCTTGCCCGCCTGCGTAGCGCCGTTTAAAATACGACCGCGCGCTAAAATTTTATGACGCGCGGTTGAAATTTATCGAGCTGCAGTAATTAAATTTTGCCAACGCTCAAACCCAAATTTATAAAATTTAAATCGATCCATCAGATTGTGCCACAAATTAAACCACGTTAAATTTGGCAACGGAAGCTTAATTTTAAGCTCAAAGCATTAGATTTAGATCCAGCCAAATTCGCATTTGATTAAGCGAAACGAAAAGCGCAAAGTTATATCATTCCTTAGAAATTCTGCAATTTTTTCGAAAGGATGAGATATGAAGCACTTTTCACTCTCAAAGACCGTTTTTATGGCGGCGAGTCTGGCCCTGCTCGGGCTAACGGTTGCGAATGCGCAGGAGAAATTTTCCCCAGTTATCGTCATTCACGGCGGCACCAGCGGGCTTGATCTAACTAAAGAGGAATTTAAAATTCGCGAGGAACCGATGAAAAAAGCGCTTTTAGCGGGTCAAGCCGTCCTTGAAAAAGGCGGTAGCGCGATGGATGCCGTTACGGCGGCGATAATGGTGCTTGAGGACGATCCGAATTTTAACGCGGGCAAGGGCGCGGTATTTACAGCCGACGGATTTAACGAACTCGATGCCTCGATCATGGACGGCTCGACCAAAAAAGCGGGCGCGGTCGCGATGGCGCGGCATATCAAAAACCCTATCCTAGGCGCCAGGCTCGTGATGGATAAGACGTGGCATACGCTAGTCGCGGGCGAGGGAGCCGACAAGCTCGCTAAAGAAAACGGCCTAGAGATGGTCGATCAGAAGTATTTTTTCACGCAGTTTAGATACGACGCGCTGCAAAAAGCTAAAGAAAAACAAAAGCTGCTACTTGATAGCGAAAAGGCGAAAAAGACGTCGCTAAATTTACACGAGCGCCCGTATCTCGGCACCGTGGGCGCGATCGCGCTGGATAAAAACGGCAACCTAGCTGCAGCGACCAGCACCGGCGGCATGACCAATAAAATGACCGGCCGCATCGGCGATAGCCCGATAATCGGCTCGGGAACCTACGCCGACAACGACTCGGTGGCGGTTTCTTGCACCGGCACGGGCGACATCTACATGCGCGTAAACGCCGCGCACGAGGTCTCAGCTCTATATAAATACAAAACCTCCGACGTGCAAAAGGCCGCCGAAGAAGCGGTAAAAGAGGTCAAAGCGCTCGGCGGTAGCGGCGGCATCATCTCGATCGACAAGCACGGACACACGGGCTTTGCGTGGACGAAAGACAAGCTCGGTATGTATCACGGTGAAGCAAGGCTCGGAGCCAAACCGATCGTTTACTGGCCGCTTGGCGAGAAATAAGCGCAAATTTAGCCCCTTTACGGGGCTAAATTTAAATCAAATAGCAAGGATAAATACGCTTTTACATGTCTATTAAATCTGGCGCTTTCATCGATCAAGCGCTTCGACTAGGATAAATTCGATCAAATTTTAATTTCAACACCTCGGCAAAGCGCAAATTTTCTATTTAAAATCGACTCTCTTTAACTTAGGCTCAAATCAAGAAATATTAAGTTCCACCGAGCCTTAAATTTTACCAAAATCCATATTTCTTGATACCAAGGCGCTAAAATTTCAGGTAGAATATCGCCACATAAAATCAAGGCGGTAAAATGAGAAAATTT
>NZ_CALIBH010000185.1 GCF_938045775.1 uncultured Campylobacter sp.
CAGGGTGCGTGTCGCGGATCGTGCGAGTACCAAGCTTATAGCTGCCGTTATAGGTATTGATGATCTCGCCCGGTTTGACAGCTTTAGCGTCGTAGGCAATTGCGAAAATTATCGGCTTCATAATCGAGCCCACCTCGTATGCGTATTCGCTCGCGGTAAAATTTAAATTCTTAAGATCATTTTTTGTGATGTTTGAGGGATCATAGCGAGCATTGGTCGCAAGAGATAAAATTTTGCCCGTTTTAGAGTTCATAATGCCTACCACGATTTCTCGCGCATCGTAATTATCAGCGCCCTCATCGCTTAGGCGCTCTATCTTTCTTTGCAGCGTTAGCGGCACGCTTAGGCGGACGTTATAGCCGTCGATCCTTCCCGTTTTTTTGCTGCTGCGCTCTAGAATGATGTTGCCGCCGATATCGCGCGGACCCACGATAAACTCATCTCTAACCGGCGCTAGATAATACTCATAGTACTTCTCGATCCCCTTAATTCCGCTAACCTTGGTGATACCATCAACCTCTTTTTTATTGATATAGCCGATTAACGGAGTGAGCGAATCGCCGACATTGTAGCTGCGCTTCTCGCCGCTTTCGGTCACGCTCATGCGGATAGGCGGATTTAACCTGCCGTTTGAGCCTATGAAGCTGACAAAGACCTTTTTTAAATTTAGCTTATACGCAAGCTCTTTTAGATGCACGGCGGTTTTGGCGTCGATTTTATACGACAGCACGGTCGTGCCGCCAGAGCCCTCGATCGCGCTTTTGACGCGCTTTTCGCTATCGCCCGTATAGATGCAATAAAGCCGCACGAAAAGATCAAGCTTGTTTTTATCGATGCTTCGCGCATCGACGCTAACTTTATAGAGTTTGACGGAATTTGCCGCGACATAATTATCTTTTGCGATTATCGCGCCACGGATCGCGCTGTTGGTTTCATTGACATCTAGGCGCGGTAGCTTGCGCTCAGTACTGCCCCAAAAATATAAAATCGCCAAAAATACAAAAAGCGCCGCTGGCACGAATATAAACATCACGATAATCATACCAACCGAGGAGCTTTTATCTCTTTGCCACATCTTATTTCTTTAAAATTCTAAATTCTGCGCGTTTTTCGTGCTGCCGCATTTCAAGCTTTGGCTCAATGCTGCGCTCCGTGCGGAACTTTAAGATCCGCGAAGCGCTCAAAGCCGCTATCTTGCACACTAAGCTCAGCAAATAGAGCGAGGAATTCCGCTCGCGGCATCTCTTTAGCACC
>NZ_CALIBH010000186.1 GCF_938045775.1 uncultured Campylobacter sp.
TAAATTTAAGCCCTTTTAAATCGTCTAGCGTATTAATCTCTTTTTTAAACCAACCACCCATCTGCATACCGCTATTTAGGATATTAAAGACCTTTAGATTGCTTTTAGCATAGAATTTATCCGCTAGCTCCTTGCCTCCGCCGAAGTAATACCAAGCGTGCTGTTCGTCTTTCGTCATACCAAAAGGCACCGTCGTAAACAGCATATTTGCGCTATTTTTACCTTTATAATAGTAGCTCGCAGTATAGCCTAAATCGTATTGTCCGTTTTTGACCATATCATAGATCGCAAAAGGCGCTTTATGTTTGCTAGGCGCGTCGATGCTGATTTTCAGCCTGCCATCAGACATACTATCTGCAAGATCTGCCATACGCTTGGCGACATCGCCTACGATAGGCATACTAAGCTCGTAAGTCTGAGCTAGCTTGAGGCGATAAACTTTCTTATCCGCGCCCCACAGCGACGTGGCTATAATCAAACTTAATCCGACAAGAATCGATTTTTTCATATACTACTCCCAAAATGAAATGGTGCGAATTTTATATAAAATCATCTAAATTCACGCTTTTATAACTAGCTTTTAAGCGAAATTTTCGCACAATTGCAGCCAAATTCGATAAGGAAAGGGCATGCAAGAAAAACATTACGACGTAATCATCATAGGCGGCGGTATCACGGGCAGCGCGCTAGCGTACGTGCTGGCAGAATTTAGTGGGATCAAAAATATCGCTCTACTTGAAAAATACGAAGGGCTTGCGACGCTAAATTCTAAAGCCAGCGCAAATTCCCAGACGATTCATTGCGGCGACATCGAGACCAACTACGATTTGCAAAAAGCGACCGAAGTCAAGCGCAAGGCGGATATGATCGTGAAATATTGCCAAAAGCACGGATATGAGAATAAATTTTTATTTCAGGGGCAGAAAATGGCTCTTGGCGTGGGCGAAAGCGAGGTAGAGCTAATTAAAGACCGCTTTGAGAAATTTAAAGAGCTTTATCCGTATCTGCAGCTTTTCGACAAGGAAGAGCTCAAAAAAATCGAGCCCAAGCTAGTTTTTGACGGGCGCGGCGAGGAGCGAGCGGAGGATATCGTAGCAATGGGCGTGCAATCGGGAGTTTACACGACGATCGATTACGGCGCGATGGCGAATTCCTTTGTGCAAAACGCTAAAAGCGTGGAGGGCAAAACCTGCGATCTGTACCTAAACACCGAGGTGCAAAACATCACTAAAGTAGGCGATAAGCTCTATATCCGCACCGCAAATAGACTCTCTCTAAGTGCTGATTTCGTAGTCGTAGATGCGGGCGCTCACTCGCTATGGCTCGCGCACAAAATGGGGCTTGGGCAGGATCTTAGCACGATTTGCATCGCGGGCAGCTTCTATCTAACCAAGCAAAAGCTTCTAAACGGCAAGGTTTACATGGTGCAAAACCCAAAGCTTCCATTTGCCGCGCTTCACGGCGATCCGGATTTGCTCGCAGACGGCTGCACGAGATTTGGCCCTACCGCGCTTACGATGCCGAAGCTTGAGCGCTACAAGGGCTGTCGTTCGGTGCCGGAATTTTTTCAATCATTAAATTTTGACATGGACGTAGCCAAGGTCATTTGGCAAAATTTTGGCGATAGCGAGGTAAGGGACTTCTTAATCCGCAATATAGGCTTTGAGATACCGATTTTAGGTAAAAAGCTTTTCGTCAAAAATGCGCGCAAGATCATACCTAGCATCCGCGAGGAGGATATTTACTACGCCAAGGGCTTTGGCGGCGTGCGCCCGCAAGTAATCTCACACTCGCAAAAAAAGCTGCTTTTAGGCGAAGCTAGAATAGGCGAAAATCCGGGGATTATCTTTAATATGACCCCAAGCCCCGGCGCTACGAGCTGCTTAGGCAACGCACTTCGCGACGCAAAAAGTGCCTGCGAATATTTGGGAGTGAGCTTTGATGATGCAAAATTTGACGCGGAAATGATGCGATAAAGAGGAATTTTTAAATTTCGCTCGGGCGAGAATTTTAAAATTTTACTTCGGCGAGGATTTTAGAATTTTGCTCGCGCTTCATATATATAGGGGATTTTAAAAATTTCATTCAAACGCGAATTTTTAAAATTTAACCCGCACCGCAAGCTATGAAATTTTAAAATTTCGCCGTGCCTTAGAATTATAGAATTCTCGCGCGCCATAAAATTTTAAAATTCCTTCGTCTAGCGAATTTTAAAATTTAGAAATTTCAAAATTTTGCGTAAAATTTCGCCTAATGCGGCGATAAATTTTAAATTTAAAGGAGAAAAGATGCTTAAAAAAACCAAAATTTTAGCGACCATCGGGCCTGCAAGCGACAGCGAAGAGATGATGAGCGCGATGGTAAAGGCGGGCTGCAACGCCTTTAGGATGAACTTCAGCCACGGCACGCACGAGTATCACGAGGCAAATTTAAACAAAATCCGCGCCGTAGAAAAGAGCCTGGGCGTACGCGTAGGCGTCTTTCAGGACATCAGCGGTCCAAAGATCCGCGTCGGCAAACTCGAAGAAAATTTTAAACTAAAAACGGGCGATAAAATCACCTTCCTTCCTCGCGAAATCATCGGCAAAAAGAGCGCGGAAGGCGAATACGAGCTGTGTATCAACCACCCTGAAATTTTGCCGTTAATGAAGACGGGTGAGTTTATCTACCTCTACGACGGCTCGATCCGCGCCAAGGTAGTCGCGGTAAGCGAGCAAGGCGTGCGAGCCGTGCTCGAAAACGACGGCTTTTTAAGCTCAAATAAGGGGGTGAACTTCCCAAACACCCGCCTAAATATCGACGTTATCACGCAAAAAGACCTCGCGGATCTGCGCTGGGGCGCGGCGCACGGCGTAAATTTCGTAGGCATCTCCTTCGTACAGTCGCAAAACGACATCCTGCGCGTGCGCGAAATTTTAAACTCGCTGGGCTCAAAGGCTAAAATTTACGCCAAGATCGAGAAATTCGACGCGGTCGAAAATATTGAAAAGATCATCGAAGCAAGTGACGGCATAATGGTCGCGCGCGGAGATCTAGGCATCGAGATGCCGTTTTATGAGATCCCGCGCATCCAAAAGCGCATCATAGCTCTTGCCAACGCCCGCTCAAAGCCCGTCATCACCGCCACGCAGATGATGCTTAGCATGACCGAACACGAGCGCGCTACCAGAGCCGAGATCAGCGACGTCGCAAACGCCGTGCTCGACGGCACCGACGCCGTGATGCTAAGCGAGGAAAGCGCCATCGGCAAAAACCCCGCAGCCGTAGTCGCCGCGATGAGCGAGACGATCCGCGAGACCGAAAAGATCTATCCTTACGATAAATTTAACGATTACGATTTCTACGACGAGACCGATATGATCACCTCAAGCACCGCAGCGCTTGCCGCAAGGCTGGGCGCAGGCGCGATACTTTCGATCACGGGCTCGGGGCGCTCAGCGATCAAACTCGCACGCAACCGCGCTAAAATCGACGTCATCGCAATCGCACACGACGAGCAGACCGCGCACGCGCTAAGTCTCGTGTGGGGCGTAAATCCAGCGATGGTTAAGGAAAAAACGAGCATCAACTCGCTGCTCGCACGTATCATAAGCGAGGCTCTGCAGCGCGGGCTCATCGAAGAAGGCGGCACCTACGTGATGACGGCGGGCTTTCAAAGCGGGCATCCCGGCAGCACCGACTACATCCGCATCATCAAAAAAGATCAGATCGATTTCTACCGCGACACGGCGAAAACGGGTCTTCAGGATCAATTTAATGCGCAACATTAAATTTGGTGGTAAAATTTGAAGTTTTTAAGTTGCAGGCCTAGAGAGGTAAAATTGTAAAAAATTAGGAGAAAAACGATGATACCAAGCTACAAAGAGATGATGTTTCCGATTTTAAGATTTATCGGCGAGCGCGGCAAGTCAGACAGAAAAGAAATTTTCGAGTTCATTACAAAGCTATAAATTTAACGACGACTAACTCTTACAGAGGATACCTAGCGGCATGCTTGTATATGTTAACCGTGCAAGCTGAGCGTTATCGGACTTTGCAGGAAATAAAGAAGTTGTAAATTTACCTGACGTTAAAAAGCCTATCAAAAGATCAGGTAGAGGCGTGTACGAGATAACGGATCTTGGCAAACAAATGCTAAAAAGTAAAGACGCTCAGGCAAAATTTGAGGCTTGGTACGATGAAATTTATAAAAACAAAAGCGCTCCAAGCACCAAAATCTCGCAAATCGTGACGCAAGAAAAGACGCCTATCGACATCATCGTCGAGACAACAAACGAGCTCGCAAAAAATCTAAAATCTCAAATTTTAGACGAAATTTCACAAAAAAAGCCGAGCTTTTTTGAGTATTTGGTGACATGCTTGCTCGAAAAAATGGGCTACGGAGTAGGCAGACTAACCAAAAACGGCGCGGACGGCGGTATAGACGGTATTATAGATGAAGATGAGCTTGGATTATCGCAAATTTACGTCCAGGCTAAAAGCTGGCAAGGCGCGGTTTCGCGTCCTGAAATTCAAAAATTCGTAGGCGCGATATCGGATAAGCAGACCAAAAAGGGTGTATTTATCACGACGTCAAAATTTAGCAAAGATGCCGCAAGATGCGCCGCAAACATGCAAAATTACACGATTGTTCTGATTGACGGCGAACGACTGGCGGAACTGATGATAAAATATAAACTCGGCGTTCAAGTGCGGCAAAATATCGAGATTTGCGACATCGACGGCGACTTTTTCGGCGATGAAATTTAAACGTAAAGGCGAAATTCGTTTTCGGATTAAGCGCAAACGGAAAAATTTAGCTAAGCAATCTAAATTATAAGCTAAATTTTACGACTAACGGCGCTTAAATTTAGCAGCGTAAAGCGTCGCGCTGAAGCCGAATCAAAAGAAAATAGAGCCACCGCAAAAATTAAAATTCCGCAAAAATATATTCGTTAAAAATCAAGCTCGCGCTCTTAAATTTCAAGGTATAATTACGAGGAAACTTATAAAAATTTAACCGAAGGAGAGACCATGAAAAAATTTCGCTCACTGCTGCTGTGTGTGGCGGCAGCTGCGACTTTGAGCGCCCAGGGTGAGAGTGAGGATAAGGTGGAAAAAATCACTTCGATCGACATCTATGTTTCGCCGTTTTATTCGGCTAAGGATGGTAAGCCCGAATACGTGCACGTTTACGAGCCGATCGACGGTCTGCTGATGAAAAACGACGTGCCGAGCCTAAAAAAGGCGATCAAAATCATCGAAGACGCTCCGGATATGGTCGCTCCGACTACGCTGATGACGGTCGCTGCGCGCGCTTATGATCTGGGGCTTAAGGACGACGCCGTGTTTTGGTTCTACGCGGGCAAATACCGCTTCATCTCCTTCGCCTCCGTAATCGACGTCAGCGGCGCGATGTTTATGGAGACGGTCGAGGCAAATTCCGCCTTCATGCACCTTGCAGGCGACGTGATCAACCCATACGCGTTTTGCGACATCGATAAGCAGCAGATCATAGTCGAAAAGGCGGTCGATTGGGTAAAGGATCATCCGTACAAGGCGATATTTTCGGATAAATTCCCATCCATGGCTAGCGACCGCAAGGCGGCTCTAAAGGAAGTGATAGAAAAGCTCAAAGCCGATCAGCAGAAGCAAAAGCAGTATTTTGCCGATCCGAAAAACAGAGCCGATTACATCGCCGAGCGCAAGAAATACCGTACGGACGAGCGCTTCTGCGACTAAAATTTGCGGCTAAGCTTGCCCTCTGGCGGGCTTTGCTAGCTTAGCCGTATTTTGCCTAAATTTCAGCTTGCAGGCTAAATTTAGGCAAATTTCAAGCTATGCTTCAAAATAAAATTTTAAGGAAAAGGCGTGAGCGAAATTTTAAAAAACGTGATGCCGCCGCCGTGGATCAAATACCCCGCTCTTAGCGAGTTTTCGCTCGGCTGGCGGATGGACGCGGCAGAGGATTATAAGTTTAAATTTTGGCAGTGGTTCGAGCGGCTGGATGAAGCGGCGCAAAAAGCGTATGCACGGGCCTTCCCCTATCCTTGCTTTTGGCACTACGGCGGCTGGGACGAGCTGGACGAGACGTCTGAAAATGAGCGCGTAAAATGCGCGCATGGCGGCGACAGATGCTGCTCGGAGCCACGAAATTTGGAATTTAGCGAGTGCGATGAGCTTAGGGGCGATCTTACGGACGATATAGACGATTTCTACCGCGAGGGCTTGCCGTTTTGGCGACGTGGCGGAGCGGCGAAATACGACAAAACCTCGCTAATAAATTCTTCCGAAGCGCATGAATTTCTATTTTTCTACAAGCCGGATGCGGCCGCGGATGAATCCTGTCTCGGGCAGTGGCAGAGCTCGCCTTTTGCCGTAGATGCCGATGAGTATCTATGCGCCGAGCAGTTTATGATGGCGAGCAAGGCGCAGATATTCGGCGACGAGCAGACGCAGGCGCGGATAATGCAAAGCCGCGATGCAAAGCAGATGAAGGCGCTCGGCAGGCAAGTATGGGGCTTTGATGAGCGGCTCTGGGGCGAGGTGCGCTACAGCGTCGTGCTAAGCGGCAATTACTATAAATTTACGCAAAATCCCGCGATGATGCGCTTTTTGCTCGCGACGGGAGATAAAATTTTAGTTGAGGCCAGCCCGCTGGATAAAATTTGGGGTATCGGCCTTGGGCGGCAGAGCGAAAACGCAAGTCATCCGAGCGCGTGGCGCGGGCAAAATCTGCTCGGCTTTGCGCTGATGGAGGTGCGAGACGAGCTGCGCAGGCTGTATAAAAACTACGACCTGATCAATAAGAAATTTTTGCGAGATTAGGCGGCTAAATTTTACCGCTCCCGCCGGGTGTATTCGGCACGGACATAGCGCGGTAGTGAGGCAAGGCGCCAAATTTATAAAATTTTAAAATTTACGCAGACGACTGAGGCTCGCGCCGCTTTTGCGACGGCTTGGATTAAAATTTAAATAGCGGCCGTCCGCGCAAAATTTCGCCGAAAGCCCGTGTAAAATTTCAAAAGCAGATCGTGCGGAATTTCAGCCGCTTAAACTCGCGCAAAATTCCAACCGTCCGATGATGTAAAATTCCGATCCAAAAAATTGCGCAAAATTCCGACTAACCGACATAAAATTCCACTGCCGCCGTCTCAAAGCCCGAGTTTTTTAAATTTAGCCGCACGGCGAAATTTTATCCGTTTTTATATACGAACATTATATAATTATCAAAATTTTTTCCAAGGAGAGAGGATGAAAAAGCTCGCTACGATACTTGTGCTGCTCTGTGCGGCGGCGTTTGCCAAGGAGTATGAGTATATGGTGCAAAGCATGAGCTACGGCTCACTCGGAAATCGCAAGCAGAGCACGCATCTAAGCTACGACGCGGCGGCGCGCAAGCTGGAGCAGGTAAGAGATACGAACTCCTCGGACGGCCTAGGCTCTAGCTACAAAGAGATCAGCTACTTTGACGAAAAGGGGGATATGGTTAAATTCGAAGTATTTAACCTCGATCTTAAAAACGGCAAGTGGAAAAAAATAGAAGATTACACGGAAAGCGTCAAAGACGGCGTCACGACGCGCGAGAGCAATTCGATAGCGGATGACGGCACGCGCAATGCGAGTAAAACCGTCTCCAGCTACGACGGTAACGCGACGCAGGATGTGCGATATAAGTTTATAAAGGGCAAATGGCAGAAAGATAGCATGAACAGATCCGTAAAAAACGCGTTGGATAAGGAGGAGCTTACGATAAGCTTCAAATGGGACGGCAAGAGCTGGCAGCCCAAAGATAAGACCGAAATTTTCTACGACAGCCTAGGAGAAATGAGCGGATACGTGAGCTACGAGTTTGTAAACGGCGCGTGGCAAAACAGCGAGCGAGAGATGCTTAACGGCGATCGAAACGGCAGCTACGAGCAGATCCGCAGCACCTTCCAAAACGGCGCGTGGCAAAACGCGACGATGAGTAAGCATGAGCTGGACGCCGCAAAGGGCGAGGAGGTCGTTACGAGCTTCATCTGGAACGACGAGAAGGGCGCGTGGGATAATATGAGCAAACAGACCGCTATCAAGAAGGGCGCAGATCTTAATATGACCTCGTATCTGTGGGATGAGCAGCTTAAAGATTGGATCAAAAGCTACTCAAACGGCGAAATTTACGACAAATCGGGCGAGCGCCCGCTCGTGCAAAGCTTTGAATCAAATTCCAGCAGCAACAAATACGTCTATAGCTACGACGAGCGCGGCAGCAATACGGCGATGGATATCTACAAGCTTGACGCGAGCGGCAAATGGGTGCAAACGGGACGCTCAGAGGCTACTTACGATACCCAAATCCCGGCTGATAGCGTGGGATACGGCGCCGCGCTGATGATGTTTGAGATGCCTAGCATCTACGCGATAACGAGCTTTAAGGAATTTAAGCTTAAAGACGGCAAGCCCGAGCTCATAACGGAGCAGACGTGGAAATATAAAAAGATAAAGTAGCGTTTGAAGATGCGCAGGTAAAATTTCGCGGCTAAATTTTACCTGCGCGGCCTTGCACGAGTGCTGCGATTAAATTTATCAAAGTGCAGCGTGGCATTTAAATTTAACAGGCGCGGCGACCCGCTAGCTATGCGGCTAAATTTAGCTAACGCGGAGGTATTCGTGCGCCACGTAAATTTTAAAATTTAAATCCTACGCCGCAGCAGGTCCGTACGTAGCGGCGGCAAAAGAAAAGGTTGAAAAAATGATTTTACCCAGAGTGGCTATTTCGGCTTTAATTTCAGCGAGTATCTGTTTTGGCGCCGTAGCGGCGCAAGATCACGGCGCGGCGAGCGAGCAAAAACAGACGGTGCAGGGCGATGAGAGAGATGACCAGACGCCCACAGACAAGCAAAGTAGCGAAATAAGCGCGACAAATCGCACGGGCGAACAAGGCGGCGAGGCGCAAAATTTTAAAATCAAAAGGCGCTATTTTCGCAGCTGTTCGTGCCTGCACAAACAAAAATCAAAGGGGCCCGCCCGCCTCTACGATGAAATTTCGCAAGAGCAGGCCGAAAGATCGGCGGCCTATTTCATCGGCTATTTCAAAGAGGGCAAACTAAGCCGCTATGAGAAAATTTACGAAGGCAAGAGAATTTTTTCAAGCGAGGATATAAAGCAGAGCGAATGAAATCGCAAATTAGCGGCAAAGAGGCGCGATGAAATTTTACGCCGCCAATGCCAAAAGAGCGCGCGTTAAATTTTTAAATTCACTCTTGCGCAAGCGACTGCTCTAATCTTTTAAATTTTACGGCCCAGCTTAAATTTAGGGCTCGGCTCTATACGACGATGGCGCTTTTGCTCTTTTCGCCGCTAAAGACGTCCCGTCGCATAGCCAAAATACCCGCTGCCGCTTCGCCAACGATACTCCCCGTCGCTTTGCAAAGATAGTTCTCGCCGCGCCCCCTCTTTAAGGCCGCAGCCGAAGCGGCGAAATCATTAAAATTTTAAAATTTTATACCGAATATAAGATCGCGGAGCGACTAAGCCTAGGATGATCGATCGCTTTACGTCGCGTGCGTTACGGCTCAAATTTATCTTAATCGATCATTTTTTATCCGTTGATATATAGTTTCAAAATACGTATCGCTACAAAAATATATAAATTTTCATATGTAATATTAAAATTTAAGTAAAATTTTATCCTAGCTGCATTACCATTCAATAACTATTTTCACGATAAGGAGAACGGCATGGAACTACTGATCCTTGTTTTATTAGCGGCTGCCGTATGGCTAGTGTGGCGAAAGCCCGCGAAAGAAAAGGTTGCCTTTAGGCTCTTCGTGCTCGGCGCAGCACTGTGCTTCGTGATGTATTTTATCGCGAGCTTTACCTCCGTGCTGCCCTTCGGAAGCTATTAGGAGGGCGCTATGCAGAAGAGATTTAACCTACTGATGACCACGGCGGTTTTACTGATCCTTGCCATCCCCGTAGGCATCGCAAACATCTACCTCGGATACGTCGTAGGCGAGAGCCCCTGCACGCTATGCTGGTTCGAGCGCATCGGCATGATCTTAATCGGCGTTTTAGGCATCTTCATCTTGCGCTACGGAGCCAAGATCAAATACGTCTCGGCGGTCTTCATCTGCGCGGCATACGGGCTTTTTATGAGTATCCGCCACACCTCGCTCGACGGCTTTGCGTGGGACGTAGGGATGGGCTTTGGCGACGCGATCTTCGGCGCGCACACCTACACTTGGGGCGCATTCGTGTATTGGGCCGTCGTTTTGATAATGCCCGTGATGCTGCTTTTTGCGCCGAAGGCGCAAAACCTAGACGAGCAAAGCGAAAGCTTCAACCCCTTTAGCGCATACACGACCGCGATCGTCGCGATCTCGTTTGCCGTCATCGTCTCAAACGCCTTCCAAGCCTTCTTTTCCACGGGCGTTCCGCCTTTTAGCGGCAAAGGTGAGCCCGAGAGGATAAGCTTAAACTTAGCTCAAGCGAGCGATAAATGGACCGCTCAAATTTGGACGAGGCTGCAAAGACCATTTTCGCTTACGGGCAAAAACAAAGTGCAGATGCCGCACATCGCCGGCGCTTTAGAGGAAGGAGCGTTTAAATTTAACGAAAATCCAAACGACGGCGCCGTGAAAAATTTAAAACCCGCCCTTAAGATCAAAAGCAAAAAGCCGCTTGCGTTTAAAGCGACCGGGATCTTCGGTCAAGGAAACGCAGGCGGGCTCGCATACGACGCCGCAAGCGATGAGTTCGCGGTCGTCTCGACGGCTGCGGGAGTGTATTTTCTAGACGGCAGTCTGCAAAACATAACGCACCGCGCGATCCTAGACAAACCGAACGGATACGACATCAGATACAGCGTCGATAGCACCTTTGCAGACGGCAAGCTCATCACGACCGCTTTCAACAAGACCCTTTGGGCGGTGGAAAAAGCGCCGCAGGGCGAGATCGACAAATTTAAAGAGTGGAACACCTTCCGCGAAAGCAGCGGCGGGCTAAAGACCTCGTGGTATAGAGATCGCCCCGTCGTGCTAACCGTCAGGGCAAAAAAGGCCTACGTCCTATCGATCGCAAGCGACCCCGCAAGCGAGTTTATGTATATGTTCTCCGTGCCGAATGAGGTTTCAAAAAAAGTCGTCGTCATCAGGGTCGATAAAAACGATCAAACCCTAAGCGCCGAGAGCGTCCTAAAAGCGGGCGCAGGGCTCGAGCTAAAAGACGGACGCGATCTAAACGACTACTACATCACCGGCGCCGACGTGAAAAACGGCAAAATTCTAGCGCTTAGCAAAAACTACAACACCCTACTCGTCGTGGACGCAGAGACAATGAAGGCGGTGGACGCCTACGAGCTGCCTGCCGTCGGCGATATGCACGCTATCGCGATCAAGGGCGAGTCGCTCTTCATCTTAAGCGTGGAGGGCGGACAGGACGTCGTGTATGAGCTCGAAAGCCCCGCGATTTAAAATTTAAATAAAGGAGCGGTCATGAGAGGTATTTTTAAAATTTCGCCCGAGGGTGCGGTAAATTTTGCGGCGGTAAATTTAAAGGCGCGAGCGATTGTTTCGGCGGGCGCTTTTGGGGCGCAGACGGCGGTTTTAGCAGACAAGCTTCGGGCGCGAGCGGCAGTTTTAGCAGGCTCTATTTTAGCGGCGACATTAGTTCTCGCGATGCCTGCGAGCGCGACCGAGATGGCGGCGAAACACGCGGCGGCGGCGAAACACGCGGCGCCGGATAAAATTTGCCTGCAAAAGACGAGCTACAAAACAGAGGGCGGCGCCCTGCCGCGCTACGAATATGAAGTGAGCCAAAACTACGACGCCAAAACCCGCCGCCTAGAAAAAATCTACAGAAAGAGCAGCGAAGAGGGAGCGTCCGTATCGAAAAGCTTTAGCAAATTTGACGAAAGCGGCGAGCGCGAGATCGAAAATGTCGAATATGACTGGGACGCAGATACAAACAAATTTCGCAAAACTGCGATGAGCAAGCAGGAGATCGCAAAGGACGGCTCAAAAATTTATTTCAGTCTGCAAAAGGACGGTAAACCATACGATGGGGAAAAAGCCGTCGAAAAGCGCGAGGGTAAAACGGAAATTTTGCAAAATTTCACGCTAAAAAATGGCAGATGGACGCCGACGCACCTTACAAAAAGGATTGTCGATGAAAACGACAGAAACAATTTCGTAGCGACCTACGAATGGAACGCCAAAGCGAAAAAATGGATGCCGTACGAAAAATCGATATATCACTACAACGGCGACGTTTACGCAGGCTCCGAAGGCTACGCGTGGCGCGGCAAATGGGTGCCGCTTACAAAACATACGGTCTTTACGGCAGCGGACGGGACGCGCAACGAGATAAATTTTATATGGAAGGACGACACATGGCAGCGCGATGAAAAGATCTTGCGTAAGATCGAGCCTAAGTATAGGCGTTTTACCGAGCTAAGATCGCGCTGGGACGCCGCAAAAAACGAGTGGAGGGAGTACTACAAAAACGTGCACGAGGAGACCGATGAAAGCAGGCCTCTGCGCGAGCAAACCGTGCTTTGGCGCGAGGAGCTGCAGCGCTGGGAGGTCGTGTTTGAAAACGAGTTTAGCTACGACGCGCGCGGCAACGTCATAAAAAATCGCACGGCCTCCGATGGCAAGCAGTACGAGTATATCTACGGCTACGACGAGGCGGGCAACAACATCTCCATCATCCTGCGCGAGCCTGATGAGAGCGGCAAATGGCACGAAACGCAAAAGACGCAAAACGTCTTTGAGCCTGAAATTTTAGCGCACGACGTCCTGGATCGCGGCTTCATCGGCGACTACATAGCCGCGGGCGAAAACGCGATCAAAAGCAGCAAGCAGTATTTTCTAAAGGACGGCGAGTTTAAGCTAAACGAGACGCGCGAGTGGGTTTACGGAAAATGCGAGCCGCAATAAAATTTTGAAAAGCCTCATGAACGAGCCTTATATCGTTAAAATTTCAGATAGTGACGCGATGATGTTCGGCTGCGAAGCGGACGAGCGAGTGCGCGAATTTGTCGCTAAATTTGACGGCTGGGAGTACGAAAGCGAGTTTGAGCGGACCAGCTATCTGCTCGGCACGGACGTTTTTATCGAGGTCGCGAGCGAGGAGAGCTTAAATGAAGGCGCTTTACGCGCTCAAATTTTAAACGAGAAGGCTTTGGACGCTGACGGCGACACGGCGTTTTTGAGCCTGCGCGAGTGGGACGGCAAGGAGCACTGGCGGGTTCGCGCGAGCGGTGAAATTTTACGCGCCATCAGCGAGGATGAGGACGGCGGCGCGGCGTATCTGCTTCTTAGCCCAAGACATATCGCCGCAGAGGAGCTGCAAGACGCCTTTGCGGACAAGCCGCCGCAGGAATTTGCGCGCATTATCGAAAGCCTCGAAGCCAAATACGAGTGCAAAGACCAAATGCTCTGCTACATCGTTTGCTATTTTACGCCGAAGGGCAAAGAGGGGATGCGGGCGGACTTCGGCGTCTGAATTTAAAGCGCGGCGGATTAAATTTAAAATTTGCCCGCACGGCATGCTTGCGCCGAATAGCGAGAGTTTGATCCTGCGCGTAAGACCTGCGCCGTATGGGCGCAAGTAAAATTTAAGCGACGAAATTTAAACCGCCACGACAAGCGAAATGGGGGCAGAATGATAAAATCCATAAAATTTGAGGGCGAAAGCATCGAGGAGCTGGAGGTTTGGTACTACGCCCCAAAGTACGAATATAGCGCGGCGGAGTTCGCACAGCAGTGCGGCAAGCTCGTGCGCGCGGACTTTGGACTCGCCTCCCTTTACGAGATAAAATTTGAAAAATTTACGCCCTGCGAGCCCGATGATTTTATGAAAGAGCGGATAACGGCTGCTTTGAGTGCGGCAGGGCTATCGGACGAGCCTCAAAATTTTGCAATGGGCGGCGAGAACGACTGGGACTGGCAGGAGTGCTCGTTTGAGGCGAGCGGACAGCGATTTTTACGCATCTGGGCGACGTCGGCTTGATAAATTTAGCCCCGCTAGCGGGCTTTGAGGCGAAGTACGAGTTTTTAAAATTTAAAGTTTCAAGCGGCGTATACCGTCGCGCTAAAACGCATTTCATCGAGCCTTAAATTTTAAAATTTCGGTCGCGAGCTTTCGGATTTTAAAATTTAAACAGCGCTGTGCTTTGAGGTGCAGCGCGAATTTAACGGCGCGGTAAAATAGCAGCGCAAACGATAAAAAACGGCGCTCGCTAAGTGGAATTTTATAAAAGGTGAATGCGGCGTGCCGTATTTAGGACGCAAAAAGCTTAAACGGGCTTAGGAAGTAAATTTCGATCTAAATTTAGGCAAGGCGCCAAAAATTTTAAAATTTAAATGCAGGAGGACAAAATGGTGGAAACGGATAGCTTGCAGAGTTTCGGGCGGGAATATGTGCGGCAGCTCAGGGACGGGTCGCTGGCGTGGTTGGACGGGGTCGTAAGCGGGCGGATGAAAGGCGCGCGGTGCGAGCGACTGTATGCATCGATAGCGGACTTTTCGCCGCAGCAGAGGGAGGCGCTAAGGACGCTTTGCGCGCATCTTACCGATCACGTCCTGCATGAGACGTTAAGCTTTTTCGAGCAAAACGAGTGCTGGCGGCTTGCGGACGAGGCGGGCGAAAATCTAGCCGAGCTCTCGGACGGACTTTGCGGCGAGCTCTACGGCGAGGACGGCTGGATCGAAAAATTTAGCGGCTATCCCGCGAGCCTAAAATAATGCCCTACGGATTTACGTGCCTGAGCGCCCTGCTCTGAGCCAAAATTTATTTGAAGGGAAGATATGAAAAACTTATTTTTAGCCGCGCTTGCGGCATTAGCGCTTAGCGGCTGCGCGGGCTTAAAATGCGGCGCAAAGGACGGGCGAGACGTCGCCGAGATCGACGTGCCCGAGGATGGCTGGACGAGATACCTAGGCACCGACGGCGAGATCAAGGAGGTCGCATTTTTCACGGCGTTTTTCTCCAAGCAGTTCCGCCCGCATCCAAAAGATGGCGAAAAGATCGGCTTCGTACTTACCAAAAAGAGCGGCGAACGCATACCGATAAGGCTCGGCAATATGTATAAGGCGGCAAACGGCGCATTTACGCTCGCAGATCTCGACGCGGAGGCCGGCGTATGGCGCGGAGCGGAGGAGCTACAAGGAGCAAAACGAGTAAAATTTTATAAATTTCAAGAAAGCGGCGTCAAAGTGACGGACTATGAGGCGCAAGGCGGGCTTTGCGAGGCGTTTTACGCAGGCGAAAAGATAAGCGTCAAAAGCGTGCTAAGCCGCCACGCGAGCAAGGCTGGCGAGGCTAGCGGCGAAATTTCCACCGTGCAGACGCAGGGCGAAATATCGCGCGACGCCGCCAAAATTTCAAACTCGCGCGAAAAGCCCTCGCCGCAAGGCTCTAGCAAAAATTTAGCGAACAAAAAGAGCTTCGCGCAAAAAACCGAGGGCGAGGCGCTAAAATCAGAGACGGAGGCGCTAAAAAATATTATCTGCTACAGATAAAAACGAAGTCGATTGAAATTTCAGTTTAATGAGTGAAAATTTTGCTAAAATTTTGAATAAAAATATCTTTTCAAGGAGTAAAGTATGAGAAAAAGCGTTTTATTTTTCCTATTGCCGCTGTTTTTGTTCGGCGGCGAGGCGCAAAAGCAGCTAAACGTCTTTGAGCTAACGCCGTCAAAGATGCCGCCGCAGCAATTTAAAGTCGAAGCGGTCTTTTCCAAAGAGATCAAAGCCGACTGCAACGACGCGTATCTGATCGACGGCAAAATAGAGCAAAAAGAGGGCTCGGACGGGCTTTATTACGAGTTTAGCGGCGGCGATGAGCTTGCTCAGACGCTGATGCTATGCGACGGCAAGAAGCAAAAGAAGCGTATCTATTACGAGCTCACGCATCCATTCGCCTACGACGGCGGCGAAATTAGAATTTTAGCGCCCAAAGACGTCAAGGTCGAGCTTAGAATTTACGAGCTCGTAGAGAGCAAAGAGCCTAAAATCCGCAAGATGAAATAATTTCGCGAGAAGCAGGGCGGACCGAGCTTATGCACGGCGGAATTTCCGCCGCGCAATAGATCTTTCATCGCGCAATGGTTTTGCGCGCAGGCAAGATAAATTTTACGGCGAAGAATGGAATTTCGGCATCGATGGGTCGTTTGGTTAAAATTTCAGTATAATTTCGCAAAAACAAGGAGAGAGCATGTCAGAGAGAATTTTTGAAAGCCTAAAAGAGCTTTTGACGCAGCAGGGCGCGCACTTCCGCGTAGTAGCTCACGAAAGCGCGGGCACCTCCGCCGAGGTCGCCAAAGCCCGAGGCACGCAGCTAGGACAAGGCGCAAAGGCGCTAGTTTGCACGATCAAGGGCTTTAAGGACGGGCAAATTTCTTTTTCGCAAAATTTAAATTTAGCAAACGTCGATAACGCGCAAAACTCCAATGCTTCCAGCTTTGCGAGCGCTCAAGGCTGCGAAAACGGTGCCTGCGCAGCAAATTTAGCTTTAACCGCCGATCAAATTTGCGCAAACGTGCCGCAGCAGCTGAAGCTTCCTAGCGACAAACCCGCGGGCAGAAACGGCAGGATCTACGTCCTAGCGGTCTTCGCAGCCGATCATAAAACCGATCTAAAGCGCTTGGCAGAGGGGCTTGGCGGCACAAAAGCATCGCTCGTAAGCCCCGATGAAGTGGGCGATCTCACGGACTGCGTCATCGGCTCGGTGCCGCCGTTTAGCTTCCACGACAAGCTGCTGCTAATCGCCGATCCGTCGCTATTCGGACGCTTTGAAGAGATCGCTTTCAACGCGGGCTTGCTCGATCACTCGATCATCCTAAACGTGCAAGATTACGCGCGCATCGCAACTCCGCGCATCGTTAGCTTCACTGAAAAGGCTACGGAAGACGAATAGCAGCGCATCGTCCGTTTCACACAAGAGGAAGATTCGGATTAAATTAACCCAAAAGCAAGGGCAGAAAAAGACAGCGCGAGAGTGGTTGTAAAAAGGGCGCTTTGATTTTTGATCTTTTTTCTTCATATTAAGGCTTTAAAATTTGCAGTATGATCAGGAGCAAAGAGATCGTGACCGAAACGAGGGGAAATGTTATGAAGCAGGTGTGGATATTTTTGCTGTGCCTACTTGCGCTATGCGGCATGGAAAATGCCGCGGTCAAGGAAGACGATGCGCCGCGACCGGAGATTTATCAGAGTATGAAAGATATTTACGACGATCTACCGATCGCGCAACTACCAATGCGCTATCCGGGAGAAATTTCGCCCTTAGCAGCTATCGATAAAAATTTACTTGATAAAAATGAGCTGTTTTCGTTCGCAAAGGAGAATTTTTTAATCGACAATCTAAGCGCGTATTGGGAGAGGATCAAAGACATAAGGGCTTGTCGTTTGCCAAAAAAGAGCGCCAAAACAATTCTGCTAAGGCTTTATCTGGGGGATTTCCAAGATAGCAAGCACGGGCACGAATATGTTTTTATGTGCCTTTTAAACGACGCATTTCGTATAAACGATTGTCGCGAAATTTACGCCGATTACGTGCACTGCGGTAAAAGCAAGCCGCCGATGCACGCCAAGCAGGAGTTCGTCATCGACGCCGATTTACGCTGCATAGTAACAACGCTCTACTATACTTTAGATGCCGGCAAGGAGCTGCATAGAAATGTCTGCGTGCACGAAATAAAAAACGGCGCGATCGTTACTAAGGATTAAAATCCGAGGCGATTTTGTGAGATGTTTTGGCCGTAAATTTCATAGGCAGAGCCGCAAACTTATACGTAAATTCGCTCTATCTATGAGCCTCAGCTATTTCAAATCGCGATAAAATGACGCTCAAACCGAGCCTGCATTCGTCATATTGATGAGGCGCTGTTTCGAGCCGCGCCAAAACGGCTCGTAAATCTTTGGTACTCCGCAGCGTCCCACTAAGATGCGTCGCCTTGCGGAGCATTTTAACGACGACGAGCGCTTTATTCGTTTTGACTTCCTGCAACAAGCTAAATATCAAATCTGAAATTCTTAGCAAGCCCCGAAAGCAACGAGGATAAAACATCCAAATTTTAAAATTTAAAAATTTTTAAAATAAAAGTGTGAGTTTAAAAAGAATTAATCGCGACGATATCGCATCGCCGCGACTGAAGAAGGCATCATCATGCCCGCGAAGGTATTTATTTCATAGCGCCTTGTTGTTTCATCTGATCCATCATCTGCTTAAATATCTCTTTAGCTTGTTTGCAAGTGGCCTCTTGCTGCTCCTTAGGAAGTGCGCTGATCTGATCCATGGACTGCTTTTTTTGATCCTCGTACATCTTGACCTGCTGCTCTTGACCCGCTTGTTTGTAGGTGTCAACCATCTTATCAAGATCTGCGAAGTACTCCTTGCAGCTATCTGAAAGATCTGCGGCGCTAAGACTTAGCGCAAAGCCAAAACTAGCCAAAACTAAAAGTGATTTTTTCATTTTTCTCTCCTTGTAAAAAATCAGCGAAAGTATATCATTTCGCTTAGTAAATTTGCCTTAAATTTTAATCAAATACGGCTATTTTTTTAAATTTATAGCGCTTTTGAAATTTTAAAATTTTACTCTCGCTGCGACGCTTACGTTTTTTAAAATTTAACTCATCTTTAAATTTTAAAATTTCAGCTCTTGGTTTAGCAACAACCGCCGGTGCTCTTTAAAATTCGGTCCTCGCCGCCTCTTGGGGCTGCAGCGTAAAATCACTTCTCTTCAAATCTAATCTGCACCGATTTTTTGTGCGCGCCGAGCCCCTCGGCGTCCGCTAGCGCCATGCACGCGCCTCCGAGCTCGTCTATGGCGCACTTATTTAGCGCTATGATCGAGCTTCGTTTGATGAAATTATAAACTCCCAGAGGCGAGAAAAATCGCGCGCTTCCGCCGGTTGGCAGCGTGTGGTTAGGGCCTGCGAGATAATCGCCCATCGCCTCGGGCGTATAATGACCCAAAAATATCGCGCCTGCGTGGCGTATACGCGGAAGCAGCTCGTAGGCGTTCTCGGTCGCGATCTCGAGGTGCTCGACCGCAAGCTCGTTCATCAGCTCCACGCACTCGTTCATATCGCGCGCGATGATGATTGCGCCCTTGTTTTGGACGCTGGCGCGAGCGATCGACTCACGCGCGAGTGTAGGAAGCTCGCGCTCGATGTGCCCTGCGACGGCAAGAGCGAATTTTTCATCGTTGCTTATCAAAAAGCTGCTTGCGATCTCGTCGTGCTCGGCTTGGCTAAGTAGATCCACGGCGATGTTGCGCGGATTTGCCGCGACGTTTGCGATGATACCCACTTCGCTAGGGCCTGCGATCATATCGATATTTACATCGCCGAACACGAGCTTTTTAGCAGTCGCTACGAAGATGTTCCCGGGACCCGTTATGACGTCGACCTTGCCGATCGTGCGCGTGCCGTATGCCATCGCCGCGATCGCGCTTGCGCCGCCCACCTTGTAGGCCTTTTTGATCCCCAGCACATGCATCGCCGCGAGCAGTAGCTCATTTACGACGCCGCCCACGGCGGGAGTGCAGACGCTGATATCCTCCACGCCCGCGACGATTGCGGGGATCGCGTTCATTAGAAGCGAGCTTGGATACGCCGCCTTGCCGCCCGGGATATACAGCCCCGCGCGATCCACGGGCGTGATCTTTTGCCCAAGCATCGCGCCGCTTGGATCGAAGCTAAACCAGCTTCTCTCAAGCTGTTTTTCATGATAAGCATAGATACGCTCGTATGCGACCTGAAGCGCGTTTTTAAGCTCTGCGGTTAAGCCTTCATACGCGAGACTCATCTGCTCTTGCGTGATAGCCAGATCGCCCTGTACGCGCCATCTGTCAAATTTCTCTATCTGTTCAGCTAGCGCCTCATCGCCGCGCGCTCTGATCTCCTCGATGATGCCGCTAACGACGGGCATTACCGATCTCATGTCCGTCTCGCCGCGGCGCACCAACCTCGCAAATTCCTCTTTGAAATTTGTGTCCGTGCTTTTTAAAATTTTCATTTTCGCTCCTTGTAATTCTTGGAATTTTAACGCTTTTTGCTAAATTTCGCCTTTAAGCTTGCGACTGTGTAAATTTAAAAACTATTTAGGCCCGCCGATTTTCAAAAGATTAAGCGAAAATGAAATAAAATAGCCGAAATTTTAAACGGAGCGATGTATGAAAAAGATATTTTTAGCGCTGATCGCCACGGCGGCCTTATCGCTAGCAGAAGCCACAGCTTTGTCATCGACGGAACAAGAGGATCCCGGTATAAGCAAGTTGCAAAGCGAATGCGATAATAACAACACCTTAGCATGCGTAAATCTCGCCATGGCATACTATTCGGGCGATGGCGTGAAGCAGGATTATGAAAAAGCAAGGGAGCTAAATTTTAAAGCCTGTAGTTTGGGCGACGGCTGGGATTGCACCACCTTGGGGGCGTCATACGAATACGGCAAGGGCGCGGAGCAAGATTATAAAAAAGCGATCGAACTGTATTCTAAGGCCTGCGACTTAAAAAATAGCATAGCTTACGGCAATCTGGGTGTTTTATACTACTCAGGCAAGGGAGTAAAGCAAGATTACAAAAAAGCAACCGAACTGCTTTCCAAAGCTTGCGATTTGCAAGAAGGTGACGGATGCTACAATCTTGGGCTCTTATATGCCTCGGGTGAAGGCGTAAAACAGGATTATAAAAAAGCGAGCGAGCTATATTCTAAAGCTTGCGATTTAAAACATAGCAAAAGCTGCCATAATCTTGGAATTTCATATGAAAAAGGGGAAGGCGTAAAACAAAGCTACCAAAAAGCGAATGAACTATACTCTAGAGCTTGTGAGTTAGAGCTTGCCGAAAGCTGCTATAATCTCGGGAATTCATATGAAAATGGTAGTGGCACAAAGCAAGACTACAAAAAAGCGTATGAGTTATATTCTAAGGCTTGCGATCTAGGATTAGTCAATGGGTGCTACAATATGGAAGTTTTATACTATTCAGGCGAGGGTGTAGGGCGAGATTCTAAAAAAGCAAACGAGCTATTTTTGAAGGCTTGTCGTTTGGAATTTGCCGACGGTTGCTATAATCTTGGGATTTCATATTTCTATGGTGAAGGCGTAAAACAGGATACAAACACTGCAAAAAAATATTTAAATAAGGCTTGCGATTTAGGATCTCAAGTCGGTTGCGACGGATATAAAAAGTTAAATGAGCTAGGCTTTTAATTCATTTAAATTTTTAGCCACCCGTGAGCCTGCTTAAATTTACAGCTTAAATTAAAAGTCTAAATTTAAACCATATTATCGCGTGGCAGCGCTAAAAGCGCGTCAAAATATGCGGGTTTAAAATTTAAACCCATTCCGCCGCGGCAGATGCCGTGTAAACGCTGCGTAAAATTTAACGAGCCGCCAATTTACGACATTCGCGCCAAAATAAAAGGATACCCTCCGCCGCCGTTGAAATTTCAGATGAGACGTTAATTCTTTAAGAATTTTAAAATTTTAAGCCCTCTTTTTTGCGAGTTAAAATTTCGAGTGAGCCGTTAAGGGTGAGCCGCTAATTCGTAGCGTTCGCGTCGAACTGCAAAAATTTCCTGATCTCCTCCATCGCCTCTTTGTTTGAAAGGGTAAATTTTATCTCGATGCGACGGCTAGCGTCCTTGTCCTCGACGCCCCTGCGCATCACGGGCTGCGTGTAGCTGCGACCGCTGGCGATGAGATATTTTTGCAGCCGCTCGTCTTTATTCCAAGAGTTGATGAAATCCATCACCGCAAACGCCCTGTTTTGCGAGAGCTCGAGGTTATACAAATACCCGCCGTCGCTATCCGTGTGCCCCTCGATGATGATCTGATCTAAATTTTCGCGAATTTCGTCGTTATTCAAAAGCGCGGCGAAATAGCTCTGTAGCGTCGAGCGGAGCGCCTCTTTGGCGCCCTCTTTCAGCTCGCTTGAGCCCTTGTCGAAAAGGATCGACGAGCTTAGCGTCATCGCGCCGCTTTCGTTGTCGATGCGGATCTTACCGCCCAGCTTCTCCTTCAGATCGGCGATGATCTTGACCTTCATTCCAGTGAGGTTGCGGATGCGGTTTTTGGTGACGTTGAGATCCTGCAAAATTTTATTAAAATCGCTCTCTTTCTGCGTGAGCTGATCGAGCAAAAAGGCGATTTTAAGCTCGTTTTGGCTAATCGTAGCGTTGGCGTCGTCGCGCGCTTTTTGCAGAAGCGAGTTGATATCTAAATTCTCTTTTTTCAACTTCTCCGCCATCTCGGTTAGATCTTCGATCTGTATGAAGTAGATGGAATTTTGCTTGCGAAGGTCGGTATTTTCTATGTTCAGCTTCTCAAGCTGGTCGCTAAAAATTTTATTCAGCGCTTCAAGCTCGGCGCTTTTTTTCTCCTGGCTTTGCAAGCTTAAAAGCGCGCTTGAAATTTGACTTTCTTTCTCTTGCAGGTTGCTTTGCGTGAGGAAGTATTTGACGATGATGCCGCCTACTAAAAGCACGAAAACAAAAAGCAGTCCCGCCATCAAATCGGCGTACGCGATCCAAAAGGTCTCTTTTTCTTCGTTATTCGTTTTCATCTAAAAGTGCTTTTTCATCGATGCTCGCAAGCGTTTTACGAAGCTCTTCGATGATGCTTTCATTACTCGTCCGCGCAGCGCCCTCTCCAGCTAAAAGTGCCTTCAAATCCGCGCTTAGTCCCTTAAAGCTAGCGTCAATTTTAGCGGCGCAAGCATTCTGCGAACTTGAAATTTCGCCCGCAAACCCGCCCAAGGAAGCATTTAGGCTCTTGATTTGAGCGCTTAATGCACTCGTAACGTTAGTCAGCTCGCCTTGCCCGTCCGTTAAAGTCTTAGACTGGCTTAGATACTGCGCGGAAATTCCGTTTTGAATTTCGATTAGGCTTGCAGATACGGACTTAAGCGCAGATAAAATTTGAGCGAAGCTCTTATCTAACTCGCCGTGAGCGAGATTTGTCCTTTGGATCATCTCTCCTGCTTTTTCAAGCTCTTCTTGTGTAATCGCCATACTTCGCTTCTCGGCTTCCATCACGCTTTCAAAAGCGCCGATTTTTTCATCGATTAGGCGGTTTAGTCTTTCGGTAAAATTCGTAGAGCTCATCATCGCAAATGAGCGCGAAATTTCAGAATTAGCGTTTAAAATTTCATTCAGATAGCCCTGTGTTATTTCGTCTTTGTTCCAGAAGAAATTTTTAGTGGAATTTTTGTATTTGATGAGCAGGCGCTCATATTTGCTGATGCCTTTTTTCTCAAAATATATCCACCAAAGCGCCAAAAAGATTCCATAGATCGAGACGTAAAATGCTGTACCTACGCCGCCTAGAAGCTGCGCGATCTCGGTTTCTAGCCCATCGATATTGCTTGAGGAAAAGTGTGGCATCGAAATCGCAATCGAGATGAAAGTTCCTAAAATTCCAAGCATCGGAAAGACTGCCGACGCGACGGAAGCGTAGTTTTGATTACGCAGCGAGTAGCCGTATTCGTCCACAAAAAGATCAAAGCTGGCATCGGATTTTTTCTTGCCGCCGATACTTAAGAGATTGGCGACAATGTAATTTTTCAGCTCGCGCTTGAAGTCATCGATATTATTTTGAAAATTTAAGCAGCCATATTCTGCATTATGACGAGCTAAAATTAGTGCAATAATGAGCAAAACCGCAAGCATCAGGATCGAGTGCGTTTCTACCTTCAGCCCGATAAGTCCCAAATAGCCCAGCAAAAACACCACAAAAACCGCGATCGGCAGAGCTGCAATCTTAAAAAAAACGCCCGCTAGCGAGCGCTCCTTCGCCTCAGGTAGCGTGATATCGAGCACTTCGTTATTCGGGCGATCCATATTAGTTCCTATTTAGGCAATTTAAATTATCAAATGCAACCTGCAAGCGAGCCACCATACTCTGCTCGCCCGCTCTCAGCCATTTGCGAGGATCGTAGAATTTTTTATTCGGTTTATCCTCGCCTTCCGGATTGCCGATTTGAGCCTGCAAATAGCCGCGATTTTTGGCCTCATAAGCGCGCACGCCGTCCCAAAACGCCCACTGCGTGTCGGTGTCGATATTCATCTTAACGACGCCGTAGCTCACGGCCGCCTTGATGTCGGAGGTCTCGCTGCCGCTGCCGCCGTGAAAGACGAAATTTACGGGTTTTTCAGATTGCAGATTAAATTTCTCGCGCACGAATTTTTGCGAATTTTTTAAAATTTCAGGTCTCAGCACGACATTGCCCGGTTTATACACGCCGTGGACATTGCCGAAGCTCGCCGCGATGCTGAATCTATCGCTGATTTTGCTTAGTCGCTCATAGGCGAGTGCGACATCTGCAGGCTGGGTGTAAAGCCGCGCGTTATCGACGCTCGTATTATCGACGCCATCCTCTTCGCCGCCCGTGACGCCAAGCTCGATCTCAAGCGAAATTCCAAGATCGCTTAAAATTTCCAAATACTTCTCGCAGGTCGCTAAATTTAACTCCAAATCATCCTCGCTAAAATCGAGCATGTGCGAGCTAAACAGCGGCACGCCGTGAGTTTTTTTATGAGCGGCATTAGCTTCGATGAGCTCGTCAATCCACGGAAGCAGCTTCCTTGCGGCATGATCGGTATGTAAAATCACCGCAACGCCGTAATGAGCCGCCAAAGCATGCACTTGATGCGCGCCTGCAATAGCGCCCAATACCGCGGCATTTGGGCAAGTAGCGCCCGCATAAAACGCTGCGCCGCCGTTGCTAAACTGAATAATAACGGGCGAATTTGCAATTTTAGCGCTTTCCAAGACGGCGTTTATGGAGTTGCTCCCAACTACGTTTACCGCAGGGATCGCAAAGCCCTGCTGCTTCGCATACGCATAGACCTTACTTACATCATCGCCGCTTAAAACGCCCGGTTTTACTATATCTAAAACGCCCATTTTTAGCTCCTATATTATTTATACTCGATTTTAGCGTTTTTGTGAAGATCTGCCGCTTTTTGCTCGACTACTTTTGCCGCTTTTTGCTGTCTAAGCACGCGCTCAATAAAAGGCTTTGCCTCGCTTTGACTTAACTGCTTTTTAGCTTGAGACTCCTCTTTTAGCACGACGTGATATCCGACTCTGCTTTTAATCGCTTTAGTAGTGATTTGACCATCTTTTATCTTAGAGATCGCATCGGCAAAAGGCTTGACCTGATCGCTAGGCATCCAGCCTAGCTCGCCGCCGGTTTGTTTAGCCTGCGGATCGATAGATTTAGCTTTGGCAAGCTCTGCAAATTTAGTAAATAGTGCACTGTCGCTAAGCCCTTTTAACTGCTTAATAATATCGTTTGCCTCGGCTTCGGTTTTAACGACGATCTGAGCCGCTTTGATTCTCGCAGGCTCAGTAAAGCGAGCTTTGTTTTTGTTATAAAAATCGGCTATTTCTTTATCGTCGATATTTATTTTGCTGGCTTCTTTAGCCTGCCATACACGAAGCGCTAAGTTATCTTTTACGATTTCAAGCTCTTTTTTATAAACATCTTCGTCCATAACGCCCGATTTTTTAGCTTCATCCGTTAGCAGCATCAGATCGATGCCTTTATCGATAAGCTCCTTCTTTTGCTCTGCATTAAGAGCGGCGATATCTACATTGCCTATGCCTTGAAGTAGCGGAGCAAGCTCTTTTTCGGTTACGTCTTTGCCATTTACGGTAGCGTAAACGGTAGCGTTGAGGCTGATAGCGGCAGCCAAACTAAGTGCTGTAAATAAAACTTTTTTCATTATAATTCCTTAAAAAAATTTTAACGGCGATTATAACTCAAAGTTGTTAACAATCAAACTGTACTTTAGAATTTTAGGGTAGAATTCCGCCTTGAGGAAATACAAATGAGAAGTAAAAAAGATATTTTAGAGATAAAAAAGAGAATTCTGCAAAACTTCGCGGAAGAGCGCAGTGAGTTGAAATTTAAAGACAACTATCAGCTTTTGGTCTGCGTGATGCTTAGCGCTCAGTGTACAGACAAGCGGGTAAATTTGATCACGCCGCGCTTTTTTGCGGAATTCCCTAGCGTTGCAGAGCTCGCAAAGGCCAATCTAGCGAGCGTAAAGCTGCTAATCAGCTCGTGCAATTTCTATAACAACAAAGCGGTAAATTTAATCAAAATGGCGCAGGCGGTGGTTAGCGACTTTGATGGCATCGTGCCGCTTGATGAAGCGGGGCTAAAATCTCTTGCGGGCGTGGGGCAAAA
>NZ_CALIBH010000187.1 GCF_938045775.1 uncultured Campylobacter sp.
ACGTTTTTCGGGTTTGAATTGTAATCTATATCCCAGTAGCGAAATGCAAAACTTTCAACCTCTTCTTGAGTTACGTATTTGCTAAGACCGGGCACTTTGGAGACATTTGTATCTGAAGTAACGGTAAAATGGGTTTGTTTGCGCTCCGTAAGACCCGATCTTTCGCCGAGCAGATACAGCGCGCATACGACCACTACGCAGACGGTATAAATAAACCGAAGTTTAAAGCTTTTCAAAATTTCCCCTTAGAATTTTGCCCGCGACTATATCCAATCAGTACTTAATAAAATATAAATACTATAGACGAAATAGGCAAAGTTAGCTGAAAAATGCGGTTAAGCCAGGTTTGAATGATGAAATCTTTCGAGTAAATTTGGCGAACGAATGTCGTCATAGACCTTATTTGCGTAGCTACATCTTCTATTTACACCTACGCTAGGCATTATATCCGAAGCTCGCTCGCCGTAAATTTACCGCAACATCTTTGCGCAAGCTCTTCTTGAAAGCACAAACCACCGAATTATCGTAGTGTTAATGAGCGGCAAGCCGCTACCGTATCACCAAAAGCGTATTTTGCGGGATTTGTTCTCAAGCTGCTCGCGCGGCTATGAAGTGCGCTTTGCGGCTATTTGCCGATAAAATTTTTCTGCAGCCACTCCATCGCTTTTTCTTCGCTTTCAAATCTGCCGCTTTTGGCGACTTGAAACTGCCCCTCATAAAAGCGAATTCTGATACCGTCTTGGACGCTATCTACCTTGATGCGCGTGATCCTGTCTTTGTTTAGATAGGTTCGTTCGTTTAGCTTTACAAACATCGTTTTCTCCTTTAAATTTAATGGTTTTTATCTGCCGCTTTACTTGCGTCTTTTTCGCCCTCTTTTTTCAAAAACAGCTCCTTAAAGCGCTCGTTTGCGTAGTTTTCTATATCGCTTTGCAGCTGCTTATATGCAGCAATCAGCTCATAGGCGCGTGCATTTAGCGTCGTACCCGCGGCATTGCCGCCGCCTTGCTTGGTACTAAAGAGCTCCTCTTGCAGATTTTTTTGTAAAATTTGCAGATGGCTCCAGCACTTTTTATAGTTCATCCCCAAAACCTCGGCGGCCTTAGAGATGGAGCCCGTTTGAGCGATCACGTCCAGCACTTCGGTTTTGCCCTTGCCAAAAATGAGCTCGCCCTGCGCATTTTCGATCCAAGTTTTCGTTTTTACCCTCATTCTTTTGCCTTTCTTCTCCTTAAAGCAGCCCAACTGACAATATTTCACGTCTATGGCGTGCTCCTTAAGCGTAGAGCGCACCGTATCGAACCCCACTCCGCCGCTAGCTACGGCGCGGGCGTCGCGGCAAAAAATCCGCCTTTTCTCATCCAAAAACGGATTTAGCTTCTGCAGAGCCTTTATGCTGCCTCCGCTACATTGCAGCTTGCCGAACTGTCCGAGTTCGCAGCGATCTATCCGTATCCCTTCGCGTGCCGCGAGATCTCCTACGACGCTCGCGTCTACGCCTAATTTGGCGGCGATCTTAAACGCCGCGCCGCAATCGAGCTTGCCGCTTGGATTTAGTAAATTTAAAATCAGCCTTTTGATCTCGCTTGCTTTTTTATCGTCTATCTTGATATCTATCTCCATGCCGCCTTCTTAACTCAAAATTCTCTCTTCGCCGCTATAGACGTTTAAATTTTCGCCGCGCGCGAAGCCGCAAAGGGTAAGATCAAATTTACGCGCGATCACGACGCCGAGGCTCGTAGGAGCCGTGCGCGAAACAAGCGCGCTAATGCCGCTCATCACGGCTTTGGCGACCATTTCGGAGCTTAGCCTGCCGCTTACCAAAAGAAGCGAGCCCTGCGTATCGCGCCCCGCCAAGACCGCCTTGCCGACGGATTTATCGATGGTATTGTGCTGGGCGATATCCTCGCCGATAAAATACTCGCCGCCCGCGGTAAAGAGCTTTGCGGTGTGCACGCAACCCGTCATCTCGTAAAGCTCGCACTGCGTGTAAAACTCGCTCATCAAATTTAAAATTTCATTCTTATGAAATTTAGCGTCCGAGCGGACTTTGCGCGCCGCCATCGCCTCTGGATCGATATTTGCGGTAGAGCTGCGCCCGCAGCCGCTGATGATAACCTTTTCGGCATCGAAGCTATTTAGCCGCTTTTCGTTTATCTCGCCGCAGACATTCACGCTAAGCCCGTCCGGCGCGAGCTCAATGCTTCTTATGCCGCTTGGATCCGAGATCAAATTTTCGCTCAGCAAATAGCCTACCGCAAGCGCCTTTAAATCACTCGGAGTCGCCATCAGCGCGCCGAAACGCTTGCCGTTTAGTAAAATTTCAAGCTTGATCTCGCGAACCAAGATATCGCTTACGTTCCTTCTTTCATCCCCTTTAAATTTAACTATCTCCGCCCTATAAATCGGCTCCATAGACCTTCCTTATTTTAATTTCGCCCGTATCGTAGTGAAATTTTGCTTAAATAGCCTTAATTCGCCGAAGTAAAGCCGCAGTACTGAAGCGGCGTGCGTAAATTTAAAGCGCTCGCAGTTTTGTATTTAAAAAATCGCGGAAAACCCACGAGCCGCTCGCACCATGCGCGCAAGCGGCCATGAAGCGCCCACAAAGATAAAATTTCATCAAATTTTGCCGCAGCCGCGATGAAATTTCATCTATATAAAGCGGGTGGAACTTGCCGCCCAAACTACTTATGAACCGGCGATAGATAAGGTTTTTCAGAGTGCATCGACATCTCGTTTTGTCTTCTGAACTCGATAAACTCACTCTCGCTAAGCTTTCTGATATTTGCAATCGTCATCTTTAGCGGCGGGATGCCAGATAGCGGATCTAGATCGCCCGCATGCACGAGCTCGTTGCCGTCGGCCTCGCTGTAATGGAAGGTCGTAAATATCGTGCCCTCTTTTAGATCCGGATTTATACGAAGCTTCGCGGCGATCTGACCGCGCTTATTTTTAACGAGCGCGTAGCAACCTTCGGTAAGCTCGCGTTCGCGTGCGATGTCAGGGCTTACCTCGATGAGCGCGCCTTCTGCGCCCGCGCCGTACTCTAGCGCGCGGCACTCTCTCGTCATCGTGCCAGTATGGTAGTGATAAACCTTACGCCCGGTCGTAAATAAGCACGGATAAATTTCATCCGGAATCTCGCTAAGCGCGCCGCTTCCCACTGGATAATCATCAGGAATTTTCATCTTGGCTCTGAAATCCGCCTCAGCTTTAGCGCGCCCCTCTTTATCATCCACGTAAAGCACCGGCACCATTCTAAATTTACCATCAGGCAGCATCGATTTATGATCTGCGTAAAGAACCGGTGTGCCCGGATGATCTTCATCAGGACATGGCCAGCTTATGCCGCCTAGCTTATCTAGCCTATAGTAGCTAATACCGCCGAAAAATTTAGGCATTAATGCACGCACTTCGTTCCAAATTTCTTCCGCACTTAAAAAATCAAACCCTTCAAGTCCCATTCTTTGTGCGATATTGCAAACAACCTTCCAATCAGGCTCTACGCCAGGAGCCGGCTCGCTTGCCTTGCGCGTGCGCTGGACGCGACGGGAAGTGTTTAAAAAGGTGCCATCCTTCTCGCCCCAGCCGGCAGCAGGTAGTACGACGTCGGCCTTCTGTGCACTCTCGGTAAAGAAAAGATCCTGCACGATAAAGCAATCCAGATGGTGCGTTGCATGCACAAAGTGTTCCGTCCAAGGATCGCTCATTACGGGATTTTCACCGTAAACGTAGAGTAGCTTCAGCTCGCCGCTATCCATCTTATCGGGAGCAATCGTAAGCTTAAAGCCTGGAGTCGGATTTAGCTCGAAGTGCCATACTCTGCGCGCTTGCTCCTGAGCATAAGCGGAATTTACCGCACCTGCCGGAATGACGTTAGGCAGCGCGCCCATATCGCATGCACCCTGGACGTTGTTTTGACCGCGCAAAGGATTTACGCCCGCGCCTCGTTTGCCTAAATTCCCCGTCAAAATAGCTAAATTTGAAAGCGAAAAGACGTTTGAGGTGCCGTCGCTAAACTGTGTGATACCCATCGTGTAGCAGATCGCCGCTGCGCCTGCTTTAGCATACATTCTAGCAGCTTCAATTACGAGCTCTTTTTTCACGCCGGTCTCGCGCTCGAAGCGCTCAGGCGTAAAGTCCTTAACCGCTTCTTTTAGATACTCGTAGCCGTGAGCGTAGTTTTTGATAAACTCGTCATCTTGCAAATTTTCAGCAATGATAACATTCATAATGGTATTTAGCGTCTTAATGTTCGCGCCCGGCGGGATCTGCAGATAGATGTCTGCTTTTTTCGCCATATCGGTGCGTTTCGGATCTACTACGATCATCTTAGCGCCGCGCTGCAAGCCTCGCTGCATCTGCATAGCGATGATCGGGTGACACTCGCTCGTGTTGGTGCCTATGAGCAAAAATACGTCCGTATCGGTAGCGAATTCGACCAAATCGTTCGTCATCGTTCCGTTTCCTAGCGTGTTGGCAAGACCTGCCACTGTAGGAGCGTGTCAAAGACGGGCGCAGTGATCGACGTTATTGCTGCCCTGAGCACGGAAAAATTTCTGAAAAACGTAGTTGTCTTCGTTATTTGAGCGTGCCGAGCTAAAGCCCATTATTGAGCTTGGGCCATATTTAGCGACGGTCTCTTTAAATTTAGACGCTACAAAATCGTAAGCCTCTTCAAAGCTTACCTCCTCAAGCTTGCCGCTTCTATCAAATACTCCGTTTTTCTTACGGATCATAGGTTTGGCAAGGCGTTTTGGAGAGTTTACAAACTCCCAGCCGAACATCCCTTTTAAGCATAGCTCGCCGTCATTTACGTGGTGGGCCTGTGTAGGGCGCGCGTTTACGATCCTGCCGTCTTTTACGATAAGATCGATACCACAGCCGGTGCCGCAGTAAGGACAAGTCGTTTTGACAATCTTTTCTCTGGATTGCATAATATTCCTTTCAAGAATTTTGGTTTGCACGGCTATTATACTTTCTAGATTATAAAAGAATTTTTAAATTAGTGAATTTTTTTAAGCAAAATTTAAGCAATATGCAAATATCGCATATTAAATTGAATAGTTAAATTTTACGCTTTCGCTTCGACGACGACGGTATTTGCGCGTAAAATTTATCGCTTATCGCAAAAGACGCTTTTTAAGCTAACTTTTATAATTTTAATAGAATTTTGAAATTATATTACGCTCCGTTTTATTTCAAAGCACAATTAAATTTTTATGAAATTTTAATGCTAATTTATCGGTATAATATATTAATTTAATTAAATGAAAATCTATATTAAAATTTATCAAAAACTCGCTATCCTGATAAAATTTAAGCCACTAAATTTAAAATTTATAAAATTATTATCTTATATCTGAAATCTATGTAGAAAAAACCTTGATTTTAATCTAGACTAAGCTGTTTTTTTATGCTATTATTCAAAATCTTAGTAGAAATTAATTCTGAACGAAAGGTTAATCTCATGGATAGACGAGACTTTATAAAAAGCTCTGCAGCAGCGGCTGCCTGTAGCGTTGCGGGCATCAGCTTGCCTAGCAGTCTTAGTGCTGCGGAAGAAGCCGAAAAAGGCTGGCGCTGGGACAAGGCGGCCTGTCGCTTCTGCGGCACCGGCTGTGGCATCATGGTAGCTACCAAAGACGGCAAGATCGTAGCGGTCAAAGGCGATCCGTTAGCGCCCGTAAATCGCGGTCTAAACTGCATCAAAGGCTATTTCAACGCCAAGATCATGTACGGCGCTGATCGCATTACCAAGCCTCTTTTGCGCGTAAATTCCAAGGGCGAATTTGATAAAAAGGGAAAATTTATCGAGATCAGCTGGCAACGAGCGTTCGACGAAATGGAGAAGCATTTTAGGCGAGCCTATAACGAAGGTGGTCCCGAGGGCTTTGCCGTACTTGGTAGCGGTCAATACACGATCCCGGAAGGTTACGCCGCAGCAAAGCTAGTAAAGGCGGGCTTTCGCTCCAATAATCTCGATCCTAATGCTCGCCAGTGCATGGCCAGCGCCGTCGTAGGTTTTATGCAAACCTTCGGTATCGACGAGCCTGCGGGTGTTTTCGACGATATCGAGCTAACCGATACCATCATCGCTTGGGGCGCGAATATGGCTGAGATGCACCCTATCCTTTGGTCTCGCGTCTCCGACCACAAGCTTCGCAACCCGGACCGCGTAAAAGTTATAAATCTCTCGACCTACTCTAGCCGCACTTCAAACATCGCCGATATCGAAATTATATTCCGTCCGAATACCGATTTAGCGATATGGAACTACATAGCAAGAGAGATCGTCTACAACCACCCGGATATGATAGATGAGAAATTTATTAAAGAGCACTGCGTATTCGCTACCGGTCCAGTAGATATCGGCTACGGCTTGCGAGAAGATATAAATCATAAAAAATACCGCAAGACCGAGCTTGACACAGCAGCTAAGCAAAAATCCAAAATTTTAAGCAAATCCGAGGGCGTTACGTTAGCATATCTGGGTATGAAAGAGGGCGACGTACTCGAAAACAAACACTCTGACAAATCGGATGCTCACTGGCTCATAAGCTTCGAAGAATTTAAAAAAGCGCTGGAGCCTTACACGATAGATTTCGTAGCGCCTTTAGCTAAGGGTGACGAAGGTGAGGATTTAGAGGCGTTTAAGACCAAGCTAAAGCAGCTGGCAGATTATTACATCGAAAAGGACCGCAAAGTAGTAAGCTTTTGGACGATGGGCTTTAATCAGCACTCAAGAGGAACCTGGGTCAATGAGCAAAGTTACATGGTACATTTCCTTCTTGGCAAGCAAGCCAAACCTGGCTGCGGAGCGTTTTCGCTTACCGGTCAGCCTAGCGCTTGCGGCACAGCTAGAGAGGTGGGCACGTTTTCTCACCGCCTACCTGCTGATATGGTCGTGGCAAATCCGGCTCACAGAAAGGTTTCCGAAAAAATTTGGAAGCTTCCGGAAGGCACGATAAATCCAAAACCGGGTGCGCACTACGTGCAGGCTCTGCGTAATCTCGAAGACGGCAAAATAAAATGGATATGGGTACAGGTCAACAACCCGTGGCAGCAGATCGCCAACGCAAACCACTGGATAGCCGCAGCGCGCGAGATGGATAACTTCATCGTAGTAAGCGAGCCATATCCGGGACTAAGCGCGAAGGTAGCCGATCTGATCCTGCCAACCGCGATGATCTACGAAAAATGGGGCGCATACGGCAATGCCGAGCGCAGAACGCAGTGGTGGAGACAGCAGGTCCTTCCTGTGGGCGACGCGATGAGCGATACGTGGCAGATGCTAGAGTTTTCCAAGCGCTTCAAACTCAAGGATTTCTGGGGCGAGACAAAGGTAAATGATAAACTTACGCTTCCAAACGTATTAGATAAAATTTCGGAATTCGGCTATACGCCAGAGACTACACTATTTGAAGTGCTCTTTGCAAACAAAGACGCTCAGGCTTTCGCGGCAAAAGATCCGATTATGGCAAGCTTCGATAACTCCGAAGTAAACGGCGACTCACGCGGCGTAATCGGCAGCGACGGCAAAGAATTTAAAGGATATGGCTTTTTCATCCAAAAATATCTTTGGGAGGAGTACCGAAAATTCGGCACCGGTCACGGACACGACCTAGCCGATTTCGACACCTATCACCGAGTGCGCGGTCTTAGATGGCCGGTTGTAGACGGCAAAGAGACGCTTTGGCGCTTTAACGCCCAATACGATCCTTATGCCAAAAAAGCGGCTCCGGATAGCGACTTTGCCTTCTACGGTAATGCAAAGGCGGCGCTTCCTAGCGGAGATCTGAAATCCGCTACTTCAGGTGAAGAGAAAACAAGCCTTGCCAATAAAGCTAAAATTTTCTTCCGTCCATATATGGATCCTGTAGAAGTGCCAAGCGAGGAGTATCCTTTCTGGCTATGTACGGGTCGCGTGCTAGAGCACTGGCATACGGGCACTATGACTATGCGCGTACCGGAGCTTTATCGCGCCGTACCGGAAGCAAGATGCTATATGAACGAAGCCGACGGCTCCAAAATCGGCGTGCAACAAAACGAAATCGTCTGGATTGAGTCGCGCCGCGGCAAGGTAAAAGCGCGCGTGGACTTCCACGGACGTAACATTCCGCCGAAGGGGCTTATTTTCGTGCCGTTTTTTGACGAGAAGGTTTATATCAACCGCGTCACGCTCGATCATACCTGTCCGCTTTCAAAAGAGACCGACTACAAAAAATGCGCGGTTAAAATTTACAAGGCGTAAATTATGGATAGGCGTGAGGTCTTGGGTATTCTTTCTTTAGCTGCGGGCGTAGGCGTTTTGGGGCTCGGAGTCGCAAACTCCGGCGAGCACGCTAGACTCCGCCCGCCCGGAACTATAAGCGAGAAAGAATTTCTTAGCAAATGCCTAAGGTGCGGACTTTGTGTCGAGGCGTGCCCCTTTGATACGCTTAAGCTTGCGAGCTTTTGCGATCATGCTATTGCAAACGGCACGCCGTTTTTTATCCCGCGCGAAATTCCGTGCTATATGTGCGACGATATACCTTGCCTCGCGGCCTGTCCTAGCGACGCACTAGATAAAAGCCTGGTAAGCGAAGACTCCAAGCTTAACGTGCGTCTATCCAAAATGGGCGTTGCGGTCATAGATACCGAGCATTGCATCGCTTACGCCGGTATCCAATGCGACGCGTGCGTGCGAAGCTGCCCCGTAATGGATAAGGCGCTTAGGATCGATTACCGCCACAACAACCGCACCGAAAAGCACGCCCTACTCGTGCCCGTCGTAGATAGCGACTACTGCACGGGTTGCGGTAAGTGCGAGCATGCCTGCGTCACAAAAAAGGCGGTTATCAGCGTCGTGGAGCGCGAGCGCGTCATAGGAATTTCCAGCGATAACTACGTCAAAGGCTGGATCAAGGGCGACGACGCGAAACTCAAGGACGCAGACACCAAAATCAAGCTCGATCCGCAAAAGAGCAAGGACTACTTAAACGAGGACGATCTAATGGAAGGGGCTAGACAATGAAATATACTATTTTAAGGCGTTTGAGCCAAATTTCTATTCTAGTCCTTTTTATTTTAGGAAATAATTTCGCCTTCAAAGCCGCGAGCGAAAACGGAATTTTATCAGGAATTCTAAAGGGCAATCTAAGCTCGTCGAAACTTTTCGGCACGATTAATCTAAGCGATCCGTTTGCGACGGCGCAGATGCTGCTAGCTAGCTTTTCTTTAGGCGCTACGGCGGTTATCGGAGCGGTTATCGTAGGCGCATTTTATGCGCTTATAGCGCCGCGAGTATATTGCTCATGGGTTTGCCCGATAAATTTACTGACCGATCTTGCCGCGTGGCTTCGTAAAAGACTTGGCATAACGACTAGACTCGTTAACGTAAACCGCAAGGCTCGCTACGTCCTAGCGGTGCTAGCTTTAGTTTGCAGCGGAGCTTTCGGCTTTGCGGCATTTGAGAGCGTAAGCTTTATCTCGCTTTTCGCGCGCGCCGTCATAGCGCTGAGTGCCAGTGCATTTGCAATCGCGCTACTGATCGTAGTTTTTGAAATTTTCGCGGGCGATCGCACTATCTGCTCGCGGCTATGCCCGCTCGGCGGATTTTGGGCTGCGCTTAGCTATTTTAGCGTCATTCGCGTTCGCCACGAGGTTGATAAATGCACGATGTGCGGCAAATGCAAAATGGTTTGCCCCGAAGTGCAGGTACTTAAGATGGTCGGGCGCGAAAACGGGCGCGTTAGCAGCGAGTGTATCAGCTGCGGACGCTGCATCGACGTATGCGACGACGATGCGTTAAATTTTAGTATATTAGGAGTGAAAAAATGAAAAAAATGGTTTTAGGCTTGGCTCTTGTATGCTGTGCGGCGCTATTTGCCGCGGATAAGACGGCATCTATAGACGCCGACAGCTTGGGCTTTATAAAAAGCGTAGACGAATCGGCGCAAAATAAAAACTCTCTGCCCGATTTCAAATATAGCGAGGACGCTCCGGGCGCCGCTTCAAAGATCGAGCGCAGCTTTGAAAACGCTCCGCCGCTCATACCGCACAGCCTAGAGGGGCTCGTGCCGATCACAAAGGATAACAATATGTGCGTAACCTGCCATATGCCCGATGTCGCTAAGGATGTAGGCTCTACGCCGATTCCAAAAAGCCACTTGGTGGACTTTCGCACAGGCGCGGATCTAAACGGCACGCTAGCCGAGCAGAGATTCAACTGCACTCAATGCCACGTACCGCAAGCCCAAACCAATCCGCTAGTTAAAAATAATTTTAAGGCTGATTTTAGCAGGTTTAGCGACGCAAATTCCACTTCTAATCTCATAGATACGCTAAATCAAGGCGCCGAGGTTGAGTAAGGAGCCGCGATGAAATTTTTACCACCGCTGCTACTTTGCGCCTGCTTCATCTATGCCGGCAACGGCGTTGCAATACCTAGTGGCGCTGTGGGCATAGATGCGCCTGCAAAGATCAAACACGCTAGCTTCATACTAGAGCTTGACGCAAATGTCGCGGTGCTAAAAAATCTAGACGGCGAAATTTACGCAGGGCTTGACAACGGAAAGCTCTATAAAATCACCATTAACTCCGCGGAGAATTCCGCGCCAAATTCTGTCACTGGACAAAATTTCGCAGATCGAAATTCCGCGGCAAACGCAAGCATAAATTCCGATGCTGCGCAGAATTTCAATGCTAAAGCAAGCGTAAATTCCACGGGAAATTCCACCGCAAATTCCGCTGCCGTAAATTCTTTAGCAAATTCAACCGCAGCAAATTCTACGAAGCAAAATTCTGCTGAAAATTCTACGGCATTAAATTCCGCCTCGAGCGCAATATCCAAAACGCTAATTTTCGCCCTGCCCTCGTCCAAAAATTACCTAGATGAGCCGATGGGCGCTACCATATTCGACGTCGATAAATTAGGCGAGCGATACGCATTTTTATATAACGGCGACGCATTTGAAAAGATGCTGGGCGTGTTTGTAGGCGGCAAGATTACGCACTACAAGCTACCGATGACGGGGATCAAAAACGTCTATTTCTACGACGAAAACACCGTGATTTTGCTAGGTCTTGGTAGCGAAATTTTATACTTCGACCTGTCTAGCGGCAAGGTAAGCTTTGAGCAAAAACTCACCATCGCGTCTTTGGGTGGTAGCGCTTACGACCGCGCCGGCGGAACGCTACTAATCTCGTGCGAAGGCGGCATCGTATTTTATTTCGACGCGAAAGCGAAAAAACTTATGAGCCAAAAGTCCCTGCACAAGGACGGAATCTACTCCGTGGCACTACTTGGCGATCGCATGATGAGCGGCTCAAACGACAAAGAAAGATCGTGCTACTACGAAAACGGCGATTTCGCTAAATTTTATAACGCCCATTTTGCAGTTTTTGCCGTGGCGCTAAGCCCCGAGCTGGGCGCTTTTACCGTTGGTAACGGCGTGCGCGTAATTGATAAAGCAGGCGAGATCGTTCGCAGCATCGAGCTAGGTAACGATATCATCAACTATCTGCTTTTCGCAGGAGAGTATCTCGTGGGCTCTGGGTACAATAGATATATCTACTTTTGGGAGTTAAAATGAATATTTCAAGCGTCGTAATCTATCTAGGCGCAGATACCGACGTAGCGGAGTTTCGCAAGGAGCTGCAAAGCATCGGCGGCTGCGAGTTCGTAGCATGCGAGGACGGCAAGGCGGTCGCCACGATTAGCGCGGAGAGCTTCGAGGACGAGATCACTGCATTTCGCGCGATAGAAGCCATAGAGGACGTAAGCGAAGCGATGATGATCTACTCATACTCCGATCTGGACGCAGATATCGCCGCAGCAAACTCCGACAACGGCGAGCAGATAATGCGCGAGCTGGACGAAAAAGACCCGAGCCAGATCAAATACGGCGGCAAGGTGCGGGTCTAAATCGCCGCCGCAAATTTTAAAATTTTACCGCCAAATGTAAATTTTAAAATTTCAAATTTAACTATATAATTTTAACCGCGCAAACAAGCTTGGAATTTTTTACAGCAAGTCGTTTGCTGCAAGCGCTGCGGATTATGGGCTCGTTAAGCTTGCATTGGATAATATAGCGCAATCTGCCCGAAGGAGTAAGCTTGCGCCTGAAATACCTTTGTATCATAGTTTTTCTAATTTGGGTTTGCATATTTATCGCCTTGCTGCCCACGTATAGAATTTCAGCTATCTTAGAAGCGCTTGATTTTAGCGATAAAAACCTGACGCAAAGAGAGTTTGTAGAGCTAAATTTAAAAGATTACCTAAAAAAGCTTCACTATTTAGATAATTATCCGCAAATAGATTTCGGCAAGATGGCGGATATTCACTTAGACAAAAACGGCTATGAGAGAGTAAGATTTTCATGGTGCAACGGCGATAAATATCCAGACGATAGATGCGAATTTTGGAAGCTGGATAAAAGGCTAAATTTTGATTATCTAATGGATCTGGGCTCTAAAATTTGCAAAGACGGCAAACCCATAAAAAATGCCGAAGAGATTATAGAAAACGACGAGGTTTTAAAACTACGGCTATTTTATCCTTGGGAGCAAAAGCATTTGATTGACGAAGGTGGAAATTTTATAGAGAATTTTATATATATGAGGTTTGGAGATGGCGCCAACCACTCATTCGACCTATTTACTGATTTTGTATTTATAAGTAAAAATGACATACAATTACCAATTATGCACGAAACAAAAACTAAAAAATTTGACATAATTACTCCAGAAAACAGATGTTATAGGTGGCTTTTAAACTCTATATTTAGGGATGTAGTTTATCAACAAAAAAAGAGCATATACCCGTTTTGCTATAACTATAAAAAGATAATTGATGAAAATATGGATTGCGATAGAGAATATATATTTTCTTTCATTTCAATATACGACAAGGGGAACAATCTCGATTATGAAACGATATTTTATAATAAAAATTTATACTATGATAAACATGAGACGGACATACTTTTCAATCAATACCAAAATTTAAATAATCAAAAGAGCAAGATAAATTTTAACTCACAAGGAGAAGGCGACGAAAGTGGGTATTGAGTTGCTGGGCATTGCTTGCTAGAGCTGAAGTTAAAATTCTTTCTTTTATTATCGACTACTTTAAATTTAAACTCTAATCCATAAAATTTCGCCACGCCGCGCGGTGTAGCTTAAAAATACTGCGCCGCCGCATGACGCGACTCAAAATAACCTCGCCGATACTCGCGATCTTTGCTCTAAAATTCGTCAAAGAGCGCGAGCAGCAGCTGAAATTAAAATTTGCCTTTAAATTTGAAGCCTTTAAGCCCGCGCAAAAGCGCGAGCGGGCAAAAAGCCGCAAGGGCGCAAGAGCTGCAAGGGCGCGCTGGGCATTGCGCTTTACGGGCGACATTTTCTAAATTTAAAAGCGCCGAGCGACGTAAGCCCTACTCGAATTCTATCTTTTTTAGATAGTCGTATAAATTTAGCACCGCGATAAATAGCGTTAAAATCGCGGGCCCCAAGATCACGCCCCAGAACCCAAACGTGCTGATGCCCGAAAGCATCGAGAAGAAGATCAGCATCTCGTTGATGTTTGCGGGGTTTTCGACCAGGCGCGAGTTGATAAATTTGATCACGAGCGGCTTTACGAAGCTGTCTGCGAGCGTTGAGATCAATATCACGCAATACGCCATTATCACGATCGCGCCCGAGGTGCTGCCCTGGGCTAGCACATATAGCGCTGTGGGCACGTAGATGAGCGCGCCGCCGACTGCAGGGATGAGCGAGCAGAAGGCGAAAAGCACCCCCATCAGCAGCGCGTCAAAGCCGAAGATCCCCGCGATGATCGAAAACAAAAAGCCCTGCAATACGGCGTTGAAGATGGTCGAGTAAAACACGACGCTCATCGTATTTGCCGTCTCGGAAAAGATATAATCGATCTGCGCGGGCTCGACGGGTAGAATTTTTTTAAAAAAGCGCTTGAAGCTCTCGCCGTAGAGGTATGCAAAAAAGCAAAACACAATGATAAGCACCATATCGACGATAAATTTTGCGCTGGATTTCCCGACGACCGAGAGGTATGAGATGATCTGCTTCGCCAGACCCGCGACGTCTAGGTTTGCCAAAAATGAGCGAAACTGCGTATTAAATTTTTCAAAAGGCCCAGGCAGCTTGATGTCTAGGCTCTGAACGTAGCTAAGCGCGTCGTTTAGGCGCGCCATATCGAAGCTCGCGGCATTTTTGGCGATCTCGATCACGGCGTAGATAAAAGGCACGAAAAAAAGCGCGCAGAGTAAAAACAGGCTAAGCACCGAGGCTAGCGTTCGCCTGCCGCGGCACAGCTTCGTTACTTTAGCGTGCAGACCCGAGGTCGCCACCGCCATCAGTACGCCGATTGCGATCACCATCAAAAACGGCGAAAATAGATAGATCACGCAGCAAAACATCAGCAAGGTTGCGCCGATAAAAAATATCTTGTTCGTTTTCGCGCGCCCGTTAGCCTTGGCAAGACCTGCTTTCACACCCACAGCAGCTCCCGAAGCGGCAGCAGCGCCTAGCGCGGAAGCATTAGCAGATGAGACTTTGTCGGTTTCGGTACGGTTTTTGCTTTGATTTTCGGCGGAGGTTTTAGTCCTACCTTCCGCGGCATCTAGCACAGCCGAAGCCGCTTTATCGGCAGCGGTATTTGCTTTAACGGCTTTAACCCCGCTTTCAACACCGACATTGGCTCCACTTCCGCTTTGATTTTTGGCACCGATTTCGGCTCTATTTTCAGCAGCGGTTTCGGCTTTGTTTTTGATGGTCGCTTTGGCTTCGGCAGCGGCTTCGATTTTACCTTCAGCGTTATTTACGGTCTGATTTTCGGTGAAATTTTGCGCCTCGCCTTTGGCGTTATTCTCGGCGTTGTTTTGAGCTATCTTTTCAGCCAAGTTTTTATTGCGGCTTGCGGCGTTGTCTTTTGGCGTCGGCAAATTTTATCCTTTTGAAATTTGATGACGTATTTTATAAATTTTTTTATCAGATTTCGATTAAATTTTGAAATTTCATAGAATTTACGAGCGGCATTCCTGCGCATACGGCGCGCTATACGACATGTACACGGATCGTACCTAATTTATTAAAATAGCGCATAGCTCGAACATACGTCAAAACTATATGTGTGCTCCTATGCCGTATTTGAACCTTGCGCACACCACGGCAAGACGCCGTCTTACGCCGAGCTTTTGGCGGAGCTAGGCCTATCTCGCGTGGTAATCGGCGCGCGCGATACGAATGCGCAGGCTGCGTGCGGCTAAATTTGATGAAATTAGCGCTTTGGTGGGCAGTGCTGATATGTTGACGCCAGACTCTTGTGCCGCGCCGCAAAATCTAAAGCCGCGCTCGCCCGATGTGTGGATATACTCGCGCTGCAACTTTTACAATAAGCCCAATGACAACTTTATGCGGAAAAGAAAAATGTATAGCGAATGCGTCTGCTAGAAGCGAAGTAAAAATCGATACAATAAACGAGAGTGAAGTAAAAGCTAAGCGGGTGACAGGCTATTTTTTAGAAAATCAATGTACCTTAATAATCGCAAACAACAATCCACGTAGGATAAAAGAATACGAATTTATAAAATAATGAGCACAACGGATGCGCGGATAGACTAAATTTTGACTTTCAATGGAGAGTGAGAATAATAGCCCGCCCCTATAGGCATATGAAAGCAGAACTTCGCTCCAGCTTGCGCTGCAGCCGCATTAGCGAGACCATGTGAAAGCCCATCTCTAATAATGCCCAATCCGTTACTCATCTTTTACTCCTTCTTCTGGATTGTTTTTAATCAAATTTCTATCTGAAAAATTTATAAAAAATATCAATAAAAGTAGAAAAACTACCCCTTTTAAAAAGAATTTAAACTGTGCGGTCATCAAATATGGTCTTAATAATCTATGATCGAAATTATATTTCTTATATATTTTTCCATCTTTATCTTCAAGCTGTAAAATTTCATTATTACCTAATATATCCGGGCTTGGCTCGCCGTAAATTTTGATTTTTTGCCCTTTTAGCTTTTCATAAATATCGCTATCACTTTTGCTTATTTCATAAACTTTTTTCTTGCCGTTTTCTAGTTCTATATGTATTCGTCCGCCGCTTCCGCGAAAATTATAATAAACGTTTCTTAAAATTCCGGTATCTATCTCAAGCTCATTCAATTGTTTGGGCGCCGTATCCGTTCTATAAATAGTAAAAAGCGTTCCGCACAGGACAAAAAGCAAACCATAACAGCCTATGCTAGCCACCTGTGCCGGCGGATGCGAAACTCCCCTGATAAAAACGCGTCTGTAAAATACATCGTAAAAATAATATAAGAGCCTTTTTATATATTTTGTTATGAATTTCATAAAATTTCCCTTCATATTCTTTTGGATGTTTTATTGAGCGATAATAAATTTGCTCTAAATTTACAAAATCTCCCGCTTTAAATTTTAAATCTAAAGAAACTTTAAAACCAAGCAAAATTCAAAGATCAAATATACGAAATCGCCACGGCAGGGTTTCCACCTGCGTAGCTTGACTTAGCGCCGTGAAGTATAAAATTTCATTCGCCCTACTCCTCAAACAGATTTCTCTCCGCAGTCTTTAGCACGCGACCGAGCGCCTCGCGCGCCTTATCGGTTGCGATGCGACCCTTGGCAGTCTTTTCGATGTAGCCGTTGGCGAGCAGATAGGGCTCGATGACGTCCTCGATCGTGCCCTCATCCTCGCTAAGCGCCGCCGCGATCGTGCTAAGCCCCAAGGCACGGCGCTTGGCGTCAAATAAAATTTCCAAATATTTTATATCCATCTCGTCAAAGCCCTGCTCGTCCACGCCCAGCGCCTCGAGCCCTTCGCGCGCGCGATCGTGCGAGATAGCGCCCTCGTCGCGCACCTCGGCAAAATCGCGTATGCGGCGCAGCAGCCGTAACGCAATACGCGGAGTACCGCGAGAGCGGCGCGCGATCTCGGCGCTGGCGTCGGCTGCACTCTCCTTTCCGAGTTTAACAGAAGCGATCTGCACTATCCGCGCAAGCTCGGCGTGCGTGTAAAACTGCAAGCGAAACTGCATGCCGAAGCGATCCCGCAGCGGCGCCGAGATCATGCCCGCTCGCGTCGTGGCGCCGATGAGCGTGAAGTGCGGAATGTCGATCTTGATAGTCTGCGCGGCGGGACCCGAGCCGATGATGATGTCGAGGCGGAAGTCCTCCATCGCCGAATATAGCACCTCCTCGATCGCGGGGCTTAGGCGGTGGATCTCGTCGATGAAAAGCACGTCGCCGCTTTGCAGGTTTGTTAGAATCGCCGCCAGATCGCCCGCCTTTTCGATCATCGGCGCGGCGGTGACCTTGATGGCGGCGCCCATCTGAGCGGCGATGATATGCGCCAGCGTGGTTTTGCCTAGCCCCGGCGGCCCGTAGAAAAGCACGTGATCAAGCACGTCGGCGCGCTTTTTCGCCGCGGCGATCGCGATAGCGAGGTTTGATTTGATCTTCTCCTGCCCCACGTAATCCTCGAAGCTCGACGGGCGCAGCGAGCTCTCCACGCTCTCATCGAGCTGCATCTTTTCGATCTCTACAATTCTGTCCATAATCTCTCTTTAATCGTTTTTAAAATTTTAGCAAGTGTAGCGAAAAATGGCTAAATTTTGACAATTTTAAAGGGACGGATCTTTGCGGGCGGAATAAAATTTGCCGCGCGGAATTTTATGGTACGCGCTTAGGACTGGGGTTAAAAAGCAGGGCACCCGTCGCGAAAGACTGCGAAATTTTAGCGCGACGTTTTAAGGCTACGCTCATGCCGCTACGCCCGCTATGCCTTAATGCTGAATTTTAGTGTGGCGGCTCCCAAACAGCGCGCGGGTCGCTAACTGCGCCAAATTTTACGGCGCGGAATTTAGTATGTAGAATTTAAGGCTTTAGGCGTTCGCGAGCGACGATTGCGGAGCAAGCGGCGCGAAATTTGAGCGCGTAGAATTTAGAAGCAAAATTTAGCCGTTTGAAAAATACGTGCAGAATTTTACGACGTGAAATTTGGCGCCTGGAATTTTGCGATATTAAATTCGGCGCCTGGAATTTTGCAGCGAAATTTTACCTCATAGAATTTTAATGCGGATTTTGTTTTTGCGGCAGCGAGGGTTAAAATCTGCGCTTCAAGCTTCGCGGTACGCAGCTAGCCAGAATTCCATCTCGTATAGTCAGTTAAAATTTCGCAAGAAATTCTGCGTAGAATTTTATGCAGAATTCTGCCTTACGCGCTTGCGTGGCTAGGTAAAATTTCGCGCGAAATTTCGTTTTTCAAGACGACTTAGAATTTAGCGTGAATTTTAAAATTTGCCGCTAAGCTCAACGCAGGCTCGTGCGATTAAATTTAGCCGCGCAATCTCGCGCCGCCTTATCGATCGCACCCCAAATTAAGACGCTAAATTTTTCCTGCGCGAGCCTAGTTCTATAAATCATGCTCTTCGATCAAAACGCTCTTATTATCGTCGTCGCCATCGCAGAACGCTCTATATGAGCCGGACGTTGTGCTTTCGAATAAAAATACTACGCCGTCGTTTTGAAATTTTTTCGAGCAGCCCTTGGCGTGCAGCTTGGCGAGCTTCGGGCTATCCGGGGCATAAAACTGATAGCTATCGGTGAAGTGCTCCACGTATCGGTAGGTGATCTCCGCCCAAGGCACCCCGCTATCGCCGCTTCTATTTAGCACGATGGTTCTAGCGTTTATCGCCGCGAGCTTTGATTTTAGCTCTGCAAACGTCTTTTTGTCCCAGCCGATGAGCTTTAACCCCTCGCCGATACCCGGCGCATTACCCCCGAAAATGGAATTTGAATAAAATTTCGTCTTATTGCCGTCCAAATCGATCCAAATATACTCATCGCCGTAGGTGCTCTGGATCGTAACGCGCAAATTTTTAGGGAAGTTGCGACCTGCAAAAGCTAACAGGTCTAGAAATTTATCACGATTTTGCTCGTAATTTTGCATTAACGGGGCTTTATCCAGCTCCATATCATCTTTATCAAAGAAAGAATTAAACGCAAAAAATACCGCCAAAATCGGCAGTACCTTTACGCAAAAGAGCAAGCCCAGAACTACGGCTATGAAGGTTTTTAAAGCTTTAGCCAAATTTTCTCCTTAAATTTTATAAGCCGCTTAGGCCTGACGATTAATTTGCGGCGAGAGCAAAATTTAAACGCCCGCCGTGCAGCGTAAATTTTAAAATTTCAAATTTACATCCAATTTTCTATTTTAAGCCCGCTTATATTTTTGAAATCTTTTTCGTTATTCGTAACGAGCGTGCAGCCGCGCGATAGGACATTCGCAGCGATCAACATATCCATGTCGCCTATTTTGCGATTGACAGCCGTTAGTTCGCGGCGCACTACACCATATACCTGAGCATCGCGCATGCCAAATGGTAAAATGTTAAAATTTGAGATAAACTCGTCTATTAGCCATAAATTTAACTCTTTGCGCTTTGAATTTTCCGCACCAAATCTCAGCTCGGCAACGGTAATAAGCGAGATAAAAATATCCGATCTTTGGTGTTTTGTCAGACGATCAAGTATTTTAGGAGCGTATTTTTCGTCATTATTTATCAAATATATACAAATATTCGTATCTAAAACGATCATTTATCAAATCCAAACTCGCGCTCGCTCGGGATCTGCTTGCCGCGCTTAATCTCCGCATTTTTAAATTTTGCCAGCGTCGCAAGCAATCCATCCCACTCGCCGCTACGTTTGGGGATGCTAAGCGTTATTTCGGTATCGCTAAGCTCTTTTATCGCAAGCTCCTTAACGCCCTCCAAATTTAGATATTTCGGGATACGAAGCGCTAAGGAGTTGCCGCTTTTAAATACTTTTAAAGTTTTGTCGTTAGCTGCTTTGACTTTCATCTATGCTCCTTTTATTTATTGATTTTAGGATATAAATTTTTAAAATTCCGACCTAAAATCCCGTTACTACTTGTATTCAAACTCCTCGCTCGGGAAGCCCCCCTCCTTGACTTCGCGCGCGTATTCGCGCACCGCGCCTTTTACCAACTCGGCGCCGTCTAAATAGCGCTTAACGAATTTCGGCCGAAACTCCGTGAAAAACCCGCACATATCGCTCCACACGAGCACCTGTCCGTCCACGCCCGCGCCAGCGCCGATGCCGATAACCGGCACGTCGGTGCTGAGCGCTACTTGATTTGCAACCGAGCAGATCGTGCCCTCCACCAGCAGCAGCACCGCGCCCGCCTCGACAAGCGCTCTAGCGTCGTTTAAGACCTCGCGCGCACCCTCTTCTCCGCGTCCGCTTACCTTGTAGCCGCCCGTAAAGCGCGAAAACTGCGGCTTTAGTCCGATGTGGCTCATCACGGCGATACCGTTTCGATTAAGCAGCGCCACGGTATCCGCCATATGCGCGCCACCTTCGATCTTAACGGCGTCGCAGCCGGTACTCTCATAGACTTTGGCACAGTTTTGCAGTGCGAGCTCCGGCGTCGCGCACGAGCAAAACGGCATATCCACTACCATATACGCTCGCTTAAGCCCCCGTCTTACGGCGCGCGCGTGATAGATCATCTGCTCTACGCTTGCACCCAGGGTCTCGGAGTGCCCGCCAAAGCTCATATTTAGACTGTCGCCTACGAGTACCATATCGACTTCGTCGTCGAAAATTTTAGCAAAAAGCGCGTCATAGGCGGTGATCATCACGATCTTCTCGCCGGATTTTTTCATCTCGTATAATTTAGAAAGCGTGATTTTTGACATTTTGACTCCTTGGTTTGGTTAAAATTTGAACGCAATTCTAGCATAAGCCGAATTTGACATTTATAAAATTTTAAAGTAAAATGCGCGCGCATTCTTTCGGGGGTGACTTGGCTTCGACGGGAACGGATGGGTCAAGGCGGCATGTCGCTTTGGATACAGCGTATAAAATCCAAACTAAATTTAAACGCAAACAACGTTAAATTTGCTCCTGCTTACGCTAAAGCTGCGTAAGTCCAGTCGAGCCCTGCTCTGCGCCGATACTATCTAAGCGCGGCGGCGGGTAATCTGCGATAGCGTAGCTCTGCGGCGTGACGAGCCGTAGGGTGAAATCCTAGTCTTTGCGCCGGCGGGTCGTTTTGGAAAGTGAGCGAGCCTGCGCGAGAACTTCACTTTTGCTAAACATGTAGAGGCTTTGGTCGTTTGTTTTCGGACTGCGGTTCAATCCCGCACACCTCCACCAATTAAGCTATTTTTAAGTTTTAATCACTTCTTTTTACTTCTCTTCAATTCCCGTATATAGGTGCTTATCTTATATTTTTATTATTTTCATTTCCTTTTATTTTTGTTTGTAGTATAATTACTTCTGAAAAAATAAGGGACTAATTCAGGGACTCTTTCCCCATTAAGGGACTTTCCCATTTTAGGAGGGTATTATGGCAAATATATCGAAGGCGCATCTTTCCGATAAGGATATTAAAAACCTTAAGGCAAAGGATAAAAGATACAAAGTAGCCGTCGGATCGCCAAAAGAGCTTTATCTTTTCGTCCATCCTAGCGGCACAAAAACCTTTTTCTTGCGTTTAGCAGGCGATAAGATAGTCAGTCTAAAGGAATTCCGCCCGGGTATCTACTCCGTAGCAGAAGCAGCAAGGAAGCCAACGCTCTTTTAGCTCAACTAGCACAAGGTAAGGAGCTAGACGTAATCTTAGGCAAGTCGGATAAGTATAAATTTAAAAGCCTATTTGATAAGCTTATAGAACAGAAACGTAGAGGAGAAAATGAGGAAAGCACTATAGCCAAAATCATTAGAATGGTTTCTACTTATATCCTACCCAAATTCGGCGATAGAGACGTTAAAACTATAAAAAGAAGTGAGCTTTTAGAAGTTTTTAATGCAATTTTTAATCCGAATAATAAAAAAAGCAGATTAGAGACCATTCATCGTTTGATAAATTATTGTGGTGCAGTTTTCGATATAGCCATAAATGATGAACATATCGGACGCAATCCTTGCGCTATGTTACACAAAGAATTTCCTACCTCCCATAAACATAATAAAAACCATGAGATCAATACCGAATACCCCGCCTTAACGGAAGAAATGGATATAAAGGAATTCCTTGACGATCTAAAAATGGATGATAAGTTAGAGCTGGCTACTAAGCGAGCCATATATCTGCAAATCCTTTGCGTCAATCGTCCTGGCAATACAGCAAGCGCTAAGTGGGATGATATAGACTTAGAAAAAGGAATTTGGACTATAAGGGCGGTCGAAATGAAGTCTAGGACCCCTCATCAAATACCTCTAAGCTCATATGCCAAAAAGATTTTAAAAGAGCAGCAGCTATTTAGCAAAAGTGATGAATTCGTCTTTCCATCCACCAACGCAGCAGGTCATCTGCATAGAGACAGCATAGGCAAGGCTATAAGAAATTTAGGCGGTAAGGGTAAGTATAAGGATAGAGCTACTTCTCACGGCTTTAGAGCCACCTTCCGTACCATTTGCTCTACGCATAAGGCGGAGCTATACAGCTTGGGCGTAACAGAAGAAGCCATAGAAAGCGCTTTGGCGCATGTTGAGCCTAACGAAGTGAAAAGATCATACGAGCGTAAAAAGGCTACCATAGAGCAGATCGCAACGCTTATGCAATGGTATGGGGATTATTTAAATTCTATAACGCCGCTATTTTGATATCAATCTCCGCGTTGGAATAAGACCCACTCTACTCCATCTCGAATCATTCAAATATGCGGGCTGCGCCTGAAATAAACAAAATCATTTTAGGCGTAAGCCGGCATTCCCTTCCGCAAGGTCTTGAAGCTCGTCTAAATTCTTTTGCACCTGCTTTAACAGCTCGTCAAATTTAAACCCAAGCATTACGATACGATAAAGCTCGGGTTTATTCTTACGCCAATTATAAAGCGTTTTTGTATCGATTTTTAAAATTCCCGCTATATCTCTTTGTGATAAGTTATGTCTCATTTTTTACCTTTTAAATGGGAATTTTCAAGAAAATTTACTATCTATTCAACAAAGGAATAATTCCCGACTTTTAACTTTTACAAAGGAATTGTTTCTTTGTTTTAAGTTAAGTCATACGTGATTAATATTCCAAGAAATTTTTCAAAGGAGTGCATATGAGTTATGCAGATAGTAATCTTTAAAAATGGTGGGAGAATAGTCAAAATGACGAAAAAAGTCGACGATATATGCTTATTAAGATACTTATGGATTAGTCTTTTTATCCACGAGAATTTTAGAAAAAGTGGCTGCTAGCCAGTCTAATCAAGAAAGGGAAAATCATGGAACAACTAAGAAAATACTATGTTTTAGCCGTTGCGGCTCTTAACTTTGCAATATGCGCTATCGCATTTTTTATATGGACGAGGATTGTGGTGATGGCACAAGTTGATGATAAATGTATTTTTGTCCTCATATCCGCGTTCGTCTCATTTATTATGTGTTCTATATACGCAACAATAGCTAACAAAAAAGGCGTAATTCCAGAAAAAAAGAGAAATTCTTTAAGCATTATAACAATGCTACTTAGTATTATAATGGTCATACTGGCGTCCTCGCAGTTGATGCTCTATCGCAAGCATCAGAAAGAACGAAAAAACTTTATGTTCCGAAGATATTTTCAAATTATGCAGTTTACAATGTCAGCGAAGAAAGAATAAAAGATAAGGTGTATATTTTAAAACAAGAATATCGAAAAGAACACGAGGATTTTTTTAAATAATAAAAAGATAGTTGATTTTAAGAGACGCGCATTAAGCCTTGTCGCAAAATTTAGCCGCAGAGCTTAACGATCTTCTAAAATCTTTCACAAAATTTGAAATATATGTTTGGCAAACATTTGATTAAAAACAAAACTCAAAAATCGAATATTTTCAAACATTTTTTTAAACAAACTAAATTAAGAAATAAAGGATATAAAATGAAACTTTCAACCATAGTCTTAGCTACAACAGTAGCTTTAACATTCTCCGGCTGCGTTATAGACGACGCATTAAATAGCGTAACAGGAACAATTGATTCAATTACTGCACCAAGTGGAACAAATAATACATCAAATAAAACTAATATTCCTACAAAAAATTTTAATTCCGTATCAGAATTAGAAAAATTTTGCGCCAATGCTCCAGAAAAAACTCAATATATAGTTACAAAAATACCAAATCTTGTATGGGATGAATATGCAACTTATGCACAAAGAGAATTAACTGTAACAGGAACAAAAAAGAAAATTACTTTAAAAGCAAAAACTTTCTTCTCCGCAACTAGCAGACCGTTATTCAAACCTGATCTTATAGAAATTAAAAATGGAAGAATAAACTCAAGATACAATGTAACATTTTTAGAACCCTTAATTATAGAAAAAGCTGACAACACTTCAACAGACTGCACTATTGAATATCATAGGGCAAATTAACAATAAAAACCAAAAGGACGCGCGCAAAATGATTATCTCAATTCTAAATAAAAAAGGCGGAGTAGGCAAAACTCCCTTCGCCTTTAGCATAGCAAAGGATCTATCGCTTTATCTACAAAGCAATGATACAAGCTGCATAGAGCAAATCTATCCAAATTATGCAGTCATTACTGATACGCCAAAACGAATAGATAACTGCGTATATGATTTCGGCGGTTTTAAAAGTGCCGGCGTATTAGTATCCCGGTAGGAGCGCATACAGTTGCGCTCCGTTCGGGGGCTAATCTCTTCCAAAGCCTTTTTTAGGCGTTATAATACGTGTTGTTTGATTGCCTTGCGATTGCGTAGGCCGAGTAGGCGTAGGCGGTGTAAGTTTAATTTCAGCGCCTAAAATTTTTATACCTGATTTTTCTATTACTTCATATGTTTTGTCATCAATATCCGTTACCTTGATTGTTTTGCCGCGGTATTCTATGGAATACGTATCAGAAGTGTCCTGCGATTCGGCTTTTTCAGCTTTCGTTGTCTTAGTGGATTCTTTAGCCTTTTCTTCTTCGATTTTCCTAGCTTCTCTTTCCCAGGCTTCATCGCAAGCTCTTTTCCAAGCCTCTTCCTTTGCTTTGCGTATTTCTGCTTCTTTTCTCTCGAAATCAGCTTCCCAAGCTTCTTTTTCAAGTTTTTGTTGTCTTAAAAATTCTTCCCACTCTTTATCTCTTTGTTCTTTAGCTTTGTTTTCTTTTGCAATACTCCTTTCTAATTCCTCTCGGCGAATGATGTTTGAAAAATCCCGTTTAGTTTCGTATTGAAGCTTTCCGCCATAATACACCTTTTTGCCATCTTTCATCTTAGGCGTCTTTGTCTTTGTTACGCAATAGTCGAATTTATCACCTTCTTGCAGATTATATTTTGCCTGTAGTTCTCGTATATCTTTAGAGTTCAAGGTATGTGTAGATTTATCTTTGGCTAATACTATCATCTCTCCTTCATTCGTATAGCCTAGGAATGTGAGTCCCCTTTTTAGCTCGTCGGTAAGTTTTGATTTGGGTTGTTGATACTCTACTGCTATACCTTTTTCCTGAAGCTTTTTTACAATGAGATCGTTAAATTCTTTGCTTTGATCCTTTAAACCTTTTTTGAATGGCGTATGCAAGCTACTTCCGTCGTATCCGTGATAAGCGATGGTTATATGCACGTGTAATCCACCGTTGCATTTGGCTCCTGCGCACGGGCGCTTATCCTAAATTTTAATTATTCCGGCCCCTTTCATTTTTATTTTATATATAATCTTTTTCGATTTAAATGTTACGATAAGAAAGTCCGTGTAAATTTAAATCTTTCTAATACTTGATTAGTGTTATTGATAAGATTAGCGGTATAATAAATTACAAATTTTAAACGAGTCGGCAAATTTTACAATTTAAAGAGTTTGATGCATCTTGTTAAACGACTTCATTAATTTTAGACTATTGATTTGGGAGAAAATTGGTAGAAAAAATCCTTTGATTAGACTGGAGGGGATTTTTCTTATTCTACAATGAAGGCAATAGCAAAATTTTTAAGCCATGATATAAGATATAAATATAAAGTTTATTGGTTGCAGAGGGTGGATTTGAACCACCGACCTTCGGGTTATGAGCCCGACGAG
>NZ_CALIBH010000188.1 GCF_938045775.1 uncultured Campylobacter sp.
CGCCGAAAAACGCCGCCGCAAAAAGCACCGCGAACTGCCAAAGCTCAAGCTCCATCTTTGTCCTTTTTTCAAATCACGCAGGCACGCGCTATGAGCGCCTGCTAGAATTCCGCGCAATTACGATCGCAAACCGCTCATACGCCGCAAAGTGCATACGGGCGCCTGCTAGAATTTCGTGAAATCCTATAAAATTTCGCGGAATTATATCGGATTTTGCTACACGGCTCCCGCTTAAATTTTATGAAATTTCGATGCGCCATAGCAAAATTCCGCCGCACACCCGCACTAAAGCTCCATAAAATTTCATCGCCCCGCTTGTATCAAATAAAATTCCGCCGACTTACTTCGCAGTTTTATCTAAACTCGCGCTTAGTTCGGGTAAAATTTTATCTATCTCGCCGCTCTGTCCGAGGCGGTACAGCGCGAAGTCGTATTTGATGGGATCGCTCGGATCGAAGCGTCTTAAGCTTTGCGTGAGCTGCAAAACAGCCTCGAAATCGTAACTCTTGCGATCGATCAGCCCAAGCTTAAGCGAAACTTTATGCGTGTGGGTATCGAGCGGGATGAGGAGGCGCGATTTTTCGATCTTTTTGTACAGCCCCAGATCGATGTCGCTGTTGCGTACCGCCCAGCGCAGGAAAAGATTGTAGCGCTTATACGGCGACGTGGGCTTTTGCGAGAAGCCACGCCCGAAAAAAAACTCATATCCCGGGCTGCGGTAGGGATTTAGTTTGTAAATTTCGCCGATTAAAAAATTTATCCCATCCTCGATCCGTCCGCTTTTTTGCATACCGCAAAGCACGCTCTCTTCGATGCTGAGGCTGTTTTTAAGCCGCTTTAAAGTTATAAAAATTTCAGCGACGTCGCGCGGGCTTTGAAATCTATACTTTTTGCCCGCAAGCTCCGCTCTCATGCGCTCTTCACTCCCGTCCAAAAGCGAAAAATCAAGCGATCGGAGGAATTTTAAAATTTGAGCCGCGCTCCCGTAAGCAAACAGCGCGCAGATAAGCGCCGCGACGTCGTTTCGATGTCCCTTTGCGACCTGCAGCGGATCGGGCGCGCCGAAAAGATCCGCGTCGCAATTTTTCAAATCGGCGTAATAATCTAAAATTTGCTTTAAGCTTTTCATTTTGCGTAGTAACTCATCGTCGTAGCGCCGAATTTGCGCGATTTAAGTAGTGCGAAATCGCCGATTTTAAGCGGCAACTCAAGCTCGCTCATATGCTCGATCGCGATTAGCAGTTCGCACTGCGCGGAGCCTAGGCGCGCTATCAGCGCCAGCACGCGCTCGTAAATCCCGCCAAAGCCCTGCCTGATCGCAAACGGCGGATCTAGATAGACAAACACTCTGCGCGCGGGATCAGAGATGGAATTTTCTATGGAATTTGCGGTATGGCTTTCGCTAGAATTTGCAGCAGAGCATTCGCCTAAACCACAGGCTAAATTTTCACTGGAATTGACAGCGAAATTTTTTCCTAAACCACGGGTTAAATTTACGTTTGGGCGCGAATTTCCTCCACAGCTAACGCCAAAATTACCACTAGAATTCGCAGTGGAATTTTTTCTTGAATCATAGATGAAATTTGCGTTTGAATGTAAATTTTCTCCGTAGCTAGTGGCAAAATTCTCGCCTAAATTTAAGATTTCTTTCTCTTCACAGCTCGCGCCTAAGCCCGCACCGCGATTTGCGTCAAAATTAGAACTTTCGCCGCATTTTGAGCTTAAATTTACGCTGCGATTAGCGGTCTCGGCGTCGCTAGCGTCGTATTTCGAAGCGCAGTTATCGTCAACCTTTTCGCCAAAGCTTGCGGCGTCCGTGGCTAGCGAATTCATGCGGTATTTTATGCTAGAAGCGCCCGCATAATCGCCAATCTGGGCACAATCGCCAAAGCCCTCCTCGCCTGTATAATCATCATTTACGCCGCTCTGCGCGCCTTTTTGAGTACTGTCCGATATACCGCTTCGCATGCCGCATTTAGCTAAATTTTTTATGTCGCTTTGCGCTTCTACGCTTTGCGCGGCGCGGTATCCGTCCTCGCCCTGCTCTACGCTACTAAAGCTTTTGCGGCATCCGTCTTTTTCGCCATCTAAATTTTCGCAGTAGGCGGCGTCGGCAGTGCGGTTTTTGAAATTGTTGCCGCTTAAATTTAACGAATTCGCGCCCGAGCGTCCGTTCATGCCCGCTTGCAGCTCGTGCAAAATTTCGGGTAGTCGCTCGAAGCAATCGCCCAAAATCGCATTTGCGCCGAGCCCGAAAAGCTCGAAATTTTTCCGCATTATCTTATGCGCGGCGGCGTCCTTTTCGATCGCATAAACATTTTTTGCGCCGCTACTTAGCGCCTCAAGCGCCATCGCGCCGCTACCGCCGAAGCACTCGATAAACGCCGCGCCGCGCAACTCCGCCCGCCAAGTATCAAAAAACGAGCCCTTTACGATGCTTTTCGTGCTGCGCGTGCTCGAAAGTGCGGGCAGAGCGAGCTTTTTACCCTTATAAATGCCGCTTGAAATTTGCGTAAAGAGCGTGCCGTCAGGTTTGGAAAATTTAGCCATTTTGCCTTCTTAAAATTTCGATGATTTTTGCCTTGAACTCATCAAATAGCGCGCAAATTTCAACTTCTGCCGCGTCGTATCCACTAAGATCCACCCGTAGCGAACTTTGAAAATCCTCTAGCCTCGATAACAACATCTGCTTTGAAAACGGCAGCGCCAAATCCCCGTCCTCGCCGATCAAAAATAGCGGTTTTGCCGAGCTTTGCGGCTCATCGCTTATTATAAAGTCGCAATCCTGCGCACTTGCGGCATGGCCTTTTAAAAACAGCTCCAGCGTCTTTTGTAAAATTTCGCAGTCGCAATCGATAAAAGCTTTCATCAAAGCCCCTTTTTAAATTTTATCATCTTAAATTTTTCGCCAAACTCAGCGCGCAGGTGATTGAACTGCAAAAGCGCGTTATGATAGCCCTTCTCGCCGCTTTTTTGCATAAAAAGCTCTAAAAGCTGGACCGCGCCGAAGTCCATCAAAGCCGCGATCTGTCTTTTAAAATCCGTCGCCGCTGCACCTGCGTCCTCAAACGCCGCACGTAAAATTTCAAAATTTACGTCGTAGGTAAGATCGCTTTTGCCGTAAAAATCGCTCAAGTTTTGCACCTCAAAGAAACCAAAAACTTCGTGATTTCGGTAAATCCGCAGGCTGAAATCGCCGCTAGAGCCCATCTGCCCGTAATCAAAGGCGATGAAATAAAACCGCTGCGCGCTGGCGCAAATTTCGCGCGCAAAGCGAAAGTATCTGACCGGGATTTCACCGCGCGAGATGCCAAATCTGCGTGCAAGGGTCAAAATTTCACGTTCTTTTATGGGGGCAAATTTTGCCGCACCGCTTTCGATAAAAAGCATATTTTCGCCGTCTACCGCCTCGCATTTAAAGGCGTCAAAAAGCTCGTTTGCCACAAAGATCGCATCTTTAAATTTCGCCTCATGCGCGCTTGTGAAATGCTTTAGCGCGATTTCGCCGCCGAAGCTCTCCGCAAAGCTCGCCCGCTGTAGCTCGCGCAGACGCTCGTGCGGCTCGATGATCGCAAAGCTAAATCTATCAAGCGCCGCCGCGCCGTCTAGCGTAAAGATAGCTTGCGCTATGTCGCAAAGCAGTCGCCCGTCGTGCGAGCCGATCTCTACGATAGCAATTTTGGCGCTATCGTACTGCTTTTTTGCAGGCGCAGCGCCTAAATTTAACTCGCTCGCCGCAAGGTTTTGCCGCGACCTATCTGGGCTTGCCGCCGCGTCTAAGCTTAACTCTTGCATCGCGCCAAAATCCGCGCTTAGGCGTAAAATTTCGCGCGCGATGCAGATCCCAAAGAAGCTCCCTACGCTCACGGCGGTGTAAAAATCGCCGCTCTTGCCTATTTTAGCGGCATTTGCGTAGTAGCTCTCGTTTAGCCAGCCCTCGAAAAAATCGCTAAATTTCACGCCCGCACTATCTCGTCCAGGCTCTTGCGTAGGCGCGCAAAGCCCTCTTTGATCTCGGATTTTTTGATATTTAATGCAGGCAAAAATCTAAGGGTGCGCTTGCCAGATTTTAGGATCAAAAGTCCGTTTTGCAGGGCTTTGTTAAAGATCTCGCCCAGATTTTTTTCATCGCGTAGCACGAGGCCTTGCATCAGACCGAGCCCCACGCGCTTTTCGATCAGGCTAGGATAGTCTGCGGCGAGCCCGTCTAGTTTTTTGATAAATCTTTTTATAGTCTTATCAAGCTTGCCGCTCGCTTTTAAAAACTGAAGCTGCGAAAGCACCGCAAGCGCCGTAGAGGTCGCCAAAAAGTTACCGCCGAAGGTGCTGCCGTGCTCGCCCGGAGCAAAAATGTTTTGCTGCGCCACGCACGCGCCAATCGGCACGCCGCCCGCAAGCCCTTTAGCAAAAGTGATGATGTCGGGGCGGATGTCGTAAATTTGCGACGTCGCAAACTCGCCCGTGCGATATACGCCGCACTGCACCTCGTCAGTGATCAAAAGCAGCTTTTTCTCTTTCAAAACCGCCGCGAGCCTTTGCACGCTCGCCTTATCCAGAGGCTTGATACCTCCCTCGCCCTGAACGAGCTCGATCATCACGGCGACGCTGTTTTCATCGATGTGCGCGATGATCTCCTCGATATCGTCGAAAAATTTAAACCCGGGCATATAGGGCGCAAAAATTTCCGGATGAAATTTCTCCTGCCCGGTAGCTTGTAGTGTCGCTAGCGTGCGACCATGGAAGGAATTTCGCAGAGTTAGAATTTCAAATTTCTTATTAGGAAAGTTTACGGTGCCGTATTTGCGTGCCATTTTGATCGCCGCTTCGTTAGCCTCCGCGCCCGAGTTACAAAACACCGCGTATGTACGGTACCCTAAAAGCTCGCTAATCTTTTGGGCCAGGGCTTCTTGGGGCAGAATTCTATAGATATTTGAGCCGTGGATGATCTGCGCGGCTTGCGTGCCGATCGCTTCAAGCACGATCTCGTTTGCGTGCCCCAGGCAGTTTACGCCGATGCCCGCGCCAAAATCCACGTAGTCCTTGCCTGCTTCATCATAGACTATCGAGCCCTCGCCTCTTACTAGCGCTACGTTTACGCGCGCAAAATTATCCATCAAATAGTTCATTGTTTGTACTCCACTTTAGGCAGATGCCAAGATTTGTAATAAGCCACCATGCGAAACGCAACCCCTAAAATCAGCAAAATAAGCACCGAAACTACGCCGCTAAGCCCCAATCCATCAAGCACGAAATATATTAAGCCCACGCCCATGCTTATCGTGCCATAAAGCCCCGTATGCAAAAACCACGGCACTTCATTCAGCAGTACGTCGCGCAAAATACCGCCGCCCACGCCGTTGCAAAACGCGATTAGCACCACACCAAAAACGTTATGATTATAGCTTAGCGCAACCATCGCCCCTACGATCGAAAAGCTTACGACGTCGATCGCATCGGTTAGAATAAATAAAAATTTACCCTCTAAATCGCGGTTTTCGTAAAGCTTGGCAAAAATGGCTACGGCGCTTACCGCAAGCACGATCGTTACGGGCGCATAGTGCGTAAACGAGTAGATTTCGCGGCTTACTAAGGTATCGCGCATGATCCCGCCGCCAAGCGCCGTCAAAAACGCCGCGATAAAGATCCCAAGCCAATCGCAGCCCTTCTTTACGCCGAATAAAAACCCGCTAAGCGCCGCCGAAGCGATGCCTACGCACTCCGTAAGCTCCAAAATACTCATATCACAACCCGCTAAAATCCTTTTAAAAACGCATTTTACAACAACTAAATATAAATTTCGGTAAAGCGCGACGGGCTGGAGAAATTTAGGTGCGGTGGTATAAATTTCAGAGCGGCGGATAAAATTTGAGCGCAGCGAGTTGGAATTCTACGAAATAGAATTCCTTACAGCAGAATTTCGCTAGGTAAAATTTTACGCGGCAGAATTCTACGCGGCTAAAATACGGCGCCGTCAGGGCGTAAATATAAAATTTAGACTTGAAATTTATAAACGACTGCGGAGATAAAATTTCACAAAATTTTATCGCGGCTAAAACATACAGCGTCGCGGCCTAGCAAAAATTTTAATTTGAAATTTTCAGCATCTGCGCGCTAGAAAGAATTTAACGCTAAAAAGTCGGCTCTATACTTATGCCAACGGCACATAAATTTTGATTTGAAATTACGCCTCTTTTTGGGCGCCGTGTTTTGCCGCTATAAAATTTCATGAAATTTTACGACGATCTAGCCCGCGCGGAATTTTACGTAAAATTTTAGAATTTAGCGGCCAAATTCTGCGTAAAATTTTACGCCGAGCCGCCGCTAAATTAGCGCAGCCGCTCTTTTAAAATCTTCCAAGTCCCTGGCATTGCCAGCAGTCCATTATGCGGCGCATCTGGTATTTCATAAAATAGATCGCCCTCTTTAAGAAATCCCGCAAGATCACGGCAGTGGTGCACCGGTATCAGCTCGTCGGCGGCTCCGTGGATGAGCGTGATCTGAGTGCCGCGTGCCGCTTGCAAAAATTCCGAGGTCGGAATCTTATAGCGGATCAAAAATTTCGGTACGAAGGGGATTTTTTCGTGCGCGAGCCGCTCGAAGCTAAAATATGGCGCGAGCAAAATCAGCCGCGCTGCATCCCACTTCGCAGCCTGCTGTGCCGCGATGCCGCTTCCGATCGAGTAGCCTATCATCGCGAGCCTCTTGGGCGAATGCTGCGCCAAAACGTAACGGCTCATCGCATCGGCGCTCGCAAAAAGCTGCTGCTGCGATGAAATTTTGCCGTCCGATTTGCCGTAGCCCGGGTAATCGAAAATATAAAAATCGTATCCCAAAGCCGCAAAATCCGCGCCGTATGCGCCCCAGCCGCTCACGTCGCCGAAGTTGCCGTGAAAGAACAAAATCGCGCCTTTAGGCTCTGCCGCACTAAATTTCAGCCCGTTTATCAACCCGCCCTCAAACGGGATATTGATCTCTTGAAATTTTATCGCAGCGGAGTTTGCATTATTGCCCGCATCGCCGCTTCCTGCAGCGTTTTCACCGACGCGCTCGGAGCTAGTTTGAGCGTTTTTGTTTTTGATCTCGCCCGCTACGGCGCCGTTTTCTTTTACGCCACCCTCCACAGAAGCGTTTTCGTCCGCGACGCGGCTTGTCGCCGCACTATTTTGCGTAGCGGACGTCAATGCCTCTAAATGCTCGCCGTTCTCTGGCGCATTCACAAGTCCGATGAATTCGGAATTTTCAAAGCTAAATTTGAAGTTTTTATCTAACGGCTCGCCCAAAAATATCAGCCGCTCCTGAAAGATATAAAGTCCCGCCACGATCGCCGCATAAAGGCACGCCGCGATAATACACAGCCTAAGTAAAACCCTCATCGCCGTCCTTTAAAATTTAAAGCCGAGACGCAAAAATGCGCAGCAGCACGCGAAATTCCGTCTCGCCACTAAGCTTTAAACTCGCTCAAAAACCACTGAAACGCCAAGATCAGCCCCGGCGCGCGCACAATCTTTTCATCGAACATAAACTCTCGCGCCTTGGCCGCAGGCAGGTAGAAAAGCTCGATTTTCTCACCGTCCACGCCGCCGCCGCGACCTAGCTTCATCGATTCGTCGATACGCGCGAAGTATAAAATTTGACGGTTCGCCGCAAAGCCCAGAGCGCTGTAGTAGCTCGTGATAAATTTCAGATCCTTCACGGCATAGCCCGTCTCCTCGAGCACCTCTTCGATCGCCGTTTGCTCCTCGCTGATACCTTTGTCTAAAATGCCCGCGCAAAGCTCATAGGTGTAGCCCTTCTCGGGCGAATTTATTAAATTTTCCTCTTGATAAAACCACACGCTGGGTCGAAACTGCTTGACAAGCAAAAGCGCATCGCGCTGCGTATGGTAGAGCAAAATCGAGACGCTATCGTGCACCTTGACGCAGTCCCACGCGCGCGCCACGCCGTCCATTTCAAAATTTAAGCGAAAGGGTTTAACGAAATTTGAGCTTTTAAGCTCGGAAATTTTAAAATTTTTTATAGTAGTATCCACGTCGCAAGTCCTAAAAAGCTAAAAAATCCCACGATGTCCGTTACTGTGGTAAGCAGCACGGAGCTGCCGACGGCTGGGTCGATATTTAATTTTTTAAGCGTGATCGGAATGACGGCGCCAAAAAGCCCCGCAAGAGTTAAATTTAGCACCATCGACATCGCAATTACCAGCCCCAAAAGCTTAATGCCGAACCAAAAATACGCCACAAACCCCATCAGCGTGGCAAAAATGAGACCGTTTATAAAAGCGATCGTGATCTCGCGAAAGAGAACCTGTTTTTTGTCTTTAAACGCTATCTCGCCCAAGGCTAGGCGGCGCACGGTTACGGTAAGCGCCTGCGTGCCGGTGTTACCGCCCATGGAGGCGACTATTGGCATAAGCACGGCGAGCGCGACCAGTTTTTCGATAGTGGCGTCAAAAAGCCCGATGATCGTCGAGCTTACGATCGCCGTACATAAATTTACCGCTAGCCACACAGCGCGCGCGCGGCCTGCTTTAAAGATCGTAGTCTCGTCGTCTTCGGCTTCGTCATCGACGCCCGCGAGGTTGTAAATTTGCTCGGTGGCGCGCTCTTGGATGAGATCGTGGATATCGTCGGCGGTGATACGCCCGATGAGTATGCCGCCCACGTCGACAACAGGGATGACGTTAAGATCGAATTCTTCAAAGTCCTTGATTACGTCGTCGATCTTGTCGGTATCGGTGGCGAAGTGGATTTTGTTTTCGGCGCCGAATTTTTGTGAAATTTGCTCCAACGTGAGTGAAAAATCGTATAAAATCAGATCAGACGTCGAAAAGGTAGTAAGCAGATGCCCCTTTTTATCGAGCACGAAGAGCTGAAAGACGTTCTCGATCTCGTCCTTTTCGCGCATAACGCGCAGCATCTCGACCGCCTGCCCCAGGGTCTGATCCTGCCTAGCGCTAAAGACCTCGGTCTGCATATACGCGCCCGCCTCATCTTCGCTATATTTGGAGATAGTAAGAATATCGTGGCGATCATCCTCGTCAAGCCCATAGAAAATCTGCTCGGCCTTGTCCTCGTCGATTTCGCCGATGTTTTGCAAAAGCTCCGCCTGATCGTCGCTTTCGAGCTCCTCGATCGCTTTGACGATCTTTTCGTGAGGCAGAGTTTCGATGACGTCCTCGAGCATATGCTCGGGCATCTCAAGCGCAGCATCGGCAAGATCCTCAGGATCTAGCTTTTTTAAGAATTCTACGTATTTTTCTTCGTCGTGCTTCTTTAGAGTTTTTAAATGCTCCGTAAGATCGGCGGCACTCAGCTCATGCTCAAGCGTATCGCCTAGATGCGCATCAAGAAGCGCCTTAGCTTCCTCGACGTCGTCCAGCTGCTCTTTATTTTCCATTTTTGGCCTTAATTTATCGTGATAAGCGACTCGTAGTTTTCAAATTTAGCAGGGTTTTTCGAGCCGTCTTTAGCCGCAGCCATTCTAGCGTCCATATCTTTGACGAGAGCTTTAAATTTAAGTTCTTCGGCGCTTATGACGTTAGTTTTTTCAATCTTGACTACCTTAAGCGGATCTATAGCCTGCTTATTTTTATAAAGTCCGAAGTGCAGATGCGGTCCAGAACTAAGCCCAGTCGAGCCCACATAAGCGATTAACTGACCTTGCTTGACACTAACGCCTGCTTTTGTGCCGCTAGCAAAGCCGCTAAGATGCGCATAAAGGGTGCTGATGCCGCCGCCGTGATTGATTTCGACGGTATTGCCGTAGCCGTTTTTACGCCCTACAAAGCTAATCTTGCCCGCCCCTGCGGCATTTACCCTAGTGCCTTTGGGGGCTGCATAATCTACGCCTAAGTGCGCGCGATATCGCTTTAAAATCGGATGAAATCTTTTAGGGGTAAAATACGATGAAATTCTAGTATAAACAAGCGGCGTGATAAGTAGAAAAGATTCGACCTTTTTACCGCTTCGGTCGTAGTATTTATCATCGAAAAAATATAGCGATTTGGGCTTTTTATTTTCCTCGATCATTCCTGCGGTGATATTTACTCCGCCAAAAGGCTTGCCAAGGCGCGTTTTTTGCTCGTATAGGATCACGAGCCGATCGCCTTTTTGTAGCTTTTTAAAATTTACCTCATTTTTAAAAACAAGCATAAACTCATTCGCTAAAGCCGCATTGCCCGTAGCTTTGATGATATCTTGATAGGGTGAGCTTTCGATCTGAATTCCTAAAGAGTAGCTGTTTTCCTCATAAACTATCGGAGTATAAACGAATCTAAAAGTGCCGAATTTATCGCGGTAGATGTGGATCTGAAGCTCCTCGCTGACAGGGATTAACAGCTGAGAGACGCGACCTGCTGGATCACGCAAAATTTGACACTCCACGCCAGCTCGCACCTCAGCGGCAAGCTCCTGATCCTCTTTATCCAGGTCATAATATACAGACGCGGGAATGCCCGCAGTTTCCATAAATTGCAGAAGACTCACGCCATCGGGCCAGGCAAACTTCTCTACGCTGGGGTTGTTCGCAAAAACTACGCCTATCCACAGAAAAAGCAATATAAAAATTCTAGTCATATAAAAACCGCTTTGAAATATTATTTTAAGGCGGGATTGTAACGAAAAAACGCTTATATTTCGTAAATACCGCGGAATTTTATCGCTAATTTCAAAGTTTTATGTATAATTAGCCGAAATTTTATTCAGGAGCAGAATTTTGAAAAAAGCTTTACTTATTTTAGGTCTATTTTTAAGCGCGGCGATAGGGGCGGAATTTAACATGCCGCGATACGAAACCGCCCTACTTAGCGTAAAGGATGGTTCGGGCGAGATCACAGATAGCCCTACGATTGCCGTAGGTAGCAGTGGAGTAGTGATGCATAATTTCGGTAGCGGCGCAAGCTCCATCATCGCGCGCGCAGTCGTGACGCAAAAAAGCGCAGGCAAGGCAAAGGTGCGATTTGAGGTTTTTGATATGTTAGCTCAAGAGGCGCTACCGCTGCCTAAAATTTTACCCTCAAGCGGCGATAAAGTGATCTTAAATTTCCTCTATGACCGCGCCATAATCGTCGCGCCTAACGCTGAAATTTATGAGCAGGTTATCAAGGCTTTTCCGAATATAAATTTTATCCACCCAGATCTTGGCGGCGCCTATCTTAGCTACAACCACAAGCCAAACCCGAGCCGTGACGATTTTCGTAAAATTTGCGCGCAAAACAGCGCCGGACTGATTTTTATCGCGATGGATAAACAAGGTGTATTTGCCGACTGCGGTAGTTTCAAGCCTTTGCGTACGTTTGCTAGCGGCAGCGTAGCTTATTATCAGCTGCCATTTTACTCGCGCGTGGGCGAGATAAAGACCGTCATTTGGGACTTTACTAACGGCCCGATCAGCGATTACGACAAACACTACCGCTATTTGCTGGGCTTAGACGGCGATGAATAGCGCCGCGCGAGCGTTTTTTACAAATCTATTAGGCGCGGATAATGCCTATTTTGACGAGGCTCATCGCACAGCATACTGCTACGACGCGACGAAAAGACGCTGCCTGCCGGACGGCGTGCTTTTCCCGCGAAGTGAGGACGATGTCAGTCAAATTTTAAAATTCTGCAACGAAAATTTAATCCCTGTAGTTCCAAGAGGCGCAGGTAGCGGTTTTACGGGTGGATCTTTAGCCGCAAACGGCGGAGTGATTTTGGCATTTGAAAAACATATGAATAAAATTCTAGAAATCGACATGCAAAATCTACTCGCCGTAGTCCAACCCGGCTGCATAAATATCGATCTGCAAAAAGCAGCCGCAGTGCACGGGCTTTTTTATCCGCCCGATCCCGCAAGCCAGGATTATTCCACGCTAGGAGGCAATGTCGCCGAAAACTCCGGCGGTATGCGCGCCGCAAAATACGGCATCACCAAAGACTACGTAATGGCACTGCGTGCGGTACTGCCTAACGGAGAGGTGATCCGAGCGGGCAAACGCACTATCAAAGATGTCACAGGCTTCAACGTGGCAGGAATTTTAATCGCAAGCGAAGGTGCGCTTGCCGTCATCACCGAAATCACGCTCAAACTAATCCCAATGCCAAAGCTTAAAAAAACCGCGATGGGCGTTTTCCCTAGCGTAGATGCAGCAATGAATGCCGTGTATAAGACAATGGCAGCCGGTATCACGCCCGTGGCGATGGAATTTTTAGACGCGCTGTGCATAGCCGCGGTCGAGGAGAAATTTCATAAAGGCTTGCCGAAGGGTGCGGGCGCGATTTTGATCTGCGAAACAGACGGCAATTTAGAAGCAGTGCTTTTGGAGGAGCTCGCGCTCATAAAAGAAATTTTCGTTCAAAACGGCGCGAGCGACTTTCGCGTCGCAGAAAGCGAAGAAGAGCGTGCGGGCATTTGGTTTGCGAGACGCAACTGCTCGCAGGCGATCAATATCTACGGCACGCTTAAGCTAAATGAGGACATCACCGTTCCGCGCTCGCAGCTGCCCGAGCTACTGCGCCGTATCGCGCGCATCGGCGATAAATACGGCGTGCGCGTGCCCTGCTTCGGGCACACGGGCGACGGCAATGTCCACACCAACGTCATGATCGCCGACAAAAAGGACGAAGCTCAGGTGCGACGCGGACATGACGCGATCACCGAAATTTTCAAAGCTGCAGTTGGTCTTGGCGGTACGCTCAGCGGCGAGCACGGCATCGGGCTAAGCAAAGCAGAATTTATGCCACTAGCTTTTAGCGCAGCAGAGATGGAGCTATTTCGCGCAATCAAAAGGGCTTTCGATCCAAAAGGCATCTTAAATCCCGGAAAAATGGGGCTTTAAATTAGGATCGTCATCCAACTTCTACGGTGATTTGAAATCGATTTATCCCACTTATCTCATCTAAAATTTTACTTTCTTACAATATGCCTACTTAAAATTTATCTTGCTTGCAATTTAGCTTATTTACAGGCTAATTCGAGTTAGTTTTAAGCTTGATCTACCCATTTACAGATCGATTTTGCTTGCTTTGCGATGAATAATTTTACTTGTTTATTGATAGATTTCATCCACTTGATAATTGATTTTACTTACTTCGCAGATTGATTACCTTGTGCGATCTTTTTCGGATATTTTTGCCATATCAGCTGTGATTACATAGCTACTCGCTAGTTTGCGCAATTTTTTCTCTTTCAGGGATGCACTAAGATTATGATGAAATCCCTATATCGCGATGGATAAGTCTATGACAAGTCAAAATTCTGTCAATAAAATCCACAGCATAGATTAAATTCTAACTTCCAAGATACTGAAATTTTAAAATCACTATCTATCGATATTATCGCAATATGCGAAATTTCAGCAATAAAATTTAAAGACGAAATTCCACGGAATTTCATAAAATCCTATAAAGCTCCGCAAAATTTCTACGCTAATTTCGATCTCACCGTATTATCATCTAGCTAGCCCTGCCATCTATTTAGTAGCATTAGCCTCGCTTGCATTTATTTTATTCATCGCAGCTACTACGTTGCAGCTAAACTCAGCTCCCAGCTTGCAGGCTTTGTCGTAGTAGATCATCGCCTTATCCAGATCTGGCTCGCCAAATTCCTTCTTTGAATACGCTAGCCCAACCCTTTGGCATCCCTCTGCCAAAGCAGCATCGCAAGATTTGAGGAAAAACTTAAGAGCGCCCTGATAGTCTTTTTCTTCGTAGCTAGCGACCGCAGCGTTTAAGCAGCCCTCGCCTAGTCCCAAATCGCATGATTTGGCAAAAAATGCGAACGTATTTTTCTTATCGGCATTTTTATAAGAGATTATCGCGGCGTTGTAGCAAGCTTTGGCAGCTCCCAGCTCGCACGCTTTGGAATAAAACCGCGCGGACTTGCCCTTATCTTTTGTAGTTTTATATAAATTTTGCTCGTCATAATATAAATCCCCCGCGATAGCACAGCTATTTTCTAGCCCCGCTTCACAAGCTTTTTCAAACGGCTTTTTTGCCGCCTCATAATCGCGCTCCTCAAGCAAATACGCTCCGTAGTCTTCGCACGAATTAGCCCTACCGATGCCGCATCCGACAAACGAGACCCCTTGCGGGAAAAATATCTGCGCGAGCAAGTAGGCTGCTACGATTAGTGCGGTAATCGACGCTAAGATTTTCATTTTTGCTCCTTTTAAATTTTAAAAATAATTATAGCAAAAAGCGAGGGATAAAATTTTAATTTTTGATAATAGCTGTGAAATTTCCGGCGAAATTCCTGCAAAATTCCTATCAAAATCCCAAGCAAAATTTTTGAATAAAATTCTAAACGGAACTTTGAGCGGAATTTCAAAAAGACAAATTAAAATTTTAATTGCAAGATTGTTTTTATGGCTGGCTGCCCCACTTTTTTACTCGCACGTCTATGCGGCATCCACGGCGCCTGCAGTATTTATAATAAAGCATTTAATCCTGAGGTCTGAAACACCTACGGACTCTACAATGGTAATTTATCAGGGCGACAATCTAATGCGTAAAATATTTTGTTGCATACCAAGCCCGCGACAAGCATCTTGCCACGCCCTAGAAAACTTTTGAAAATTTCGCATTGCTGCTTAAAAATTTTAAAAAATTTTATGCCACCGCCCTTTAAGTTTTATCTTAGAAATAGGCTTTTCTATGCCAAAATCGTGGGCTTAATGCACCTTTAGGCGTTTTGGCTCAATACCCAGGATTCTTAGATCCACACCACTTAGATATATGAGCCTTAAAAATAACTTAGGCCGCGCAGTATCTGTATCGCGCATGTAAATTTCATCATGTAAGCCGCACCCACACATCATCCATGAGCACTATATTTGCCGCGATTCCGCGCGCTGTATGCCAAAAAAGCGTATCGGTCATGAGCGATAAATTTCCGCTTTTCGCCGCTTACACGATCCATGAAATTTTATCCTCTCGGTCTTTAAATTTACGCTTTTTTGGAGCCGAACTCTATCACGGCCTCCTCCTCGCCGAACCACATCACCGAGTTTTTCATATCGCAAAACTTCGCCTCATCCGCCATCAGCTCCGCTAACACCACTCGCGCTACCTCGCTGTTTCGTGCGTCCGCAAACGCCTGCACGCTTTCATACCATAGCTCGCCCATCGCGTCGTAGCCAAACGCCGCCGTCTCACGCTTGGTGCTCTGACCCTCGGGAAAGACGGGAATAGTTTTTGCGTAACGGATAATATTTAGCTCTTTTTGATTAGCCAAAACCTTTTGCGAATGCGCCTCCCAGTGCGCCAAAAACTCCTGCTGCGTGATGTTCGGCGCCCTTTTTACTAACATCGTGATCTTAAACATAACCGCTCCCTAAATGAAATTTATCGCAAAATTTGCGCCCTATTCTATGATGCATACGCGTTTTTGCAATTTTGCTTAGCATTCTTTTCGTCTAAATAGACCTTGAAAAAACTTAAAATAGCAGCCGTGCGCGCGAGCACAAATCGCCAAAATGCATAAACCTCGCCGTTTACAACTTAAATCGCTGTCAATCTCACTTAGTTTAACTACCTAAAGCGCCATTTACGGCTACAGTCAAAATAAATTCCGCAGGCTCTTTGCGGGCAAAGTAAAATTCTGCCAAACCTTAGTGGACGATAAAATTTTACCAATCTCTAACGAGCATAAAATTCCGTCCGTTTTAGGCGAGCGAGTAAAATTCTGCGGCCTTTCAAACGGCGACAAAACAGACGAGCGGCGGTTTTATCTTTCACCGCCGCGCGCAAATTACGTTGCCACGCACGCGCCTAGCCCTTGCTCGACAAAAACCTTTGCAAAATTATCGTCGCGGCGATGCTATCAAAGCGCGCGTACTTGCCGCCGCCCTTAGCGCCTTTGCTCGCAAACTCCGCCGCTTCAGCGCTCGAAAAGCTCTCATCTTGAAATTTTATCTCGCCGTCAAAATCCAGCAGCGAGGCGAAGTGGCGTATGCGCCTGCTCATCTCCTCCTCGCTCGCCCCGCCGCGCGGCACGCCCAGCACGAGCACGCTGGCGCCCTTTTCGCGCAGCAGTTCGCTTAGCTCGCGCGCGGCTTGGGTGCGGTTTTTGCGCAGGATCGGCTCGCACGGAAGCGGCGTCTTATCATCCGGTGCCGCCGCCACGCCGATACGTTTAAGCCCAAGATCGATCGCAACTATCAAATTTCATCCTTTGCTAACATCAAATTTTGCGGAATTTCGCCATTAAAATTATGCCACCAAAATTCCGCGATCGGAATTTCATAGCTAAATTTTATCGCAGAATTTAGCTGCGGAATTTATGAAATTTTATACGAAATTGACATAAATTACACTCGCTCGCGCCGCTTGCGAGCTATTAAATTTAGCGTGCCACGAGCTTCAAATTTTAAAATTTCGATCGCCACGCCCGGCTCAGCACACCCCCGCTACATCCGCGCGAGCCGCACATAAGCGACACCCAAACTCACGGCGGGCATAAACCTTGCCGTGCAGATGCCGGACGTGCAACCAACCCACCCCATGTAAAATCAAAATTTTAAAGCAAACCCGCATTCACGCGGCGGAGCAGATACAAGCCCCCCCCCTACGCTTTATAACTCGTAAAATTTTGCCGCAGTGACCAAAATTTTCTCTTGCGACAAATTCAGCCTACCACACTCGCGCTGAAATTCGTAGCCAAATTTACCCGCAAAAATTTAGCACGATAGGCAAACAAACATTTAAACGCTATTTCAGAAAATTTCATGCATTTTAACACTTAAATTCTGCGCCGCAAAGTATTTACAAATCTCGCGCGGCATTCACAAACCGATCATTACCGCAATCGGGGCGAGTGGCACTACACAAACAAGCCGCGCGGGTTTGTTTTAAGCTCAAGCGTTACTTGCGGAAAGCAAAATTTTACCGAGCCGCCTTTTTCTAAATTTAAACTCCGGCCGCGCAGACTACGCGCCATGCAAACACGCTATGCCGGCAGGCGGCGCCGATCAAACCGCGACGAGCAAGCGCCCGCCGGCTACTTTGCCACGATCTTTGCGCCTAAAATTTCGATCTTGCCTTCAAGCTCGTATTCATAAATTTTATCGCCGAAGCGCTCGATCGCCGCTTGCAGATCGGAATTTAGCGCTAAAAATTCCATCACTTCATCCTGCACGCGCTCAGTATTTTGCAGCGTCTGCGGAGCCAAAGAGGCGACAAACTCGCCAAAATCCGCAATCAGCCGCGCCTGAGATTTTGCGAGCAGATCATTCGTGCCTGCGCTCTCGTCCATTCGGTGCGGCAGCACGTACACGGGCACGCCCATCTCGCGGGCTAGGCGCGCGCTTTGCAGCGAGCCGCTGCGGGGTTCGGCTTGAGCGACGATCAGCGCTTCGGACAGCGCTACGACGATGCGGTTGCGCTGCAAAAACTGAAATCCGCGCGCGCTCACGCCGTCCTCATACTCGCTAAGCGCGAGACTGCGTTCGTAAATTTTGCCGATCATGGCGGCGTTTTGCGCGGGATAAATTTGATCAAGGCCGTTGCCAAAAACCGCGATCGTGTTTGGAAACGCCCCTTCGTGCGCGGCTATGTCGCAGCCGATCGCCGCGCCGCTTACGACGCAAAAGTCCGCATCGCTCAAAGCGCGCGCGAGGCGCAGGATCAAATTTTTGCTATAAACGCTCATCTTGCGCGAGCCCACGATCGAGATGCGGCGCTTTTGTAGTAGCGCGGGCTCGCCCCTAAAATACAGCCGCGCAGGCTCGCTCGCGCCGAGCCTTGCTAGGCTTGGAATTTTAAAACTGAGCTCACTCGTAGTACTCATAAATTTCGTCCAAATAGACCAAATCGACCTCGCCTAGGATGTCGGCGCTGTTTGCAAGCGCACGCAAAGTGGAGTTTTTGGGATGGCCGATAGCGATGGCGTAACCCTGTTTTTTAGCAAGCGTCACGGCTTCGCGCAGCTTTTTACGCACCGCAGCGACGCTGTTTTGATTATCTAAAAACACGTCGCGATGCACGTATCGCATGCCGAGCCCATTCATCGCCGCCTTAGCCTTGGTAGCGGGGCTCGTGCGCGAGTCGATAAATAAAAATCCATGCTCGTTCATCGCGCGCAGCAGGTTTTGCATCGCGCGCTCGTCGGCGGTAAATTTAGAACCGGTGTGGTTGTTTATAAATTTAGCGTTCGGAAAGTCCGCGCGCAGCTTCGCTATGACGCCGTTTAGCTTCTCGTAATTATCCGAAGCTCGCAGCGTAGCGGAGTTATTTTTGGCAGAGCTCGCCTCCATCGGCAGGTGGATCGCGTAATGCTCAAAGTCGCGAGCAAGCGAACGCGTGTCCTTGCGCTGATACTCAGGCGGGAAGATGGACGGCGTCACGCGCACGGGCAGAGCGGCGATCTTTTGCGCCTGCTCGCCGGTGCCTACGTCGTCGATGATGATCGCAAGCTTTGCGCGAGAGCCTGCGGGCAAAGCCTTGCGCGGCGATTTAGAAAGATCGTCCGCACCGCTAGAAGCACGGCTTTGTGCGGTAGAATTTATGGAATTTTCTGGCGCGGAATTTGCCGCGGTAAAATTTACGTCAGGTCCGCCGCCCGCTGAATTTGCGGTGGCGAAATTTGAGGAAGCAATAGAATTTGCGGAATTTTGCGAATTGTCGTTTGCGGAATTTTCTCCTGCGGAATTCCGCCGTGCGGGCTCGATACTCATCTTCGGCGTAGTTACGTTTTGCTCGGCGATCTTATCAAGCTCCTTTTGAATCAATGCTTCCTTCTGTGCAGCGCTTAAACGCGGCTTTTTACCGCGAGAATCGGAAGTGCTTTCGGGAGTTTGTTTGCGCGAGCTTTGCTGCAACGCGGCTTTATTGCCTGAAAATACGAGATCCAAAACCGCGTAGGTAACCGCACCGCTTAAAAAGCATAAGATTACGACAAAGGCGATCGTTGCGTAGTTGATTGGGCGCTTTTTGCGGCGCCCGCGTGGATTTGTATTAGCCAAAGCTCAGCCGAAATCAGTTTTTATCTTTATTTACGAGCTTACCCTTAGCAATCCACGGCATCATCGCGCGAAGCTTATCGCCGGTTTTGGTAAGCAAGCTGTTTGCCGTGATGTTGCGCTCGGCGTTCATTCGCACGTAGCCCGCCTTGCGCTCAAGGATGAAGTCTTTTGCAAATTTGCCGTTTTGGATCTCTTTTAGCACCTCTTTCATCGCCGCTTTGCTGCTTTCGTTTACGACGCGGTTGCCGCTTACGTAATCGCCGTATTCTGCGGTGTTTGAGATCGAGTAGCGCATATCAGCCATGCCGCCTTGATAGATGAGATCCACGATCAGCTTCATCTCGTGCTGGCACTCAAAATACGCCATCTCAGGCTCATATCCAGCCTCGACGAGGGTCTCAAAGCCTGCGTTGATGAGCGCGCAAAGTCCGCCGCAAAGTACAGCCTGCTCGCCGAAAAGATCGGTCTCGGTTTCTGCTTTGAAGGTCGTTTCGATGATGCCGGTGCGGCCGCCGCCGATCGCGCTTGCGTAACTTAGAGCAAGCTCCTTGGCTCTGCCGCTTTCGTTTTGCGAAACAGCGATCAGCATAGGCACTCCGCCGCCGCTTACAAACTCGTTGCGAACAGTGTGGCCGGGAGCTTTCGGAGCGATCATAATGCAGTCGATGCCCTTTGGAGGGACGATCTGTCCGAAGTGGATATTGAAGCCGTGCGCGAACGCGATCGCGTTGCCCTCGCTTAAATTCGGCTCTATCTCCGCTTTGAAAATGTCGCCTTGAAACTCATCGGGCGTTAGGATCATTACGACGTCCGCGGCTTTCGTAGCTTCGCCGACGCTCATTACCTTAAAGCCCTTTGCCTCGGCCTTGCTCCAGCTCGCGCCGCCCTTTTTGAGGCCTACGATGACCTCTACGCCGCTATCTCGCAAATTTTCGGCGTGAGCGTGTCCCTGCGAGCCAAAGCCGATCATAGCGACCTTTTTAGCCTTGATGAGGCTCAAATCACAATCTTTGTCGTAAAAAACGTTTATTGCCATAACGCATCCTTTTTTAAAAATTT
>NZ_CALIBH010000189.1 GCF_938045775.1 uncultured Campylobacter sp.
TTTTAGGCGAGATTTCAAAGGCGAAATCCCGCCCAAGATCGCAGCAGAGGTCATAAAATTTTATAAAAGGAAAGATATGCAAGATCCAAAGCAAAGGGCGGAGCGGATCGCCGAAATTTTAAACGAAAAGAAAGCCGAAAATGTCCAGATCATCGATATGGAGGGGCGCGAATATATCGCGAAATTCGTAGTTATCGCCACTATGCTGACCGCCCGCCACGCAGCCTCGCTCATCGAGGAGCTAAAAAGCGCGCTCAAGCCGCTCGGCGAGGAGTTTTTGGCTATCGAAAGCGGCGATGAGTGGAGCGTCGTCGATCTCGGCGACATCATAGTCCATCTCATCAGCGAGGCCTACCGCGCCAAATACAATATCGAGGACTTCCTCGACAAGCTCAAAAAAGAGCAATTTTAAGGAGGGAGCGTGCCGAGACAGACCTGGAGCAGCAAGCTCACATATATCTTAACCGTCGCAGGCGCCACGATCGGCTTTGGCTGCACGTGGAGGTTTCCGTATTTAGTCGGCGAAAATGGTGGTGGCGCCTATGTGCTCATATTTTGCATCGCGATGATCGTGCTTGGGATCCCGATGATCTTGGTAGAAAACGTCATCGGACGCCGTGCGCTAAGAAACTGCGTCGATGCCTTCACGGCGCCTAAAAAGGACGGCTCGCGCATAAAGCCTGCATGGAAGATCGTAGGCATCATGGGCGTAATCGGCGCGTTTGGAATTTTAGCCTACTATATGGTTCTCGGCGGCTGGGTGCTAACCTATATCGTAAACATCGTAAGCGGCAACTTCGACCTCTCCGCGCGGATCACCGATCCCGCATTCACGCAAAAATTCTACGCAGATCACATCGAAAATAGCCCGCTCGGCGTCGGAGCTTATACGCTCGTTTTCATAGCGATCAACTGGTACATTTTGAAAAACGGCATCATCGAGGGGATCGAAAAATTCGTAAAATTTTTAATGCCCGCGCTATTTTTGTGCTTCATCGCGGTGATCCTTACAAATTTAACGCTTGAAGGCGCAAAGGAGGGCGTGAAATTTTATCTCGGCGTCGATTTTGCCAAGATCACGCCCAAGCTTTTGATCGACGTTTTGGGTCAGGTCTTTTTCGCGCTCTCGCTCGGATTCGGCGTGATGATCACGCTGTCTAGCTTCCTCAACAAAGACGAGAAGCTGATGCAAACGGCCACCATCACCGCAGTCGTAAACACGCTCATCGCCGTGCTTGCGGGCTTTATGATCTTCCCGTCGCTCTTTAGCGCAGGGCTTGAGCCGAGCAGCGGCTCGTCGTTAGTTTTTAAAAGCCTGCCGATCGCGTTTTCGCACATGCCATTCGGCAACGCCGTCGCGGTGGTCTTTCTCTCGATTTTGCTCATCGCCGCGCTTACGACGTCGATCACGATCTATCAGGTCATCATAAATTTCGTCGAGGAGCGCTTCGGCTTTTCGACGCTAAAGGCGGTAAATTTAACGCTCGGCGGCGTCTTCGTGCTCGGCAACCTGCCCTGCATACTCTCAAGCAGTGTGCTTGCGGACGTTAAAATTCTGGGGCGCTCGGTTTTCGACGCCTTCGACTTCGTAAGCGCGAACGTCTTTTTCGTGCTAACGGCGCTTCTGTGCTGCATCTACGTGGGCTGGGTGCTGAAAAAGGACGCGATCTACGAGCTCACCAACGAAGGCGATCTAAGCGCGCGGCTCGCAGGAGTTTGGTTTTTGTACGTCAAATTTATCCTGCCGCTTATCATCGCGGTGATCTTCGGATACGGGATTTTCGGCTAAATTTAAAGCCGCGAGAGTTTTAAATTTTAAATTTACCCGCGGCGGTGCGGCGGAATTTTAAAATTTCATTCGCTCCGTTACATATGCTGCGGCGTAAGTTTTTACTCGGTGCGACACATTGTATTGAAACTTGCGGCACGGCGGTCTTGCGACTAGGTGCGAGACACTGCACCGCAGTTATAATATAAATTCAGCGCAGGCGTAGCCTGCCCCTTGTAAAGCGTCGTCGGGGGTTAGGTGGGGTTTGGGACGGGAAAGGGAGCGACCTCGCAACCAGGGCCCCCTTCCCGCCCCAAGAAAAGCTTGGGGGCGGCGCGGCGGAATTTTAAAATTTCACTCGCCGCCGCACTTTAAAATTTCCGCGGCAGGCGCGCGATAAATTTAAAATTTAGCCGCAATTTAGGGGTTTTCAATGCTTCTGTTTTTCTTTACGATCTTCCCAATATCGCTGATGCCGGGCATCAACATGACCTACGCGCTAAATCTCGGCATCGCGCGCGGCTATCTTAAGGCGCTGCCCGCGCTACTTGCGCAGGTGCTGGGCGTCATGCTCGTGGCGCTTGCGTGTATATTCGGCGTCGCGGGCATTCTGCTTGCGCACCCTGCGGCGCTTAGCGCGATTAAAATTTTAGGCGGCGCGTATATTTTCTATCTGGGTGTCGCGACCTTTTTAGCGCGCGGAAATTTTAAGCTGCAAAAACAAAAGCGCAGCGAAAATATCTTCCTACAAGGCTTCGTAGTCGCGGTCTCAAACCCCAAGGCGTGGATATTTTTTACCGCGCTCTTTCCGCCGTTTTTGGACGCGGACAATCTTTTCGGCGCGCGCACCTTCGCCCTCGTCGCTACGCTGTGCGCCAGCGAAAGTATCTGCCTTAGCATCTACGCGCTGGGCGGATCGGTGCTAAAAAATCTGTTGAAAACCCATCTGAAATACCTCGAAATTTTCTGCTCGGTGCTGATGTGCGCGATCGGGCTGTGGATGATTTTGGGCTAAAATTTTGATTAAATTTAGCGCCCGAGCTTTGATGGAATTTTATTAAATTTAAAAGATAGATTGAAAAGTGGTATTGCTGCGGCTAATCTCAAGAAAAGCCCTTAAAATTTAGCCGCTAGCTTTGAATTAAAATTTTAAGCGATCGACCGCGCATGCTAAACGACGCGGCGATTATCGTCCGCAGCGAAACGGCGGCGCGTTTAGGCGGTTTTGGCTTTGTGTAGCATCGCCTCGCCCCACGTGCGCTTAAATTTTAAAATTTAATCTCTGCCGTGAAGCTCGTCGATGTAAAATTTCACAGAGCCAAGACCCTCTTTTTTAGCCCATTCGTAGGCGCTTGAGACAAACCCCCAGTTGATGCCTGCGTAGAATTTCTCCAGATATTTCGGGCGCGCGTTGTGCTCATCGATGTAATACGCGTGCTCCCAAACGTCCACGACCAGAAGCGGCACTAGCCCTTCGGTCACCGGCGTAGCGGCATTTTGGGTCGCTTTAATGCAAAGCTTGCCCGATTTGGGATCGTAAGCGAGCCACACCCAGCCCGATCCGAAATGCGCCGTAGCAGCGGCCAAAAACTCGCTTTTAAAATCCGCGAAATTTTCCGCTAGCGCCGATTTTAGCTCCGCAGACGGCTCGCTAGGCTTTGCGATGCAATCCCAGTAAAAATCATGGTTGTAAACCTGCGCTGCGTTATTGAAAAGCCCACCGCTAGCGGCCGTTACGATCTCGTAAAGCCCCTTGCCCGCAAACTCGCCTGATTCGGTAAGTTTATTTAAATTTGCCACGTAGGTCGCGTGGTGCTTGCCGTGGTGATAATCACAGGTTTGCTTGCTTACGACCGCGTTGTGCGCCGCATCGAACGGCAACTCTCTAAGTTTAAACATCTTTCTCTCCTTGAAATGATTTGAAGCGATTATAGCCTAAAATTTCTAAACGAATAATAAAATTTATTATTTAGGATTAATTTTAAGACGAATTTCAATCTAAGCTCGCTCCTACTATAATCGCGTTTCAAATTTAAAATTTAGGCGGTTTGTTAACGCCAAAGTTTTGCTTTCATCCTCGTCGGAGCGCTTTTCGAGTGCGACCGGGCGTACGGGTTTAAGCGCACTGCTAGTACGCACGATTGGCTACTGACCGCAACCTGCGTAATTGCGAGCTTTTTTAATTTATGCTTGCTTTAAAATACATCGGCGCGGTACTCGCATACGTCCTAGACACGGGGCTCGGCGCGCTTTTTATCGTCTTTCTTGAAACTGCTATCGCGCCAAAAGAGGACTTGGAGATTAGCCCGCTTCGCATATTTTTTATATTCACGCTAAGCTTATGCACAGGCATCGGCACGATCGGCGCCGTGATCCTAGGCGTATTCATCCGCCGCGAGAAAATTTCTGCGCGCAAAGCGCCTGTTATTTCTCATAATTTCAAGCGCCATGATGCTGAAATTAATTTAGAATTTTGGCGAATTTAGCTAAGCTTAGCGCTAAATTTAACGCAAAGGAAAACCATGAAAATCATCGAAGGCTCGCTTGCTCTTAAGGGCAGCGAAAAAATTCTAATCATCAACGCCCGCTTCAACCACATCATCACAGATCGCCTAGTCGA
>NZ_CALIBH010000190.1 GCF_938045775.1 uncultured Campylobacter sp.
GGTGATAAATTCTGCGAGCTGAGCTAATTTAAGCCCATTATTAGATTAGTTATGTATAATGCGATTTCTTTTTGTGGACAGATGGGTGAGTGGCCGAAACCACACCCCTGCTAAGGGTGCAGCTTCTAACCGGGGCTCGAGGGTTCAAATCCCTCTCTGTCCGCCACCAATTCAAAATTTTTGAATCAATAAAATTTCACTTTCGTGGTTCAGTCGATTCTAGCCGCCTAGGATACTGCCTAAAAGCAGCACCGGCATCATTAGCGGCATCACGATGAGTCCTTGTATGTCGGTATCCATTTTCGCATCGCGCTCGCTTTTGATCCCGCTATCGACCGCTATACGCGCAGGGTACTCGATCGGCACGCTTAGACGGTGCGATCTGCGTAGCTCGTCGTGATCTTTTAGGCGCTTAAAATATTTGCCTTCGATCAGATAAGAGTAGCGAAACGTAGAGCTATACGCGGGCTCCAGCTGCTCTGGGTCGTCCATCAGCTTAGCCTGCACGGATGCGGCAGATCGTATTTTACGAGCTCGATTTCGTGCTGGATATACGCAGCATCGCTGCCCTCGTTATATCTGTCGATCGTGAGCATACTTACGTTGCGCCTTATCACGTCTTTATTCAGCGACGCCAGACTCGCGACCTTGGCGCGCACAGCGCTGAGATTCGCATCAAATACGTAATCGTAAATCTCGCCGCTCATACGCAGCTGACCGCCAGATGCCGCGCTCATCGCGACGATGTGCTCGCGCCCTTGCATGTAGCCCGGCAAATTCTTACTCGCGCATCCGCTAAAAATTCCACAGCATAGCGCCAAAAGCGCGCCATAAATCCAAAATTTCATAAACTTCCTTTGTAAAATTTAAAGACGGATTGTATTAAATTTTGCCTTAATGAGAGTGGAATTTTACGGCGCAGCGGAATAAAATTCTGCGGTGGAATTCCATGGCGGCGACGCGTAGAATTTCGCGCGGATTTGCATTAGATTTCGATGAAATTTTATAAAAATGGGAGCTGAAAACGCACGAAAAAGGCAAAAGAAGCGCAAGAACGCTATCGAGATTTAAAATTTCAAAATCTCGAGGAAATTTCGCGAAAGGAAGCGAGCCATTTGCGCGTCAAAATTTAACCGTCATCGCGAGCTTGCTTTTAAATTTTAAAATTTTACGGCAGGCTTTAGAATTTAAAATTCCAAAGCCCTTTTTGATATGCGGCGCGCTACTTTCGATTTGCGTTAGCAAGCATCAGCTTTATGCGGTTTTCCTGATTTACCGCGCTTGCGCCCGGGTCATAATCGATTGCGGCGATGTTTGCTTGCGGATAGTTTTGCTTGATCTTTCGGATCATTCCGCGCGCGATGATGTGGTTTGGCAGGCAGCCGAAGGGCTGCGCGCACACGACGTTTTGTATGCCGTGGCGCATGAACTCGACCATCTCCGCCGTCAGCAGCCAGCCCTCGCCCATCTTCACACCATGACCGATATAGCCGTCGGCGGCGGCGCGAACCTCGCTAAATGGGCTCGGCGCGCGAAAGCCGAAGCGTTTCATCTGCCTAATCATCATGCGCTGGAAAAATTCCACTACCTTAGCGACCGCAAGCGAGCCGTAATACGCCGCACCGCCCTTGCCATAGAGCTGCTTGTCGTAGACCGCATCGTAGATGCAGGTAAGCACGAAGTCCATCAGCCCAGTATTTACGGGCTCGGCGTTTTCACGGATAAGGTAGGCGTTTAGGCTGTTATTGCCGATGGGTGAGTATTTGAGATAAATTTCGCCCACGATGCCTACCTTCACTCGCGGCTTATCGTCACGCTCGATTTTAGCGAACTGCGAGAGGATAAATTTAAAATTTTTCTTGAGATTGAAAAATGATCTTTGATCAGTCAAATTTTTGATCCGCTCGGCGCAGAGTTCGTAAATTTCATTCGTTTGGTTTTTGATCTTTTCGTAGGGCTTGCACTGATTATACAGCCCCATCATCAAATCGCCGTAAAATATCGCGGCGAAGAGCTTTAGAAGCGATTTTTTGCCGAGGCTAAATTCATTCTCATCTAGCGAGCCGAAATTTAACGAGATTGCGGGGACGTAGCTAAAGCCGCTGTCCTCAAGCGCTTTGCGAAGCAAATTTATGTAGTTGCTCGCTCTGCAGCCGCCGCCCGTTTGGCTGATGAGAAGCGCCACCTTGTGCGTGTCGAACTCGCCGCTTTTTAGCGCATCGATAAACTGCCCGATGACGAGCAGCGCGGGGTAGCACATGTCGTTATGCACGCTGCGAAGCCCCTCCTCGACGATATTTTGACGATTTTCGCCGAGCAAGACGCTCTTATAGCCCTCGTCGCGCAGCACGCCTTGCATAAAGCGAAAATGCGGATCGATCATCGTGGGGATTAATATCGTGTGGGTCGCTTTCATATCTTTCGTAAATTTAGCAAACATTAGCGCGCATCCTTTCTTGCTTCTTGTTGCGCGCCTTGCCTTTCGCGCTCTATCATAGTCGCTTTTAGGCTACGCAGGCGGATCTTGACCGCACCTAGGTTGGTGACTTCATCGATTTTGAGCTGGGTGTAAATTTTACCGTTTTGGCGAAGTATATCGCGCACCTCATCGCCCGTGATCGCGTCGATCCCGCAGCCAAAGCTGACTAACTGCACCAGCTGCATGCGCGGGTATTTACAGACAAACTGCGCCGCGCTATAAAGCCTGGCGTGGTAGGTCCATTGATTAAGGCTCTTCGTCTGCACCCTGCTAAGCGGCAGCGCGTCCTCGCTAAGCACTATAAAGCCCAAGGAATTTAGATAGCGATCGATGCCGTGGTTGATCGTCTTGTCGATATGATACGGACGACCCGCTAGCACGACGGCGGGCGTGCCGCTTGCATTGATCTCCTTTAGGGTCTCCTCGCCTTTTATTAAAACGGTATTTTTATAGTTTTGCAGCTCTTTAAGGCCCTGCAAGACGGCGTTTTTCACGGCGTCGGAATGAAATTTATACCCGGCGTCCGCGAGCTCAGCCTGCATCGTTTTGCAAAACGAATCTTGCATGTTAAGATCCACGTGCGGGTAGAGGAATTTTTTCTCCTCCAGTGCGCCTACATTCGCGCGTATCAGCTCGGGATAGTATGCGACTACGGGGCAGTTGTAGCAGTTCTCGCTGATATTTTCGTCCAAGCTGTAGCTCATACACGGATAAAAGATAAAATCGACACTCTTATTTAGCAGATCGTAGATGTGACCGTGCACGCTTTTAGCCGGGTAGCAGACGGTATCGCTCGGGATGCTCTGGCTTGCTAAAAACAACGTCTCTTTTCGCGGCTTTTGCGACAACACGACGCTCATACCTAAATTTTCAAAAAACGCACTCCAAAACGGGATCATCTCAAACATATTCAAAACAAACGGAATTCCGACCCGCGGTGCGTCCTGCTTCGGCGGCTTGCGATATTTTTTCAAAAGCTCGTTTTTAAACTCAAATAAATTCGTAATGTCGTGGCGGATCTCCTTGCCCGCACCGCGTTCGCATTTGTTGCCCGAGACGAATCTAGTATCGCCAAAGTAGCTGATCGTAAGCGGGCATTTGTTCGTACAGAGCTTGCAGACGCTAAATTCGCTGCGGTGGGTAAAGTTTTCAAGCTCTGCGCGACTGATCATATCGGTGCGCTCATTTGCGTTATTTTTGGCAAAAAGCGCCGCGCCGTATGCACCCATAAGTTCGCTAATATCAAGGCGAATCACATTTTTACCGAGCTCTTTTTCAAAAGCTCGTAGCACGGCGTTGTTTAAAAAGGTACCGCCCTGCACTACGATGTTTTGACCTAAATCGTCGGCGTTTCGCACTCGGATGACCTTGTAAATCGCATTTTTTATGACGCTAATAGCAAGGCCCGCGCTGATATCCTCGATCGTAGCGCCGTCTTTTTGAGCCTGCTTGACCGAAGAGTTCATAAAGACCGTGCAGCGGCTACCAAGCTTGGCGGGATGGGTCGCAAAAAGGGCTAAATTCGCAAAATCTTTGATGTCGTAGCCTAAAGAATTTGAAAAGGTCTGCAAAAACGAGCCGCAGCCCGAGCTACATGCCTCATTTAGCACGATAGAATCGATATTGCCATCTTTAATAGAGAAACACTTGATGTCCTGCCCGCCGATGTCGATGATGAAATCTACCTTCGGATTGAAGTGGCGCGCAGCGCTGTAATGCGCGATCGTCTCGACGATACCGTAATCGAAGCGAAAGGCGGTTTTAATGAGATCCTCGCC
>NZ_CALIBH010000191.1 GCF_938045775.1 uncultured Campylobacter sp.
AGCGTCCGCACAGCGTGCAGTCGATCCCTTTTAGCATAAATTTGCTCTTATCGCCCAGATTTTCGGATGCCTTTTTTTTAGTGATATCCAGTACGTGCGAGACGAAGCAGACGTCTTGGCAAACGCCGCAGTGATCGCACCTGCTTTTATCCCAAGTAATCTTGCTAAGGCTTGCTTTAGCCGCAAGCGAATAAGTGCTGCCTAGCGGGCATAGGTGCGTGCACCACACCCGTCTGCTAAAAAATACTTCGAGCAAAAACACAAAAACTATCCAAAGCCCCGCCAGCGAGAAGCCGTAGATGATGAGGCGCGATAAAATTCCAACTACGTTAAAAATTTCAAAAACGAGCAGATCGGTAATCGCGCTTAGCAGCAAAAACACCGCCCAGATCGCATACCGCATACCGCGAGGCAATGAGCGCTCCTTGATGACATGCTTAGCGATTAGCGTATTATGCAGCTTTTCGCCGATCTCGCTAAGCGCTCCGTAAGGACAGATCCACGAGCAAAACGCCTTGCCGCCCGCGATGAAGTAAAACAGCAAAATGGTGCCCGAGCCGATAAGTAAATTTATCGGCAGATCCTTGTGCGCGGCGATCACCTCAAGAGTGGCAAATGGATCTGCTAGGTGAAAGCCAAGTATCCGTGAGCCGCTGATGTCGCCTTCTAAAATTTGAATATCGGCGCGAAAGGAAAGCACGAAAAGTAGATGCACTAAAAATACCGTAGCGTAGCGCAGAGCCCGAATGCTGGGACGCCATTTGCCACTTTTATTTTTAAGCGCGAAGGTCGAGAAAAAGCTCGTGTTTTTGATCGTGCATCGCGAATTATATTTATCCAAGAGCTACTCTTTAAATTTTGAAATTTCATCCGCGAGCTTATCTAGGCTCTCGTCGCTTACGTTGGTTAGCAGTCCGCTCATCAGGCTGTTTTTGATCTTACCCGCTTTATAATCTTTGAGGCTTGCTAAAATTTGATCCTTGCTCTTGCCGCCGATCGGCGGAGCGATCTTGCCGCGTCCGTCATCGCCGTGGCAGGGCGCGCAGCTTACCAGATAGGAGCTACTAACCTTAAAATCGCGCTCCTTGACGCTCTGCTGCAAAATTTTAATATTTTTTACGTCCTTATCATCGATGAGATCGACGCTTTTGCTCTGCGGCGCAGGCTTTGCTTGCACCTGCGGCTTGACTTCTTGCTGCGGCGCGCTAGAATCGTCCGAACTAGCCATAAAGATCATCAGCGCGATCAGTGCTACACCCAAAATCAAAGCTAAAATTTTACCCGGTTTCATTTCTGCTCCTTAAATTGTTTGTTGAACTCGTAAATTTCTTTCGCCATCGTCTCTATCTGCTGCTCGCTCATGCCGTTTACGAGCTGCACCATAAGAGGATTAGGCTTTTCTTTGAATTTATACTTTTTAATCATATCCACGATCTGCGCGTCGGTTTTATCCAGAAGCGACGGACCTATGATGCCGTTGGCGTAGTCGTCGTGGCACGCTGAACAGCGCAGGATAAAATCATGCCCAAGACGCTTTTTCATCAGATCAAAATTTAGCTTTTCGTATTGGTTTTTGATGCTCGAATACGCCACGATATTTTTGGTCGTTTCGTTCACATCGCCGTTTAGATTAAAATTTACCTTTCGCTCGCCGTAAAAATCGTAGCTTACGAACTTATCGTCCTTCTTGGGCGCTTCGCCGCTTTTAACGCTGATGCGAGGCTTTGCAGTATGATTTTGTTCCACGCTCTGCGATGCGGAATTTGAACTCGCGGAATTCTGATCCGCAGAATTTTGCCCTGCGGAGCCTTGCGAAACGGAATTCTGCCCTGCAGAGCTTGTCGCAGCAGAGCCTGAATCGCCGTCATCTCCGCAGCCGCATAATAAAAGCGCTGCAGCTAGCGAGCATAGGCGGAATTTAATAGAGTTTTTCATTGTTTTCCTTCATAGATTGATTTGTAATCCGCCCGCGGGATTATCTCGATGATACGCGCCGGGCAGAGCTCTGCGCACGCGCCGCAGCCGACGCAAGCGCTGCGGATCTGCGGAGCGAAATGCGCGCCTGCTTCTATCATCGCGATGGCATCAAGCGGCTGCGGGTAAGGGCACAGCGATGCGCATAGATCGCAGGCCTTGCCCTCTTTTGCCGCCAGCGCGGAGTTTAGCTCGCGCTCCTGCTCGGTCTTGGCGGGCTTTAGGCGCAGATCGCTAGACTTTAAAGTCTGCCCGCGATACGCCAAACAGGCGTCTAAATTTTTAATCACGGCGATACCCATCGCAA
>NZ_CALIBH010000192.1 GCF_938045775.1 uncultured Campylobacter sp.
GCGCTGGAGCTCGAACACTCGGTAACTAGCCCGTCCTCGATCAAAAAGCACTCATAAGCGCCCGCCTTGTGGGCCTCGTGCTTTAAGATGCACTGCGCTAAAAGCGAGATCGATTTTATATCGCGCCTGTGCCAGCGGATCTCGGGCAGGCTTACGATCTCGATCCCCTCTTTTGCGAGCGGATTATCAAAAATTTGCGTATGATAGACAAAAGCAAAGACGCTGGGCTCTATGCCGCGGACGTAGTCAAAATCGCGCATCGCCGCACCTCTTGTGATCTGGGTGTAGAAAGCGCCCTCGCTCACGCCGCCCTGCGCGATGAGTTCATATAAAATTTCCTCATATTTTTCGCGAGAATATGGAATTTTTAGCTCGATCTGCGCGGCGCTGCGCTCAAAGCGCTCCCAAAAATCCGCTCTGTCGCAAATTTTAGAATTTACCACGGGCGCTACTTCATAGATGCCGTCTCCAAGCACAAAACCGCGATCAAAAGGGCTTATCGCGGCCTCTTTGGCCTTGCAAAATTTGCCGTTAATATAAACTATCTCATCGCCGCTCATTCCGCTGATTTCAAACATAATCTCTCCTTGAAATTTCGCATCATTTTATCTTATAACAATTTAATTTAAGATATAATGCCGCAAAAATCGAAGGAACTCCGATGGATAAATCAAATTTTAAAGATAGGCTTTTAGAAATTATGTTTCATGTGTCGCATAAACCAGTGCTTTTCCGCGATCTGCTCGAAGCTAATGCCGAGTTTAACGACGGCATGCTCGTCGATCCTTCGAAGCTAAATTTTAAATTTAACTACGGCAAATCCTATGTTATCTTCGCCTGCTTCGCATTCGTCTGCGTTATGTTTTTGATAACGCTGACGCACGCGATGTTTGAAAAGATCGACTTTCACTTCTCCATTTTATTTACGATCGTAGCGACATCTGCGGTTTTTATCGGCTTTGATTGCTTTAAAGCGTGGGCTAGAAAAAAGCTTACTCACGAGCTCATCAAACGCGCTTGGGCGAACCATTTCCTCTACTTTCCCTACGAAAAATACAGCCGCATAGTCGAAAATATCTACAACGAAGCGCTCAAAAATGACGTGCCTAGACGCGAGCTAGAACAATACGTGCTAAGCAAAATCGTAGAAGTTGGCGAAAA
>NZ_CALIBH010000193.1 GCF_938045775.1 uncultured Campylobacter sp.
GCGATTTTTTGAAAGAAAACAAAATCCGCTATTAAATTTAAGGAGGCGAAATGAGCTCAAAAACAAACGCCGCGCGCGTACTGGACGGTCTGAAAATCCCCTACGAGATCAAAGAATACGCAGTTGATCCTTTAAATTTAGACGCGGTACACGTGGCAAATAGCGTGAGCGAGCCGATCGAGCGGGTCTATAAAACGATAGTTTGCACGGCGGATCACGAATACGTCGTAGCCTGCCTGCAAGGCGATCTAAATCTCGATCTCAAGGCGCTCGCGCATATCTGCGGTGCGAAGCGGTGCGAGCTGATGGATTTGAAGGATTTGCAAAAGGTCACCGGCTACGTCAGGGGCGGCTGCTCGCCGCTTGGGATGAAAAAGCACTTCCGCACCTTCATCGACGAGCGAGCGCTAACGCAGGAGAAAATTTATGTTAGCGCAGGCGTGCGGGGAAAACAGATTGCTCTCGCACCGAAGGACCTCGCAACTGCGACCGAAGCGCAAATTTGCAAAATTACTCACGATTAACGTAGCGTTACTTTTGCTGCCGCTTCCGTAAGTAACGCTGGCAGCAAGCTGACCAAAATTTGCACTGCGAAATTTTGACTTTTAAAATTTGGCGTTGCACCGTTTATTAAAACGAGCTCCTGCGCAGCAAGAAAATACAAATCAAATTAATTTCGTAAAATTTTATTGTTAAAATTCTAAGTACTGCGTGCCTCAAAATATCTCAAACGAGATGACGAGCGCGCGCGGTGCGAAGCAAATCTCTTTTAAAAGTGCGTGTTTTGCGCGCGATCTGTTTTGCTTGCTATAAAATTTAGCCTTGCGACGCTCGGCATTTTTGCGATGAAATTTTAAAATTTCATCGCGAATTTTCTACGCCTCGCGCCTATTTTTTGAAAAGCTCAGAGACGTTCGGAGCTTGCTTTTCTTGCTCGCTGGCGGCGAAAAATTCCGCTTTGGCGAAATTGAAAACGCTGGCGATGATGTTAGTAGGAAACATCTCGCATGCGTTATTATAAACCGTAACGGCGCCGTTATAAGCGCGGCGTGCGGCACTGATCTGCTCCTCGCACTCGCCTAACGCGTTTTGTAGCTTGGCAAACGATTCGTTAGCTTTCAGGTTTGGATACGCCTCTACCGCAACGCGGATCTGCCCTAAAAGAGCCGAAATTTCGCTATTCAGTCTAAATTTATCGGCGTTAGAGCTTGCGCTGATCGCTTGTGAGCGAAGTTCGCTAACGCGCGTTAGCACCGCGCTTTCGTGGCTCATATATTCGCGCGTAGCACTAACTAGATTGGGGATGAGATCGTAGCGCTTTTTAAGTTGCGTATCGATGGTAGAGGCGATATTTCGCACCTGGTTACGCTTAGCGATGAACGAGTTGTAAACGCCCACTAACGCCAAAACTAACAAAACTATGACGACTAATAAAATCAAAGCCGCATTCATTTTCTCTCCTTTTAAAGTGTTTCAATTAAAAATAAGAATATTTAGCTATACTTGCCATTTCTTTTCGCGTGTCAAGGTAGCTCAGCTGGTTAGAGCGCTGGTCTCATAAGCCGGAGGTCGAGAGTTCAAGTCTCTCTCTTGACACCATCTTCAAATTACCTTTAAGAGCGCAACGGCGCCTCAAAAAAGTTCGAGATTATATCTTACTTATACTTGAAAAATAATGAAAATTGGCAAAAGTATAAAATTTACCTTCGGGCAAATGTGAGTTTTTTTGAATTTGTTGCTCCGTCTCTAAAAGATAAATTTACGCAAAGTATCTTTATCTACGAGCCTTTAAGATATTTTGGCAAAAGTTTTTTATTCGAGTCTCTTTCGCGTTTTCACATCGGTAATCCGTATCAGCATAACCTATCACATTCCGCACAAATTCACACTATTTAGCTAAATTTTTTGATATAATCTCCCGCTTTAAAAGCTAAAATTCAAAGGAAACATATGAAATTTATTTCTCACAAAATTTTAAAAAGCGCGGTTTTGCTGGCAGCATTGGGATCTTTTGCGACTTGCGGCGCCGAGACGCAGCAACCTAACGGCTACGCCATAAGCGGCGCAGCACTATCGGCGATAGAGGAGGACAATAGGGCGAAAGAAAATTATCTAGTCATCGACGTCAGAAGCGCGGATGAGTACGCTGCAGGCCACATAAAGCACGCGATTAATATCCCGCTTGGAGAGCTTGAAAGCAGGCTGGATGAGATAAACGCCTACAAGGATAAAAACGTCGTGCTTTATTGCAATACGGGCAATCGCAGCGGCAAAGCGCTTGATCTGCTTAAACAAAAG
>NZ_CALIBH010000194.1 GCF_938045775.1 uncultured Campylobacter sp.
CTAAAATTTTCTCTATGTCGATATTTTCGAGCTCGTCTAAGCTCAAGCTTTCTTGCTTTAGCCGCAGCTCGTTCATCGCATCCTCGAAAAACGCGCTATCCAGCCCGCTAAGACTTAGCGCTTCGATGACGCTGCGCTCCAGCTCAAAAACACCCTGCGCCCTAGCCCAAAGCTCCTCGATCTTATCTTTTTTACTAAGCTTTTTTTTGATCTGCAAAAGCTCCTCATATTCACCGATTTTAGGCGATACGCGCTCGATTTTTTCAATCTCGAAGCGAGCGAATTCCTTTAACTCCTCGATCTTGCGCTCTTGATCTAAAATTTCATCCAGCTGCTTTTTTGTTCGGCTAAATTCCACAAAAGCGCTTTGAAGCTCCGATAGGCTTTGAGCGTGCGCCGCATCTTTTTTCGCGGCGATAAAATCAAGTAATTTTAGCAAGCTGCCGCTACTCATTTCGCCGGCGTTTTTCGCGCCTAAAAATTTCACGTATTCGCCGGCGATCGTGCTTAGATTTTTTTTTGAGACCGATTGGGAATTTATAAAGTATCGCAAGCTACGCTCTTTTAGGACGCGAAAAATATTTGGCGTATCGTTTATCAAGCCGAAATTTCCCATATCAAATTGATGCTCTACGTCCGCTTCTATGAGCTCAGCCTCGCATTCGTTAAGACCGAACACCGCTAAAATCGCGCCTATTAATACCGATTTACCCGCGCCGCTGATACCTGTAAATACGCTAAGTCCCGGGCCAAAACTAAGCTCGCTCTCGCAAAAACCCAGATTATTTTTAATATAAATTCTTTCTAGCATCCGCCGTGCCCCCATCTGAGTTTGGCTTTTAAAACGTCGAAATAATCGTAGCTTCTGCGTTTTATTAAATTTGCCTTTGCGTGTGAAATTTTAACGCTCACGCTGTGAAATTCCGCCATATCAAAAACGTCTTGTCCGTCGATGACGACGCTAACTTCGGAGCTTCCGGCGTTTTTGAAGCTCGCGAGATATTCTTTTGGCAGGATCAAAGGCCGCTGCGTCAGGCTGTGCGAGCAGATCGGCGTGACGCAAAACACGTCGCACAGCGGATAGACGATAGATCCGTTCGCGCTCATATTATACGCGGTCGAGCCCACGGCGGAGCTTACGATCACACCGTCGCCGTAGTAAGTATTGAAATATTTTCTATTTAAAAACGCGTCGATCTTCGCCATCGAAGAGATGTGGCTGCGGGTGATTACGACGTCGTTAAATGCGGTCTTGCGGACGATTTTACCGCTGCCGTTTTCGAGTATCACTTCGAGTAAAAACGGGCGCTCGATCTCGTATTCGCCGCGTAAAAATTCCTTTAAAAATTTTGCAAATTCGCTCGGCTGCACGTCCGTTAAAAAGCCCAAGGTACCCGCGTTGATACCCAAAATAAAAGCGTTTTTGTCGCTTAGCAGCCTCGCAAGCCCGATGAGCGTGCCATCTCCGCCGAGGCTAATTAAAAAATTGGTCTTTTTTAAAATTTCTGCAAGCGTATGCGGCTTAAGGCTGAAAAATTCCGCTCCGTCCTCTTCAAGCAAAAGCTCAATACCTTGCGCTTTTAAAATTTCGCAAATTTGCTCCACGACAGGGCGAATCTCTTCTGATTTTTTGGCTATTAGCCCCGCGAATTTAAGGTTTTTATGAATTTTGTTTTCCATAGTTTTATTTTATAAAAAATTAGCTTTGTAAAAGCAAAATTTAACTATACTTGCGTTTTACAAATAATTTTAAAGGAGTAAATTTGCGAAGTCATTATTGCGCCGATTTGAGTAAAAACGATATCGGCAAAAGTGTAACCGTGTGCGGATGGGTAAATTCTTACCGCGACCACGGCGGCGTTATTTTTATAGATTTACGCGACCGAAGCGGGCTTTTACAGCTAGTCTGTGATCCCAAAGATAGCAGCTCGGCATACGAGGTAGCAAATACCGTGCGAAACGAATTCGTCCTAAAAGCCGTCGGCAAGATCCGTGCTCGTGGCGAAGGGCTGGAAAATCCAAATTTAAAAACGGGCGATATCGAAGTCGTGGTAGAAAGCTTAGAGATCGAAAATCCGAGCAAGCCGCTTCCTTTCGTAATCGGCGATAAAAGCGTCAATGAAGAAACGAAGCTGAAATACCGCTTTTTGGATCTACGCGCCGATGGAAGCTTCGATAAATTTAAGATGCGTTCCAAGGCTGCGATCGCCGCACGAAACGCGCTCGATAGGCTCGGCTTTGTAGAGGTCGAAACGCCGATCTTAACGCGCGCGACGCCTGAAGGCGCTAGAGATTATCTGGTGCCTAGCCGCGTCTATCCGGGCAGCTTTTACGCACTTCCGCAAAGTCCGCAGCTTTTTAAACAGCTTTTGATGTGCTCGGGCTTTGATAAATACTTCCAGATCGCGCGTTGCTTCCGCGATGAGGACCTGCGCGCCGACCGCCAGCCGGAATTTACGCAGATCGATATTGAGATGAGCTTCAATACCCAATATGACGTAATGCGCGTAGCCGAGGAGGTTTTAAAGGATATTTTCAAATCCTGCGGTCGCGAGATCGTCACCCCTTTTAGACATATGGAGTATAAGGACGCGATGGAGCTTTACGGCAGCGACAAACCCGATCTGCGCTACGATATGCCTTTCATCGACGTAGCCGATATTTTTGAAAAATCGAGCAATGAAATTTTTTCAAATTTAGCCAAAGACCGCAAAGCTAACCGCGTAAAAGCGCTCAAAGTCGAGGGCGGCGATCTGAAATTTAGCAAACGCCAGATGCAAGGCTTTGAAGAATACGTTAAAAAATTCGGCGCGCAAGGCCTTGCGTTTATCCAAGTAAAAGAGGACGGGCTAAAGGGGCCGCTGGTAAAATTCTTTGAAAAAAGCGAGCTTGATGAGCTCATCAAGCGCTGCGAGCTTAAAGTCGGCGACGTCGTGTTTTTCGGCGCGGGCAAAAAGAAAATCGTGCTTGATTATATGGGTAGATTTAGAATTTTCCTTGCAAACGAGCTTGGTCTCATAGATCCGAACAGGCTTGAGTTTTTGTGGGTCGTAAATTTTCCTATGTTTGAGCAAAACGACGACGGCAGCTACTCCGCGATGCACCATCCTTTTACGATGCCGAATAATCCCGACGAGCCCGATTTAGAGGATATTACCTCGATTGCCTACGACGTCGTGCTAAACGGCATCGAGCTTGGCGGCGGCAGCATCAGGATCCATAAAGCGGACATTCAAGAAAAGGTCTTTAGGCTGCTTAAGATCGAGCCTGCGGAGCAGAGAGAGAAATTCGGCTTCCTTCTCGATGCGCTAAGCTTCGGCGCGCCTCCGCACGGAGGTATCGCGATCGGCTTTGATAGGCTGATGATGCTGGTTACCGGCTCAAGCAGTATCCGCGAGGTCATCGCGTTTCCTAAAACGCAGCGCGCGCAGTGTCCGCTCACCAAAGCCCCTAGCGTCGTTACAGACGAGCAGCTTCGCGAGCTAGGTCTTAGGCTTCATAAGAAGGAGCAAAAATGAAAAGCCTTTTTCTAATCATTGGCGCTCCTGGCAGCGGCAAAACGACCGATGCGAGTATGATCGCTCAGATGAATCAAAGCATCGAGCACTACTCCACGGGCGATCTGCTACGCGCCGAGGTAGCAAGCGGCAGCGCTCTGGGCAGGCAGATAGATGGCTTCATTTCTAAAGGCAATCTCGTGCCGCTTGATATCGTCGTAAATGCTATCGTTAGCGCGATTAAAAGCTCACCTAAAGACTTCATCATCATCGACGGCTATCCAAGAAGCGTCGAGCAGATGAATAAGCTAGACGAGGTACTGCGAGGCGACGATGATGTAAATCTTAGCGCAGTCATCGAGGTGTGCGTCAGCGAGGAGGTCGCCGAGCAGCGCGTTTTGGGGCGCGCTCGCGGGGCGGACGATAACAAGGAAGTCTTTAAAAACCGCATGGCGGTATTTTCAGAGCCGATCGAGGATATCCGTAAATTTTACGGCGACGCGGGCGTATTTTACAGCGTAAACGGCGAGCGCACGGTCGAGGAGATCGTAGCGGACATAAACGCTATAATCGCCGCGCAGATCGAAAAATTAGGCTAGCGCGCTTGGGGCGGCTTAAATTTTAAGCGCCTTTGGCTTCTTTTTCATAGCGCAAGCGGCGCAAATCGCGCTTAAATTTAATGCGTCTTTAGCACGAGCGTGCCTTTAAATTTATAGCTCGCCGTCGCGCTAGATAGCCAAATTTTAAGCGTAAATTTAAAAGCTCGCGCCGCAAATTTAATGCAAGCGTTAAATATGAGCGGGGTTTTTAAATTTAATAAAATTTCGAATCTGTTTGCAAACGCAGAGATTAAAATTTTAAGGATAGATATGGTTAGAAAATTTTTAATTAATATGGCTTTGTGCGCGGCTGCATTCGCCGCGGGCGGGTTTGTCCCAAGCGGTGCGACGGCGCAAAATCAGCCGTCAAGCGTCAAAGAAGCGCTTACATTAAGAGATGATTCTTCTGTCGTAATCGACGGCAAGATAAAATCTCAACTCAGACGCGAACATTATAGATTTGTAGATCAAAACGGCGATAGCATCGAGGTTGAGATCGATGATGACGTTTGGCGCGGCGTGAGCGTGGATGAAAATACGCTTATGCGAATTAGCGGCGAGATCGACAAAGATTTTGCAAAAACGACGATAGACGTAAAAAATATCAAAATTTTAAATTCTAAATAAAGGAAAACTATGGATCTTTCAAAGATAAAAGTGGGTTCAAACCCCGATAAAATCAACGCAGTGATCGAGATCCCTTACGGCTCGAACATCAAATACGAGATCGACAAAGCAAGCGGTGCGCTATGCGTAGATCGCGTGCTCTACGGCGCGATGTTTTATCCCGCAAACTACGGCTTCGTGCCCAATACCTTGGCAGACGACGGCGATCCTGCGGATGTTTTGGTGCTAAACGAATACCCGCTTGCCGCCGGTAGCGTGATCCCGTGCCGTCTAATCGGCGTTTTAATGATGGAGGACGAAAGCGGCATGGACGAGAAGCTGCTTGCCGTGCCGGTTAGCAAGATCGATCCGCGATTTGAGGGCATTAAAGCTATCTCCGATCTGCCTAAAGCGACGCTGGATAAGATCAAAAATTTCTTCGAAACCTACAAGCTTTTAGAGCCGAATAAATGGGTCAAAGTGAAGGATTTCGCAAGCGCCGCCGAGGCAGAGAAAATCCTTGACAAAGCGATTAAGGCTTATAAATAAAATTTACAAGCATCCTTTGATTCGGAATTTCGCTCTGTCTTTAAGGCGTTGCGCGAAATTCCAAAATTTTAAAATTTGATGGAATTTGCGAAGCGCAGAGCGATGTGAGGATTTTTAAATCAAGCTTGCAAAGCGCTCGCTTAAATTTTATAAATATCGCGCAGCAGATACTAAGAATTTTAAATTTTAAAAAGGCAGCTCAAATGAAAAAGATTTATATCGCGCTATTTATAGCAGTTGCTTTTTCGCTCTGCATACAATCAATCTCCGGTTTTAAAGGCATTAAAATTAGTATGTCAAACGATGCGCAGGGCATCCGCCTGAAGTTTAGCCCAAAGCTGAGCGAAGATCAAAATACGCAAATGCAAAACTTGGCGGATTTCTTACGCTTTAGCGATAAGGGGCGAGAGAATTACTATGGTATAAGCTTCTTTAGCGATATCGCTACGACATGGGATTTGTATGAAAAGCTTGCGGACATTGATGAGCTAGACTTCGGCAGAAACGCGAATTTTATGACCGTTTCGCCGATTAGAGTGGATGAGGTTACGCAGGTTCCGCCCGAGATTTGCTTGCTTTCAAATTTAAAAAAGCTTGATTTGCAAGGCACAAGAGTTTCAGATCTACCCTCTTGCGTGCAAAATTTACAAAAGCTTGAGTATTTAGGTTTACGCGCTACCGAATTTACGGAGATTAGTGAAAATATCTCTAAAATTCCGAATCTTAAGACGCTGATTTTGGATCGTTGCCCCGTAAAAGAGTTGAGCGCGAATGTAGCGAATTTAAAGAATTTAGAATATCTTGAGCTGGATGAAACGCATATTTCGCAATTGCCGCCGCAGATTGCAGGGATGAGCAAGCTACGAGAGCTCCACTGTTACAGTTGTAAATTTTTGCATACTTTGCCTGCGCATCTGGCGGAGCTGAAAAAACTGGAAATTTTAGATCTTACGAGCACGCATATAGAGGCGCTACCCGATGAGATTTCGCAAATGCCGAGTCTAAAGGAACTAAGCGAAGATTTTACCTCTCCACCTGAAAACATCGTAAATTTACCCAATCTTGAGGAGTGGGGTCATATGGACGAGCAGAGATTGCGGCTCGCCGTGAAAATCCCGTCGCTCAAAAGGCTTCATATAGGTTCAAATATCAAAACGATCCCGTCTGAGTTAGGGGATTTGCATAATCTGCAGGAGCTTGATATTTGGTCTGAAAATATACAAGAAATTCCTGAAAGTATCGGCGCATTAAAAAGCTTAAAAAAGCTTGATATTAGCGGATATAAGCAAGAGAGTCTGCCTGAGAGCATCGGCATGCTTGATGCTTTGGAAGAGCTGAAAATTAACAACCAGTCCATTACTAAAATTCCTGGTAGTATCGGAAACCTACATAATTTAAAGGAGCTTTACATCCGTGGTAAAAATATTACGCAGCTTCCGGAAAGCATAGGAAACTTAAAAAATTTAGAAGTTCTAGGCCTATCCGAGACCTCGATCAAAAAATTACCGCAGAGTATAAACGATATGACGAGTCTTAAATACATTGATCTTCGCGATACCGACTTAGAGGAGCTTAACGTCGATTTTATCCGCCTTAGTAAACTTTACGGCATTAATTTATATGGCGTTAAGCTTAAAAAGAAGCCCGTAGTTCCTAAGATAGAGGGAAGGCATATTGGCATTAGAGGATATGAGGATTAAATTTAAAACGAAGCGATGATTTGTCCGGCGCCGACATATACTGCGGCGGGATTTTAAGCAAATAATACAAGGAGATAAATCGCGCAAAAGATCGCTAGCCGGATCAGCCCTGCGCGCTAACGACGGCGAGACTTAGCGAGCTTTAAAGCCTCCTGCGGGCGCCGCAAATTTAAAAACCTCGTGCGCCGCGCGAAAATAGAACAATTTATCTGTGTGGGCTCTTCCTTAAATTTAGCGAGCTTCGGAGCAAAATTTGAAGTTAAAATTTTTAAAGGACCACTGCGTTTATAAGATTTGTCGTTACAAGCGGGCGAGATAGAGCGAAGAGAAATAGATTACGCACATTGCCGCAAAAAGGCTGTCTTCGCTTGGAAGCGAGATGATCCGCTTGCAGATTCACGGCATTAAAATTCCCCTGCGATTTGTGTAGTGTGGGGCTGTGCGCTTGCGAAATTTTTAGCACATACGGATGCTATGTTTTCCGGCTCGGTAAATTTACACGGGCAAAAAATTCGATCTCGAAGCGACGGAAAGATCACAAACATTATTGCAAAATTACAAAGCTGATGTCATCACGGACAGGAGCCTTTGGTCTGCCGTACTACGTAAAAATTTAAAATTTACACGCTACATAAAATTCGGAAATCTAAATGATGCCAAATGATTTACTATCGCCATCTTTTTAAATTTAGTAATAAATCTATAAATTTTGATTCCAAAGGCTTTTGTTTTAATAAGACGTCAAACACTTGATTAAATTTTTAAAACTGAAACTCCCATGTGAGTTTATAGTTCCTACCCGGCGAGTAAAAACGGTTGATACCAAGCCCTGTTTCTTGATCTATTAGATTGCTAGTTCCAAAAGGTCTTATTGATCTGGCACTTTCCCAAGTGATATATTTGCGATCGGTTATATTATATGCGCCTGCACGAAGAGTTAGATATTTGATCGGCTTTACATATGTTACGAAGTCTATCGTCGTATATCCGCCGCTTCTCCATTCCACTTCGCTATTGCTTACAGGTTTGCCGTTTACGATTTTGCCGCTTCGCGCTTGCTCATACCAATACATATTATAGGTGTCGTCTCCTTTTTTTGCAGCTACCGCAGTTACAAATAGATCTGCGCCGAATTTATCGCCTGGGCTTTGGTAGCTTACGCTATAAACCGCCGTTCTAGGCTGGATCGCATTCATCGGAGTATCTCTTTTACCGTTGCCGATATCCATTCGTCCTTTTTGAACGGTGAGCTTATATCCGATGCTAAATCCCTGTAGCGGCTCCCAAATTTGATCTAAAAAGAGCTTTGAATCAATCTCGAAACCTCTTACTCTCGCTTTGGGGCGATTTACGTTTTGATATACGGAGGTGGGCATTGTACTTCCGCCGTTTCCGTAAGGAAGCTGGAATTCCCCCTTGTATTGTAAATCTATAAAATTCCTATAATCCGTTTGGAATAAATTCAATGTAACGAAGCTTGGCGAATTATGAAGCGTAAAGGCAATCTCTTTAGTCTTTGCCGTTTCTTTTTTCAAATCCAAATTCGGATATATCGAAAAATCAGGGTGCTGGAAAGTGAAGTAAATTTCATCCGAAGTAGGCGCCCTAAATCCGTTTGCGTATTTAAGCTGAAGCCTGAAAAAATCAAGTGGATCGATGCTTGTAGATAAAGAATATGAATTTGCCGAATATTTTCTCTTCTGAGAAGCTAAATATACGGCATTGGCTTCTGCATTTGCATTCTTATGCGCCTTTATCTCATCACTAGACGGCGTACCGGGAAGCGGAGTATAAGGAACAAACATTCCGATAAATAGATCAGTTGGAATTTTTGGCGTAACGCCTGGGGTATATGATGGATTGTGTTTAACTTTATCATACCTATAATTAAGATCAAAGGCTAAAACATCGTTTATACGAAAGTCATCTCCTACATAAAGCGCTCCGGTTTTGGTCTCAACCGGAATAAGGAAGCTAAAAGGATCATCTTCGTGACCGCAAGCGTTATTATAGGCAGAGGCATTGGTATATGATTGGCATTTATCTGGATACCAAGTGCCTAATATGGGAAACTTAGGATTAGTATTTCTAACTCCAGTAAAATATTTAGCCCACCATTGTTTATTTTGAGGAGAATAACCCGCCCTATTTACCATACTTTTATCGCTTTTACTATAAAGCCCTCCGTAACTTAAAGAGTGTTCTGTGCTTTTTATATGAAAGTCTTTTGTAAGGTCAAGATTAAACTGCTTAGTATCGGTATTTAAATCTCTATCCTTCCAGTTGTTTTCTACGTATCCGTTTTGGCTAGGTAAAAGTATCTCATCCGAACCAACCGGTGATAATTTGCCGTAATTGCCTTTACTATAAGGCGTAGTTACTTTATTTATTGAATATGTTTTATATGTACCGCTATTCGTATCAAAAAGAGTCATACCTTTAGAGCAATCATATTCATCACAATTGACATAGGCATCGTCATTAGGTTTATAACTGCTATATGCATTCATATCTAATATATGGGATTCGTTTTTTGGATTATCCGGATCTGAAAAATCAAACTGACTATCTACTAACGTAGGCATAAATCCCCACTTTAGCCATGTCTTTACTTCCCCTCCATATTTATCTACCATTTTTCCGTCTTTGTTTATATGAAGACCGGACGGATTTGAATTTCCCGCGCAATTATCGCCCTCGCAATACTCATCCGTTCTCGCTTTTAACTTAATATGTTGCTTGTTATAGCTAAATTTCAAGCTATCCCATAAAGGCGTTTCATCAAAATTTTCATAAGAAAATGAGTAGTTTTTTCTTTCGCTTCTATCGTTGGTATGTCGTATATCGTTAGTCAAGGCTCCCCAAGGAGTTTGCGTATTATAAAGAGCAAATTGATTCGACCAGTCTATTCCCTCTGATTTTATATTAGACTTATCGTATCCTAGGCTAAATCTATCGGTATCGGTGGGTTGAAAACCAAATTTGACAAGGGTGCTTTTTTTGTAAATTCTATAGGGATCAGGTTTTTCTCTAACTTTTCTTATAACAGTAGGATCATATTTTTTATATCCCCAGTTTTTTAGTTCATGTCCTTCTCTATCGGTGTGAATAGCCAAGAGATCAAACCACTTAAACCGAACTGCAGCTGCGTGGCTTTGCCAGTTTTGTCTATCTGCGCTTTGATACCCGCGCTTAAATCCGTAATACCAATCCTTCTCCGTTAGATAATCTCTCGCATCCTTTGTCTCAAACGCTACTGAGCCACCTAGCGCGCCCGAGCCTCTTTTTACCGAATCTGCACCTTTAGTGATATTTACCTGTTTTACGTTTTCAACCTCAACGCCGTTTCTAGTGTTATTAAAGTTTCCATATCCTTCAAATAGATCTTTAAAACCTTGCGAGCTTAGTGTTTCTGCCTGGCGAAGTCCGTCTATACTGATATCGACGCGATTTTCATCCACGCCGCGGATCGAATAACCACTAGCACCGAATCTTCCGCTTTCGACAACTGAAACGCCGGTTTCGTGACGAACCATATCTCTGCTATCGCTAACTTGCTCTTTGGCGAGTTGCTTGGCGCTCTTTTTAGTTTCGCCGACTTTTTTGGTAAGCGGGTCGCTTTCTACGTTTCCCGTAACATTGATCTGCCCTAAATTTTGGGAGCCACCTTCGCTATCGTCCTGTGCAGCTAAAGTGGCCGCGCATAAACAAAGCGCTCCCGCCGCTGCAATAGAAAACCTAAATAAGCTCATTTTGATCCTTTTATAATACTATTTCTCATAGGCGTTATTAAAAAGAGCAGTATATTAGTGAAAAATTCTTTAAATTTAAATTAAAAAGAATTTATTTATCATTTGTAATTTCGGAACTTAATTAAATTTAAAGAATTCCCAGGTTTACGCCTTTATCTCTTAAATTTACATTTTTAAAATTACAAATTTTTACTTTAAATTTGAAAGTATTTTTATTAAATGCATGCGATGAGACAGCGAGTAAATTTTAAGATTTTAACTTGAGAAATTTTAAAATTTTATCATAAGTAAGCGGAATTTTATCTACGCGTAGCCTTGTTTGTGCGCAAGCATGCAAGCTTCATGGATTAAGGCGCGCTCGGTGTGATGCCATGCTTATCATCGATGAGTTCTGCTTCGTTTAATTGCTTGTATTCGTCGCAGCCGATCTGCTCTGCTAAATCGCATGCTTTTCCGTAAAATTCTTTTGCTAAGGATCTATCTTGTTTAATGCGCCATCCATTTTTGTATAAATCCCCGAGATAACTACACGAGTCTGCATCCCCGCTCTCGCAAGTATTTTTAAGCAAATTTAGCCCGCTTTGATATAGGCTTTCTGTTTTTTGGTAATTACCTGCTTTGTATAAGTCTCCCAGAGTCAAGCACGCCGCCGCCCTGCCGCCATCACAAGCCTTCTGGTATAAATCCGCAGCCTTTTTGAAATCCTTCTCTACGCCCTTGCCGTCTATATATAGATCCGCTAGGCGCTGGCACTCATATAAGTCGCCTTCATCGCATTTCTTTTGATTTATTTGAGCTTTCTTTTGGTACAAAACAGCCGCTTTTTTATATAGGCTCTCCGCCTTTTGCAAATCCTGTCTGACCTTGTCGCCGTTTTTATATAAATATGCAAGGTTATTGCACATATCTGCATCACCGTTATCGCAAATCATTTGACGCAAAACCATAGCCTTGTGCTTGTCTCTTGGGACGTCGATACCGGATTCGTATGAAATTACAAGCAAATTGCACGAAAACATATTACCGCCGTCGCAAGCCTTTTGATGCAGGCTCGCCGCCTTTTGATAGTCTTGTCTAACGCCATAGCCTTCGAAGTATAGTCCTGCAAGCTCATAGCAGCCGGTCATATCCCCGCCGTCGCAAGTTTTTTTATAAACCTCCGCTGCCTTTTGATAACTCTGCATGGTATTGATGCCGAATTTATATAAATCCCCGAGCCTATAGCAACTTCGCGTATCTCCGCCGTCGCAGCTGCGCTGCCACATTTTTATCGCTTTAGGATAATCGCCGTCCTCATAGAGCTTATCCGCGTCTTCAAAGACTCCGCCCATACAAAACATAGCTATAACGGCTAGATAAAGATATCTTTTCATTTAATCCCTTTGAAATTTATGTAAATCTACTCGCGCATTCACGGCAAAAATTTTGTATTTAGCATTTATAAGCTCGGCTTGCGCGCGGGCTTAATGCCAAGCGGTCTAGCGCGCAAATCCGGCGCGCACTTAACTCTCTTTCAAAAGCTTAGTTAGCGCCGTGCCGCTTTCGTCATGCTTGCGGATATTTTTATAAATTTTATTGAAATAAATTTCTAAAAATTCCTGATCGTCGATTTTCTCTTCGCCCTTTTTCGGCTCGATCTTTCGGTACTCGCCGCTGCTTTGCAGCTCGAATGCAAGCTCGTTATCGCTTAGCTGAAGTTTTAAAATTTCTTTGAGCTTGTTTTGCAGATTTTCGTTGTAGATTGGGCTCATCAGCTCCAGCCTGCGCTCCAAATTTCGCGGCATCCAATCCGCGCTCGCGATGTATAGGCTGGGCTGCGCGTGCGCGAAGTAAAAAATTCTAGCGTGCTCTAGGTATTTGCCGACGATCGAGATCACGCGGATGTTTTCGCTAACGCCCTTAAGCGCCGGGCGCAAGCAGCAGATGCCGCGCACGATGAGATCGATCTTCACGCCCGCCGCACTTGCTTTATACAGCGCCTTGATCATATCGCCGTCGACAAGAGCGTTCATCTTAGCGATGATCCTGCCGGCAGAGCCTTTTTTCTCCTCGTTTTTTATCATCGCTAAGAGCCGCTCTTTGATCTGCATCGGCGACATAGAGAGGTTGTCGAGCTTGCGGTTTTTGTTGTAGCCCGAGAGGATGTGGAAGAAATTCGTCGTGTCCTTATCGAAGCGGTCGCCACAAGTAAAAAAGCTCACGTCGGTGTAAATTTTAGCGCTCGAGCCGTTGTAGTTGCCCGTGCCTAAGTGGATATAAAATTTTAGCTTGCCGTCCTCTTTTTTGATGATCTGAGTTACCTTGGCGTGGACTTTAAAGCCCGTGATGCCGTAGATTACGTGCGCGCCGGCGTCTTCAAGCGCCTTCGCCCAGTGCAGGTTGTTTTCTTCATCAAACCTCGCCTTAAGCTCGACCATCACCGTTACCTGCTTGCCATCGCTTGCAGCCTCAATCAGGCTCTGAACGATCGGGGAGTTTTTCTCCACGCGATACAGCGTCATACGGATCGAGATGACCTTTGGATCTTTTGCGGCTTCTTTGATGAGCTTTTGGACAGGATCGAAGCTCTCGTAAGGATGGATCAGCAGGATATCCTCCTTCTCCATCGCGCTCATAACAGAGGTGTTTTCGTTAAAGGGGAGCAGCGTCTTTGGCAGATACTGAGGATGGGCTAGAAAGGAAAAATCCTTATTAGAAGCGATCTCCCAAAGCCCGTCCAGTGTAAGCGGCACGGCGCATTCATATATATCTTTGTAAAAAATTTTAAGATGAGAATTTAGAAATTCTAAAAGCTCGGCATCGGCGTCCTTTTCGATCTGAAGCCGCACAAAAGCCCCTTTGCGGCGCAGTTTAAGCCCCGCTTCTAAAATCATCATAAAATCGTCCGCTTCCTCCTCCTCGATTACGATGTCGGCGTTTCGCGTGACGCGGAAAGCTGCGGAGCTGATGAGCTTGTAGCCGGGGAAAATCTCTTCCGCATGGCGTTTTACGATGGTGCCGATCGGCACGTAGGTGTTTTGCGCGACCTGCACGAAGCGCGGGATCACGCGCGGAATTCTAATCATCCCGAAATGCACCGACTCGGGCGCGCCCTCATCGCAGAGCTTGACCGCAAGGGAGAAGCTGAGATTGTTTAGATGCGGGAACGGATGGGTCGCATCGACTGCGATCGGGACGATGACGGGCATTATCTGCGAGAAAAAAAACTCGTCCGCCGCCGGCTTTAGCTCGGGCTGCAGCTCGTCGTAGCTTTTGATAAAAAGCCCGTTTTTGCAAAGCTCCTTTTGGATTCCGAAATACTGCTGCTCAAGCTCGGTTTGTTCGTTTCTTAGATAGGAGCGGATCGCGCGTAGCTGCTCAAGAGGCGTCATCTCGTCATCGCCGCTGGTTATAACGCCGGCTGTGAAAAGCTGCTTTAAGCCCGCCACGCGGATCATATAAAATTCGTCTAAATTCGTGCTGTAAATCGCTAGAAATTTTAATTTTTCAATTAGCGGGATATCCTTTTTGCATTGTTCCAGCACGCGGGTATTGAAGCGTAGCCAGCTTAGTTCACGGTTTATGAAATTATTTTGTGTTTGCATAAAAACTCCTTTTTGAATATTAATTCTAAGATTATAGCCCAATTAAGATTAAATTTTAAAGCCCAAATTTTAAGAGCTTGCAAGTGGGGCAATTTAGTATTTAAAATTCTGCCCTAATTCCCTATTTTTCCTAAATCCTTGCACATTTGCGCGTCGCCGTCTTTGCAGCCCAGCTTTAAATACCGCCTCAAATATAAAATTTGCTCCTCCTCCTCCTCGCTCATATCGAGTACCCATTTGCACGCCTCCTTTATATTACCCCTGTCGCAAGCCTTCTTGCAAAAATTTTTGCCTTTATTTTTATCTACTTTAGCCCACAACAGCAGTCCGTAAGCATAGCACGAAGGGTAATGCTCTCCGTTGCAGCCGATTTCATAAAATTTCATAACCTCGTTTATATCTTTGTCCTCTTTGTTTAACGATGTGGCAAAGTGCCCGCATCCTGCGGGATTTCCTGCATCGCAGGATTTTTTAAAATACTCTTTTGCCGCAAGCTCATCCTTTTTTACGCCCTCGCCGTAAAAATATAAAAGCCCGTAATCGTCGCAAAATTTCGCGTCTAGCTCGCAAGCTCTTTCGTAATATGTCTTGATTTTCGCGTGTTTTTCGTCCAAAGAAGTAAGCGAATACGCTTGTCCCATAAAAATGCAGCCTTTGGCATATCCCAAACTGCATGATTTTTCAAAAAATTCCAATGCCAAACCATCGTTTTTTCGTGCGCAAGATCTATTATTTAGAATTAAAGCCGCCAAATAGCATGCTTCGCCGTCGCCGCTACTGCATTTCTTAAAATTTAAATCGTAAGTATCGCATGCAGGCACCCCTAGAGAATAAATTTCGCTTACGCTCTCAGCCTTTAAAAACAGAACCGACGCGAGTATAAAAAATAGCGCTTTCATGTTCGCTCCTACATACGATATAAATTTAAATCAGAAAGCGACGTAAATTTTATCTCTTTGCTAGCGGCTGCACTTTGATTACGCTCTGCCGCGGTTTGCGTTATTAAAGGCGCCAAAATTGCGGGATAAAATTCTTTCATTATCGCTCTTTGCCCTTCTTTGGATTTGCCATCTTTTACTCCTTGGTTGAATTTGCGTCGTATTTATCGCTTATTTCCCAAAAGGCTTTTTTCGCACACTTTACGGGATCGTGCTCCTCCTGATCTCGTAAGCAGTTTTCTAAAGCCGTCTTTAGCGCACAAGACTTTAGTTTAAATATTCTTTCTTCTTCCAAGCGCTCTGAATATTTTTCGCAAGCTATAGCGTAATTATGTGCCGCTCTTTTGACATTGCCTCTTATCGCAATATCATGAATTCCTAGGTTAAAACAAGATGCTGCAATACCTGCCTTGCAAGATTTTTCTAAGGGCACAAAAGCCGCTTCTCGCATACCGAGCTCTAAACCCATAACATAGCCTAAATCATCGCATTTTTCCATATTTCCGTCATCGCATTTTTTAGATAAAATTTCTATTAGTTTGGTGCACGAGCTATATTTGCCTTTTCCTTTGTCGCATTCGTTATAAAGATTTTGTTCCTCTGCCGTAGATTTGGCGGATAATGGACAGGACAATATCATAATCAATAAGAATAAAACGCTAATACTTTTCATTTTAGCTCCTCTGCAGTTCTTTTTAAAAGAGCTTTGCCCTTTATTATCGGATTGCATTCTTTATCTTCTAGGCAGCTCTTTAATTCCTCATTCATTCTACAAAAAGGCTCGCTATCCTTCAGCTTGCTATCGCAGACTTTTTCAAAACTCCTAATCGCTCTTTGTATATTGCCGTTAAATTCTATATCTTCCCAACCTAGCCCTATGCAATATTCGACAAAGTCAGCATCGCACAGCTTAATCAGATATTTCATAGCCTCTTCTTCTCTATATAAAGATTGTAAAAAATCGCTTTGCGTAGCACATGAGTCCATATCGCCGCCGTCGCACTTTTTAGATAAAATTTCAACAAGATTATTGCACGCGCTATATTTTCCCTCGCCGTAATCGCAGGATTTAAAAAGCATCCTTTGCTCTTCGTTATTAAAATCCTCTAACTTTATCAAGCTTGTCAAATGCGATTTTGCTGCAGCGGGGATCATTACAAATGCCGCTATAAACACAAATAACGAAATTTTAAGATAGAATTTTTTCATTAGCACTCCTTATTTTAAGCGGCGATTATATTTAAAAATTTTTAGCTGGCTCTTAAATTTCAAGGGTGCGGCGGCGCGATAAATGCGCCGTAATCCCACCCGCCTGCGCTTAGATCAAATTTTAAAATTTCGCCGCTGTCGCGCAAGCCTCGCGCACGCAAATTCCTCAATCCGCCGCCAAATTTTACTCGCAACCGATTTAAATCGCGCAGGTGCAGCAAAGCGAGCAAAGCAGAATAAAATTTTATAAAATTCCTCGCTCGAGGCGCTGTTTATTGCACACCCGCTGCGCTGCTTATTTTGCACCGCTAATTTTGTTGCCGCCAGTTTCACTACCGCTTCGTACCTACCGAACCACCCATTTTGATGCACGACACCCGCCGCTCACACTTAAATGAAATTTTAAAATTTTGCCGCCCGCTACGCACGAAGGCTACATAATCCGCCGTAAAATTTCGCTCGCAACGGGTCTAAGTTGCGCGGGCATAATACGCCGCCCTACTTCCCGTCTAAATTTAAAATTTCACTCGAAATTTCATCTATCGT